>NZ_JBWKKP010000010.1:0-285413 GCF_056431485.1 Streptomyces sp. NPDC045899
TCGGGGGTGTTGTCGCTGGCGGATGCCTGTGTGTTGGTGACCGCGCGGGGTCGGTTGATGCAGGGGCTGGCGCCGGGTGGGGTGATGGTGGCGGTCGCCGCGGGTGAGGATGTGGTGGCGCCGGTGGTGGCTGAGTGGGGCGGCCGGGTGTCGATCGCCGCGGTGAACAGTCCGGCGTCGGTGGTGGTGTCGGGGGCCGGGTCCGCGGTCGAGCGGGTGGTGCAGCGGCTGTCGGAGCAGGGTTGCCGGACGAAACGGCTGGTGGTGAGTCATGCGTTTCATTCGCCGTTGATGGAGCCGATGCTGGACGATTTCCGTGCGGTGGTGGCTGGGTTGGCTTTTCAGCCGCCGCGTATCGCGACCGTGAATGGGGCGATGGCGGATCCGGAGTATTGGGTGCGGCATGTGCGGGAGACGGTGCGGTTCGCCGATACGGTCACGCAGTTGTATGAGCGGGGTGTGACGCGGTTTGTCGAGCTGGGTCCGGATGCGGTGCTGACCGGGTCGGTGCGGGAGTGCCTGGACGGCCAGGACGTCACGGCGGTGCCCAGTCTGCGCCGCGGTCATGGCGAGGTCGAGTCGGTGCTGGCGGGGCTGGGTGCGTTGTTCACCGCCGGGGTGGCGGTGAACTGGTCGGAGGTGTTCACCGGGACCGGCGCTCACCACACCGAACTGCCCACCTACGCCTTCCAACGCCAACACTACTGGCTGGAACCCTCCTCCCTCCCGGACACCGACCTCGCCGCCGTCGGCCTGGAGCCGGTCGATCACCCCTTCCTGCGCGCCGAGATGCCGCTGGGCGATGACGGCGCGCTCGTACTGACCGGCCGACTGTCCGTGAACCAGCAACCGTGGTTGGCCGACCACGTGGTGCTGGGCACTCCGATCCTTCCCGGAACCGGATTTCTGGCCCTGGCCCTGCACGCCGCACAGCGGACCGGCGCCGGCCCGGTGGAAGAGCTCGTCGTGCGCGCCCCCCTGGTCGTGCCGGAACACGGCGACACCCAGCTCCAGGTGGTGATCGATGCGCCGGACGGCACCGGTCGCCGTGCGCTGCGCGTGCTGTCCCGAGGGGGAGACACCGCCGGGAACGGCACCTGGACCCGGCACGCCGAAGGCACCGTTGCCCCACCTGCCGCGCTCTCGCCGGTCGGACCGGCGTCCGGAACCGGCTGGAACGGTGAGGCCGGTCCCGACGCACAGCCGATCGCCATCGCCACCGCATACGCGGAACTCACCCGCCGGGGGTACGACTACGGGCCGGCGTTCCGAGGGCTGCAAGCCGTCCGGCGCGGCGTCGGCGAGGTGTTCGCCGACATCGTCCTGGGCGAGGCGGAGGGACACAGCGGCCCGGTGTTCGACCTGCATCCCGCCCTTCTGGACGCCGCCATCCAGGCCGCGCTGGTAGGCCTGTTCGGGACCGCGGGCGAGACATTGGTGCCGTTCGCGTGGAGTGGTGTCACCGTGCACACCGCGGCCCCGCCGGCCTTGCGGGCCCGCATCGTGAGGACCGGCGCCGACTCGGTGGCCATGATGCTCACCGATCCCGAAGGCAACCCGGTCGCGTCGATCGACTCGCTGGTGCTGCGGCCCGCGCCCGACGCTCCACGCACTCCGCCGACGGATCAGAGCGAGGCGGCGCTGCTCCGGTTGTCGTGGCTGCCGAAGGAGGTCGGCGCCCACCCCGGCACCGGTCACTGGGCGATGGTGGGGGAGGACCCGCACGACCTCGGTGCCGAGCCGGCCGGTGACAGCTCACCGCTCGACCGGTACGCGGATCTCTCCGCGCTGCGGGCCGCGATGGCGGCGGGGGCCCCGACGCCGTCCACAGTGATCACCGTGGTTCCCCCGGCCGACGTCACGGACGCCGGCGGCGCGCACCGCATCCTGCGACTGGTACAGGACTGGCTGGCCGACGGGACGATGGCCGACGCGCCACTGGTCGTCGTCACCACCGGTGCCGTCGACACGGGGGGCAACGGGTGCATTGATCTCGGCAACGCGCCGGTCTGGGGTCTGCTGCGTGCCGCGCAGTCCGAACACCCCGGCCGCATCGTGCTCGTCGACGTGGCGCCGGGCAGTGAGGGGGCCCGACGGCTCGCCGCCGCGGTAGCCACGGGGGAGCCGCAGCTGGCTCTGTCCGCCGAGGGCGTTCGTGTCCCGCGTCTCACTCGCCTGCCCGTGGATCCCGGCTCGCACCCCGCCGCCGAGAAGCCGATACCCGAGCGCGGAACCGTGCTGCTGACCGGGGCGTTCGGCCGACTCGGCCGGCTGCTCGCGCGGCACCTGGCCACCGAGCACGGAGTGACGAGCATGCTGCTGGTCAGCAGGAGCGGCCCCGTCACGCCCGAGGCGCGCGCCTTGGTGGCCGAGCTGACCGCGCTGGGTCTGGACGTGCGAGCCGAAGCCTGCGATGTCGCCGACCGTGCCGAGCTCGCCGCGGTGCTCCGCGGGCTTCCTGCCGATCGACCCCTCACCGCTGTGGTCCACACGGCCGGCGTGCTCGACGACGGTGTGTTCACCGAGCTGAGTCCGCAGCGCCTCGACGCGGTCATGGGTCCGAAGGCGGTGGCGGCGAAGAACCTGCACGAGCTCACCGCAGACATGCCGCTGTCGGCGTTCGTGCTGTACTCCTCCATCTCGGGCCTGATCGGCGCAGCGGGCCAGGCCAACTACGCCGCCGCCAACACCTACCTCGACGCGCTCGCCCACCATCGCGCCCAGCTCGGACTCCCGGCGACGTCGCTGGCGTGGGGACTGTGGGATCAGCGGGGCGGTATGGCCGCGGCGCTCAGCGCCGGCGACCTCAACCGGATGGCGCGCTCCGGAATAGCGACGTTGTCCGAAACCGAGGGGCTCGCCCTCTTCGACACCGCACTTCGGCGGAGCGAGCCGCTGCTCGTGCCACTGCGGCTGGACACCGCCTCCGCCACGGACGCCGTGAACGTGCACCCGCTGCTCCGCGAACTGATCACGAGCGCGCCGCGCCCGGCTCGCCCAGCGGCCGTACCGGGCCGTCCGGACGGACCGCGCCGTGCCGGCGAGGACGTGACATCCCAGCCTGGGCGACTGATGGAGTTGGTGCGCGCGGAGGCGGGGCGAGTACTCGGCTACGACGGGCGGGACTCGATCGGTGTCGACCGCACCTTCAAGGAATTCGGACTCGACTCGCTCACCGCCGTCGAGCTGCGCAACCGGCTCAACGCGATCACGGGATCGCGCTTGGGGACCACGGCCGTGTTCGACTACCCGACCCCACGGGCCCTTGCCGACCACTTGTCCGGCGAGCTCGCCCCGAGCGGTGAGACAGCGGACACGACCAGTTCGCCGGCCGGCGATCCCGATGATCCTGTGGTGATTGTCGGGATGGCCTGCCGTTATCCGGGTGGGGTGGCTTCTCCGGAGGATCTGTGGTCGCTGGTGGTCGAGGGCAGGGAGGGGATCACTGGTTTTCCTCAGGCGCGTGGCTGGGATGTGGAGGGTCTGTATCACGCGGATCCGGATCATCCGGGGACGACGTATGCGCGTGGTGGCGGGTTCCTGCACGACGCGGGTGAGTTCGATGCCGGGTTCTTCGGGATCTCGCCCCGTGAGGCGACGGCGATGGATCCGCAGCAGCGGTTGTTGCTGGAGGTCGCCTGGGAGGCTTTCGAGCGCGCGGGTATCGACGCGGACTCACTGCGCGGCACCCAGACCGGGGTGTTCTCCGGTGTCATGTACCACGACTACGCGCCGGCAGTGGACCTGGTTCCGGACCACCTCAGCGGAGCGGTTCTGACCGGTAGCGCGGGCAGCGTGCTCTCGGGGCGGGTGGCGTACCAGTTCGGCCTGGAGGGGCCCGCCGTTTCGGTCGACACCGCGTGCTCGTCGTCACTGGTGGCACTCCATCTGGCCGCACAAGCACTGCGGTCGGGCGAGTGCTCGCTCGCGCTGGCCGGCGGGGTCACGGTGATGTCCACCCCGATGACATTCGTCGACCTGGGTCACCAGCGAGCCCTGTCCCCGGACGGCCGGTGCCGCGCGTTCGGCGCGGGCGCGGACGGCACCGGCTGGGCCGAGGGTGTCGGCCTCGTGGTGCTCGAGCGGTTGTCGGACGCACGCCGACAAGGCCACCAGGTACTCGCGGTGCTCAAGGGCTCTTCGGTGAACTCCGACGGCGCGTCGAACGGCCTGACCGCCCCGAACGGTCCCTCGCAGCAGCGGGTGATCCGCCAGGCGCTGGCCTCGGCCGGTCTGTCCACATCGAACGTCGATGTGGTCGAAGGGCACGGCACCGGCACGAAGCTCGGCGACCCGATCGAAGCCCAGGCGCTGCTGGCCACCTACGGCCAGGACCGCGAAACCCCGCTGTGGCTGGGTTCGCTGAAGTCGAACATCGGGCACACCCAGGCTGCCGCCGGGGTCGGCGGCGTCATCAAGATGGTCATGGCGATGCGTCACGGCGTCCTGCCGCAGACGTTGCACGCCGAGCAGCCCTCGCCGTTCATCGACTGGTCGCAGGGAGCCGTCGCTCTGCTCGACCGGAACCACGACTGGCCGAGGACCGGTCGGCCCCGCCGGGCCGGCGTTTCCTCGTTCGGTATCAGTGGCACGAACGCGCACGTCATCCTCGAGCAGGCGCCGGAGCAGCCGGCGGCCGGACGGTCGGACGCCGTGACGCGGCTCGGAGTCTCCGCCTTCCCGGTGTCAGGCCGCGGATCGGCGGCGTTGGCCGGCCAGGCAACCCGGTTGCGGGCCGCGCTGGCCGACTCACCGGACACCGACGTGGCCGGGTTCGGCGCGGCACTGACCAACGGCGGGGCCCCGCATTCCCACCGGGCTGTGGTGATCGCGGAGAACCGCCATGAGCTGCTGGCCGGCCTTGACGCGATCGCGGCGGGCCAGTCGGAGAACTCGGCCCTGGTGGTGGCGGGAGCCGGTGAAGCCGACCACGACGGCCCGGTCTTCGTGTTCCCCGGGCAGGGGGGCCAGTGGCTCGGGATGGGCATAGAGCTGTGGAAGAGCAGTCCGACGTTCGCGGAGCTGATGCGGACCTGCGACGAGGCGTTGGCGCCATGGGTCGACTGGGATGGATTCTCGTTGTGGGACGTGCTCGCCGGGGTGCCAGGTGCGCCGAGCCTCGACCGGGACGATGTCGTCCAGCCGGCGCTGTTCGCGGTCGGGGTCTCGCTGTCCCGGCTGTGGGCATCACTCGGCGTTCGCCCCTCGGCTGTCGTCGGGCACTCCCAGGGTGAGTTCGCCGCTGCCGTGGCGGCGGAGGCGTTGTCGCTGGCCGAAGGCGCGCGCGTGGTGTCTCTGCGATCCCGGGTGCTTCGGCGTCTGGCAACGCAAGGCGGCATGGGCTGGGTGAACCGATCGGCGGACGAGGTGCGCGAACGCCTGGCCGGTTGTCCCGCGCTCGGCGTCGCCGCGGTGAACGGACCGATGTCCACGGTTGTCTCCGGGGCCACCGCCGAGCTCGATCAACTCTTGTCGGTCTGGGAGTCGGAGGGAGCGCGGGTCCGGCGCGTACCGATCAACTACGGGTCGCATTCGGCGGAAGTAGAGGTCATCCGGGCTGAGCTGGCCGACACGCTGGGTGTGGTCGAGTGCTCGCCCGGCACGGTTCCGTTCCACTCGACGGTGACCGGCTCGTTGCTCGACGGCCGGAAGCTCGACGCCGACTACTGGTACCGGAACCTGCGCGAGATGGTGCGTTTCGCGGAGGTGGTCGACCAGCTGCTCAGCGACGGGCATCGATCGTTCCACGAAGTGGGCGCGCATCCGGTACTCGTCCATTCGGTACAGGAGCTCGCCGAGGCCAGGGGGACGACGGTCACGACGGTCGGAACGCTCCGTCGCGGCCACGGCGGCGCGCGGGAGTTCCTGCGCAACGCCGCCGAGGCGTTCGTGGGCGGCGTCGACGTGCGGTGGTCCGGCCTGTTCCCCTCGGGTCAGCAGCCGGTCCAGCTGCCCACCTATGCCTTCCAGCGCACCCATTACTGGATCGAGACGCCGCCCGGCCGCTCGTCTCGTGGCACCGAAGTCGACAGCCGGTTCTGGAAGATGGTCGACCAGGGCGACCTCGACGGACTGACCACGGCACTCGCCATCTCCGACGACGCCGGCCGATCCTCGCTGGGCACCGTGCTCCCGGCCCTGTCGTCATGGCGTGAGCGCAGCCGGCAGCAGGCGACGCTGGCCGGCTGGCAGTACCGCGTCACCTGGCGCCCCACCGAAGGATCGGACCGACCGCTCACCGGCCGTTGGCTGGTCATGGTGCCGGCGGACATCGCAGAGCCGACGTGGCTCGAGCAGGTCATCGCAGTGCTGAGCGCCCGAGGGGCTCAGATCAGCCGGGTCGATGTTCCCCGGGCGGTGGATGTCGAGGCGGTCCGTCACGAGCTCGTCAGGGCACTGGACGGCGAACCGGCCGGGAGCATCTTGTCGTTGTTGGCGATGGACACGGCCGAGGACACCGACGCCGTATCCGTGCCGGTCGGCCTGAGTGGCACGCTCGCGTTGGTGCGGGCGGTGAGTGCGCTCGGCTTGTCGACCCCGATCTGGTGCGTGACCCAGGACGCGGTCGCCGTCCGGCCGGGAGACACCGTCACCCAGCCACGGCAGGCCGCGCTGTGGGGGTTCGCCCGGCATGCGGGGTTGGAGCAACCCGTGTCGTGGGGTGGCGTCGTCGACCTGCCACGCGAGGTCGGCCAAGCGGACCTGGTGGCGCTGGCCGGGGCGCTCGGAGACGGCGAGAGTGAGCTGGCGGTGCGAGGCGGCGCGGTGTTCTGCCGCCGGCTGACCCGGGTCACCGCATCCGCGCTCCGGACGGATCAGCCGCTCGAGCGCAGCGCTCTGATCACCGGCGGCACGGGCGCTCTCGGGGCGGAGGCGGCGCGCTGGCTCGTCCGGCGCGGCGCGCGACACCTCGTGCTGGCCAGCCGTCGTGGCCCGGCCGCACCCGGCGCAGCCGAGCTGGTGGCCGAGCTGACCGAGCGGGGTGCCTCGGTGTCGGTGGTCGCCTGCGACGTGGCCGATCGGGCGCAGCTCGCCGACCTGCTGGCCAACTGGCCGGTCGAACATCCGCTGACCACCGTCGTGCACACCGCGGGTGTGCTCGACGACGGCGTCATCGACCGGCTCACCCCGGAACGCTTCGAGCGGGTGTTCCGCCCGAAGGTGGCCGCCGCATGGCACTTGCACGAGCTGACGAGAGACCGCGACCTCGTCGACTTCGTCCTGTTCTCGTCGTTCGTCGGCACCGTCGGCCCGGCCGGCCAGGCCAACTACGCCGCCGCGAACAGCTCGTTGGACGCACTGGCCGCGCACCGCAGGGCTCTCGGTCTGACCGGGACCTCCATCGCCTGGGGACTCTGGCAAGGCCCGGGGATCGCCGACCGCGACGGAGTGGAGCGCCGGCTGGCGGCCCGCGGCCTGCGCGCGATGAACCCCCGCGGCGCCGTCCAGGCCATGGGCCAGGTGATCGACCGCGATGAGACGGCCGTGGTCGTGGTGGACGTCGAGTGGTCCTCGTTCGCCACCGAACTCGTCGGCACTGGATCGATGTCGCTCCTCGCCGAGCTGCTCGAGGCGAGGGAGGACGACCCCGAAGGGCCGGCGGACGGAGCGGCCGACACCGGTGTGCGTGAGCGGCTCGCCGGCCTGCCCGCCACCGAGCGGACGTATGCGATCACCGACCTCGTCCGGGCCACGGTGGCGGCCGTGCTCGGCCACACCGACGTCAGCTCGGTCGAGTCAGGGCGCAGTTTCCAGGAAACCGGTTTCGACTCGCTCACCGCCTTGCGGCTCAGGAATCGGCTCGGCGTGGCGACCGGCTTGCAGCTGCCCGCCACGCTGATCTTCGATTACCCGACGCCCGCCTCGGTCGCGGAGCTGGTGTACGCCGAGCTGTTCGGCGAGGACACCGGGACCCACGGGAGCGAGACCGGTGAGGGCGTCGACGACGCCGGATTGAAGAAGATCATCGACCGCATTCCGATCGCCTCGCTGAGGCAGGCCGGGCTGGTGGACGCCTTGCTCCGGTTGGCTGAGACCGCTCCCGGGGGCGAGCCGGCCGACAGCGCCGGGTCCACGACCGCGATCGACTCGATGGACATGGCTGATCTCATACGCGCCGCATACGGCCGAGCCGACGCGAGCGACCGAGCGGAGGGGCCGACCTCATGACCACCCCGTCCATGAACGAGCTCGTTGACGCGCTGCGCAACGCACTCAAGGAGAACGAGCGAATCCGGCAGCGGCTCGGCGACGTCGAGGCGCAGAACCGGGAGCCGATCGCCATCGTCGGCATGGCCTGCCGCTACCCGGGCGACGCCGACAGTCCCGAAGCCCTGTGGCAGCTCGTGGCCGACGGTACCGACGCGGTGTCCGGCCTCCCGACGGACCGCGGCTGGAACCTGGACGAGCTCTACGACCCCGACCCCCGGAAGGTGGGCCGGACGTACTCCCGGGGCGGCGGTTTCCTGCGGTCGCCGGACCTGTTCGACCACGAGTTCTTCGCCATCCCCCCTCGGGAGGCGACCGTGATGGACCCGCATCAACGGCTGCTCCTGGAGACCTCGTGGGAGGCTTTGGAACGAGCCGGGATCAGCGCCGACGCGGTGCGAGGAAGCCAGACCGGCGTGTACGTCGGCGTCAGCTACCAGGACCACATCTCGCTGCGCACCGTGCCGTCGACCTACGAGGGCTACGTGCTGACCGGCAATATCGCCAGCGTCGTCTCCGGGCGGCTGTCCTATGCGTTCGGTCTGCAGGGGCCCGCGGTCACCGTGGACACGGCGTGCTCCTCCTCGCTGGTCGCGCTGCACCTGGCCGCCCAGGCGCTGCGCTCGCAGGAGTGCTCGCTCGCCCTGGTCGGCGGGGCGACGATCATGTCGGGCCCGGCTTCGCTGATCGAGTTCGCCCGGCAGCGCGGGATCGCCCCGGACGGCCGGTGCAAGGCCTTCGGCGACGAGGCCGATGGCATGGGCTGGGCGGAAGGCGTGGGCGTGCTCGTGGTCGAGCGGCTGTCCGACGCCCAGCGCAACGGCCACCAGGTGCTGGCCCTCGTGACAGGCTCCGCCCTCAACCAGGACGGCGCCTCCAACGGCCTCACCGCGCCGAACGGCGCGGCCCAGCGCCAGGTGATCCGGGCCGCGCTGGCCAACGCCGGTGTGTCCTCGACCGACATCGACGCGGTCGAGGCGCACGGCACCGGCACCAGGCTGGGCGACCCGATCGAGGCCCGGGCCCTGCTGGACACCTACGGCCGGGAGCGAACGGCGGACACGCCGTTGTGGATCGGATCGCTGAAGTCGAACATCGGACACCCGCAGGCGGCGGCCGGTGTCGGCGGCGTGATCAAGATGGTCATGGCCATGCGTCACGGGGAGTTGCCCAGGACGCTGCACGCCCAGCGGCCGACCTCCCACGTGGACTGGTCGGCGGGGGCCGTCCGGCTGCTCACCGACCAGCGGCAGTGGCCCGACCGGGGCCGTCCCCGGCGTGTCGGGGTGTCGTCGTTCGGGATCAGCGGGACCAACGCGCACGTCATCCTGGAGCAGGCTCCCGATGACCCGGCCGAGGCCACGTCGGTGCCGCCGACGGGGCGGGCCCGCACCGGTCCGTGGCCGTTCGTGGTGACCGGCCGGGGCGCCGCCGGGCTGCGCGGTCAGGCCGAGGAGCTGCGCTCCTTCGTCGAGCGCCACCCGGAGCTGGAACCGGCCGACGTCGGACGAAGCCTGGTCACCACCCGCGCCGTGCTGGCCGACCGTGCCGTGGTGGTCGCCGAGGACAGGGCGGCCCTGCTGGCCGGTCTGTCCGCACTGGCCGCCGGCACGGACAGTTCCGCGGTGCACGTCGACCGGGCGAGGGAAGGCCGCCTGGCGATGGTCTTCACCGGTCAGGGTGCCCAGCGCGCCGGAATGGGGCGAGAGCTGGCGGCGCGGTACCCGGTGTTCGACGCGGCGCTGGACGAGGTCTGCGCAGTGGTCGACGAGCTGCTGGGCCGATCGCTGCGTGAGCTGATGTGGGAGGGTGGTCCACCGCTGGACCGCACCGAATTCGCCCAGCCGGCGCTGTTCTGCTTCGAGGTCGCACTGTTCCGGCTCGTCCAGTCGTGGGGTATCCGGCCCGAGTTCGTCGCCGGTCACTCGATCGGCGAGATCAGTGCCGCGCACGTGGCCGGCGTGCTGTCCCTCGCCGACGCCGGTCGCATGGTCGTGGCGCGCGGCCGGTTGATGCAGGCGCTGCCCGACGGCGGTGCCATGGTCGCGGTGAACGCCGCCCCGGATGTGGTGGCCCCGCTGGTCGCGGCCGCGGACGGGGTGTCCGTGGCCGCGGTGAACAGTCCTGACTCGGTCGTGGTGTCCGGTGCGGAGGAACCGGTGGCCCAGGTCGTGGCCCAGTTGGCCGCGGCCGGGTACCGGACCCGTCGGCTCACGACCAGCCACGCGTTCCACTCGCCCCTGATGGACCCGGTGCTCGAGGACTTCCGGACCGTCGTCGCCGGACTCACCTTCGGCGCGCCCGACATCCCGGTGGTGTCCACGCTCACCGGTGCCCTGGCCGATGCGGCCACGCTCGGCGAGCCCGAGTACTGGGTCCGGCAGGCACGCGAGCAGGTGCGTTTCGCCGACGGGGTGGCCACCCTGCACGAGCGAGGCGTCACCCGCTTCCTGGAGCTGGGACCGGACGCGGTGCTCTCGGCCATGGTCCGGGAATGCCTGTCCACCGACCGGCGGGTGACGGCGGTGGCCGCGTCCCGCCGTGACCGGTCCGAGGCCGTTGCCCTGCTCGACGCGGTCGCCCGCCTCTTCACCGGCGGCGGCGAGGTGAGCTGGGCGGCGCTGTTCCCCGACGAGAGCCGGCGGGTCGACCTGCCGACCTACGCCTTCCAGAGGCATCGGCACTGGCTGCCGCGCGACGGCTCCGTCGCCCCGGCTCCCTCGGACCCGCCTTCGGCCGCCACGCCCGAGCCGAGCACCGACGCCCGGGTCACGGACGTGCTTGCCGTCGTGGACCAGCGTCGTGTCGTGAACGATCTGTTGCGGACCTCGGTCGCCTTGGTGCTGGGCCTCGACTCGCCGGCCGATGTCGACCTCGAGAGCACCTTCCAGGACCTGGGCTTCAGCTCGCTCGCGGCGGTGGAGCTGCGGGACCGGCTGAACGCGGCGCTCGATCTCGGGCTGGCCGGCACCGTGGCCTTCGACTACCCCACCCCCGCGGCCCTTGCGTCGTACCTGGTCGGACTGGTGACCAACACGGCCGACGAGGAACCCGGCACGGCCGTCCCCCGTGCCGCGTTCGCCGACGACCCGATCGTCGTGGTCGGCATGGCGTGCCGCTACCCGGGTGGCGTCGGCTCGCCGGAGCAGCTGTGGGAGCTGGTGGACGGCGGGCGGGACGCGGTGTCGGGTCTGCCGACCGACCGAGGCTGGGACCTCGACACCTTGCTGCACCCGGATTCGATGCGTCAGGGCGCCACCCACGTGCGCGGCGGTGGCTTCCTCGACGACGTGGCGCAGTTCGACGCCCGGTTCTTCGGGATCTCGCCGCGCGAGGCGGCGTCCATGGACCCGCAGCAGCGGCTGTTGCTGGAACTGACCTGGGAAGCGCTGGAGCGGGCCGGGATCGACCCGAAGTCGGTGCGGGGCAGCCAGACCGGTGTGTTCGCCGGCACCAGTGACCAGGACTACGCGGACCTGCTCCGCGGCAGCGCCGAGCTGGCCGACGGTTACCTGCTCACCGGGACGTCCGCCGCGGTGCTCGCCGGGCGGGTCTCCTATCAGTTCGGCCTGGAGGGGCTGGCGTTGACGGTCGACACGGCCTGCTCGTCCTCGCTGGTGGCGCTGCACCTGGCCGCGCAGGCGCTGCGTTCCGGGGAGTGCGCGCTGGCACTGGCCGGCGGGGCCACCGTCATGGCGACCCCGGTCGACCTGCAGGAGTTCGACAAGCAAGGGCTGTCCGCCGACGGTCGTTGCAAGGCGTTCGGCGCGGGCGCCGATGGGACCGGTTTCGCCGAGGGCGCCGGCCTGTTGGTGCTGGAGCGGCTCTCCGATGCCCGCCGGAACGGCCACTCCGTGCTGGCCGTGCTCCGCGGCTCGGCGATCAACCAGGACGGTGCCTCCAACGGCCTCACCGCGCCCAACGGCCTTGCCCAGCAGCGGGTCGTTCGACAGGCACTGGCCAACGCCGGCGTGCGCCCCGACGAGGTGGACACGGTGGACGGGCACGGCACCGGCACGGTGCTCGGCGACCCGATCGAGATCAAGGCGCTGCAGGTCGTGTACGGCCGGCACCGAGGGGAGGGTGAGCCCCTCTGGCTGGGCTCGCTCAAGTCCAACATCGGCCACTCCCAGGCAGCGGCCGGGGTCGGCAGCGTCATCAAGATGATCATGGCGATCCGGCACGGTGTGCTGCCGAAGACCCTGCACGTGGACCGGCCCTCGGAGCACGTCGACTGGGAGAGCGGAACGGTCCGGCTGCTCGGCGACGCCCGGCCGTGGCCGACGACCGGGCGTCCCCGACGGGCAGCGGTGTCGTCGTTCGGGGCGAGCGGGACCAACGCGCACGTCATCGTGGAACAGGCTCCGGACACTGAACCCGAGGCCGGACCGCGGGAGCGGTCCCACGCGCCGCAGGTGCTGCCGCTGCTGCTCAGCGGCCGCGGGGAAGCCGCGCTGCGCGGTCAGGCGGTGCGGCTGCGCGAGCACCTCCTGACACTCGGGGCCACCGGCCCGGCGGAGCTGGCCGACGTGGCGTTCTCACTGGCCGGCACCCGCTCCTCGCTGGATCACCGGGCCGTGGTGCTCGGCGCCGACCTCACCGAACTCCTGTCCGGGCTGGACGACCTGGTGGCAGCCACCACCCCGGTCACCGGACCCGTCGGCTCCGGCAACACCGATCCGGTGTTCGTGTTCCCGGGGCAGGGCGGGCAGTACGCCGGGATGGCCCTGCGGCTGTGGGACTCCTCGCCGGTCTTCGCCGCGTCCATGGCGGAGTGCGAGGCGGCGCTCGCGCCGTACGTGGATTGGCACGGCCACACCCTGCGCGATCTTCTGGCCGGCGCGGACGGCGTGGACGGCGTGGACCTCGAGCACGCCGAGCAGGTCCAGCCGATGCTGTTCGCGGTCATGGTCTCGCTCGCCCGGTTGTGGATCTCCCGAGGGGTGGTGCCCTCCGCGATCATCGCGCACTCCGTGGGAGAGGTCGCGGCCGCGCACATCGCCGGCATCCTCACCCTCGCCGACGCGGCCCGGGTCCTGACCGCGCGGGCGCGCGTGTCCGGCCAGGTGACCGGGTACGCCACGCTCTGGGTCGGGCTGCCGGTCGAGCAGGTGCGCGACCAGGTCGCACGGCTGACCGATGTGCACGTCAGCGCGATCAACGGTCCGCGATCGGTCGTCGTGACCGGTCCGCTCGACCGAGTCGCCGCGCTGCGGGCCGAGTACGAGGCCGCCGGTGTCCGCGCGCGTACCATCCCGATGGACTACCCGACGCACTCCCCGGACATGGCGGTGGTCGAGGACGAGCTCCTCGCGCTCCTGAGCGACATCCGCCCGGCCACCGCCTCGGTGCCGTACTACTCCACGACGTTCGCCCGCCGGGTGGAGGGCGACGAGCTCGACGGCCGGTACTGGTTCACCAACCTCGTGCAGCCGGTACGGTTCCACGACACCGCCGCCGTGCTGCTGGCCGACGGGTACCGCGTGCTGCTGGAGGTGGGCCCGCACCCGCTGCTGGCTCCCGCGATCGAGGAGACCGCCGAGGAGCGCGGCGTCGAGGCGACCGTGCTGACGACCCTCCGCCGCGGCGAGAGCGACCCGGAGATGTTCCTGCGATCGGTGGCTGCCGCGTGGCGGGCCGGGCTCACCGTGGACTGGTCCGCGGCCTTCGCCGGCACCGGGGCGCGGCGGGTCGACCTGCCGACCTACGCCTTCCAGCGGCAGCGTTACTGGCCGACCGCGTCGGCGTCCGCGCCCGGCGACCTGGCCGCCAGCGGTCTCGAACAGGTCGATCACCCTCTGCTCGGGGCGAAGATGACGCTGGCGGGTGACGCCGGCTTCCTGTTCACCAGCCGGCTCTCGCTGCACGCTCACCCGTGGCTCGTCGACCACGCGCTCTTCGATCGACCGCTGCTGCCCGGTACGGCGTTCCTCGAGCTGGCGATCCGCGCAGCCGATGAGGCGGGCCTCGGCCGGCTGGAGGAGCTGACCATCGAGGTGCCGCTGATCCTGCCGAGCCGGCACGACGTGCTGGTCCAGGTGCTCGTCGGGGCTCTCGACGGCGACGGCCGCCGCACCGTCGAGGTCTACTCCCAGCCGGCGGAACCCGGCGAGGCCGTGGGTGCCTCGTGGACGCGGCACGCGTGGGGGAGCGCGGTGCCCGGCGACAGTCCGGAGCCTGCGCCGTGGCCGGCAGACGTCACGTGGCCGCCGACCGGGGCAACCGAACTGGACGTCGCCGGATCGTATGAGCGGCTCAGCGCGCTCGGTTACCACTACGGCTCCGCCTTCACCGGGCTGCGCCGGGCCTGGCGGATGGGTGACCAGGTCTTCGCCGAGGCGGAGCTCCCCGAGGGACTCGCGGCCGACGCGGTGCGTTTCGGCCTGCACCCGGCCCTGATGGACACCGGTCAGCACAGCCTGGCGATGGACCAGCTCGACTCGCGGGGGGCTGACCCGGACAACCCCGGTGTGCGAGCGCCGTTCTTGTGGTCCGGGGTGCGGCTGCTCGCTTCGGGCGCCGCGGCACTGCGGCTCGTGTTCTCCCCGGCGGGGCCGTCCTCGTGGTCGGTGGACGGGTTCGACAGCACCGGTCGCCCGGTACTGAGGGTGGACTCACTGGTCGCCCGGGAGGTTTCCGCCGAGCAACTGCGCGATGTCGACACCGCACACCGCGACGCGCTGTTCGAGCTCGGCTGGGTGCAGTGCGGACCGGCCGAGGCCGGTCCGGGGGCGAGCGCCGAAGGACCGATCGGCTGGGTGGTGCCGTCCGATCCGGCGCGGACCGCGCCGTCGGAGGACGAGCACACGGTCGATGCGTGGTTCCACCCCGACCTGGCCGCGCTCGGCTCGGCGGTGGACGGTGGCGCGCCGCTGCCCGAGCTGGTGGTGCTGCGCGTTCCCGGCCGCCGGGCACCCGAGTCGACGGTCGACTCGGTGCACACCGCGGTGAACGGCACGTTGCGGGTGCTGCAGGACTGGCTCACCGATGCCCGGTGGGAGCGGTCGCGGCTGGTCGTGGTGACCGACGGCGGACTCGTGGGTGCGGCGGTCGGTGGTCTGGTGCGCTCCGCACAGTCGGAGAACCCGGAGCGGGTGGTTCTCGTCGAGCAGGCGTTCGACGATCCGGAGCCGGCCGGGGAGCGGTCGGTGGAGGCGCTCGCCCGCGCCGCGGTCGAATCGGGTGAGCCGGAGGTGTCGGTTCGCGACGGACGGCTGTGGTCGCCCCGCCTGAACAGGGTCGCCGCCGAGGCGCTCCCGGAGCCCGCCGGGCCGGCGCCGGACGAGCGGTCTTCGGCGTGGGGCACGGGGACCGTGCTGCTGACCGGGGCGTCCGGCGTGTTGGCCGGGTTGGTGGCCGAGCACCTCGTGGCCGAGTGCGGGGTGCGACGGCTGGTGCTGGTGTCGCGGCGGGGTCCGGCCGCTCCCGGTGCCGATGAACTGGTCGAGCGGCTGACCGAGGCGGGTGCCTCGGTGCGGATGGTCGCGTGTGACCTCGCCGTTCGTCACGAGGTGATGGACCTCGTCGGCTCGGTGCCGCCGGAGTTCCCGCTCAGCGCCGTGGTGCACTGCGCGGGTGTGCTCGACGACGCGACCGTGGGTTCACTGACCCCCGACCGGGTCGATGCGGTGCTGCGGCCCAAGGTGGACGGTGCCTGGCACCTGCACGAGGCCACCCAGGACGCCGGGCTGTCGGCGTTCGTGCTGTTCTCCTCGGCCGCGTCGGCGTTCGGCACCGCCGGCCAGGCGAACTACGCGGCGGCCAACGCGTTCTGCGACGAGCTGGCCGAGCACCGGCGGACACTCGGCCTGCCCGCGGTGTCGATCGCCTGGGGGTGGTGGGCCGAGGCCAGTGGGATGGGCAGCCACCTCGGAACCCAGGACCGGGCCCGGATGGCCCGCACCGGCATCCGCCCGGTGGACAACGACTTCGGTCTCACCCTGTTCGACGCGGCCGCCCGCCGACAGGGCCGGGTCATCGCCGCCCCGTTCGACCTCGCCGGCCTGTCCACCGCGGCCACGGTCCCGGGACTGCTGCGCGGGCTGGTGCGCCGTTCGGCGCGGCGGGTCGTCGAACCCCACCTGGCCGGTGGGGCCGGACCGCGCGAGCGCCTGGCGGCACTGGAGCCGGCCGAGCGCGACCAGGCCGTCGCCGAGCTGGTGCGCACCCATGCCGCGGCCGTGCTCGGGCACTCCGCGAGCAACGCCATCGACGACCGGCAGCCCTTCACCGCTCTGGGGTTCGACTCACTGACCGCGGTGGAGCTGCGCAACCGGCTCAACACGGCCACCGGGCTGCGGTTGCCGGCCACACTGATCTTCGACTACCCCTCCCCGGCCGCCCTGATCGAGTTCGTGCGGGGCGAGATCGGCGGCGAGGCGGTCGCCCCGGCCCGGCCGGCCGTCAGCGCGACCGCGGCCGGCACCGGAGACGACCCGATCGCGATCGTGGGCATGGCCTGCCGCTTCCCGGGTGGGGTGAGTTCGCCCGACGAGCTCTGGGACGTCGTCGCCGAGGGCCGGGACGTGATCGGCGCCTTCCCCACCGACCGGGGCTGGAACCTGGCCGAGCTCTACCACCCGGACCCCGATCACCCCGGGACCACCTACACCCGTGAGGGTGGCTTCCTGCACGACGCCGACCAGTTCGACCCCGAGTTCTTCGGGATCTCGCCGCGCGAGGCGATCACGATCGACCCGCAGCAGCGGCTGTTGCTGGAAACGGCCTGGGAGTCCCTCGAGAACGCGGGCATCGATCCCACCTCGCTGCGTGGCGGCCCGACCGGTGTGTTCGTCGGGCTGATGTACCACGACTACGGCTCGCGGCTGCACACCAAGCCCGAGGAGCTCGAGGGCTACCTGGGCAACGGCAGCGCCGGAAGCATCGCGTCGGGCCGGGTCGCCTACGAGCTCGGCTTCGAGGGCCCCGCTGTGACGGTGGACACGGCGTGCTCGTCATCGCTGGTCAGCATGCACTTGGCGGCACAGACGCTGCGGTCGGGGGAGTGCTCGCTCGCGCTGGCCGGCGGCGTGACGGTGATGGCGACGCCCGACCTGTACGTGGAGTACAGCCGGCTGCGCGCGAACGCCGCGGACGGCCGGTGCCGGGCGTACGGCGCGGACGCGGACGGCACCGGCTGGTCCGAAGGCGCGGGCCTGGTGGTGCTGGAGCGGCTGTCCGACGCGCGGCGCAACGGACACCAGGTGCTGGCACTGCTGGCCGGCTCGGCGCTGAACCAGGACGGCGCGTCGAACGGGCTGACCGCCCCCAACGGTCCGTCCCAGCAACGGGTGATCCGCCAGGCCCTGGCCAGCGCCGGGTTGTCCGCCTCCGACGTGGACGTCGTCGAGGGACACGGCACGGGGACCCGGCTGGGCGATCCGATCGAGGCCCAGGCGCTGCTGGCCACCTACGGCAGCGAGCACACCGAGGACGCGCCGCTCTGGCTGGGGTCGGTCAAGTCGAACATCGGTCACACGCAGGCGGCCGCGGGCATCGCCGGCACGATCAAGATGATCATGGCGATGCGGCACGGGATCATGCCCAAGACCCTGTTCGCGGAGACCCCGTCGACGCAGGTCGACTGGTCGTCGGGCGCGATCGCGCTGCTCGACCGGGCTCGGGAGTGGCCGGATCGTGGCCGACCCCGCCGGGTGGGGGTGTCCTCCTTCGGCGTCAGCGGGACCAACGCACACGTCATCCTGGAACAGCCCCCGGCCGAGTTCACCGCCCCGGCCCCGCCTCCCGCGGCGACCCTGCCGGTGTGGCCGCTCGTGCTGACGGCTCGCGGGCCTGCGGCCCTGCGGGGCCAGGCGGATCGACTGTGCTCCTCCCTGCGCGACCGCTCCGACGTGGCGTTGGCGGACGTCGCCTACTCCCTGGTGGCCGACCGGGCCGGCCACGACCACCGGGCGGTACTGCTCGCCTCCGACCGCGCGCAGGCCCTGGAGCGGTTGGCGGAGTACGCGCACGGGGGTGACGGAGCCGGGGTCGTCGCCGATGTGGCCCGGCGGGGCCCGCTGGCGATGGTGTTCACCGGTCAGGGCGCGCAGCACCCCGGCATGGGCTCGGAACTGCACCGGCAGTTCCCGGTCTTCGCGGCCGCGTTGGACCAGGCGTGCGATCAGCTGGATCCTGCCGTCCGGGCGGCCATCCTCGGCGACGGGGAGAACCGGCTCGACGCCACGGAGATCGCCCAACCGGCGCTCTTCGCGGTCGAGGTCGCGCTGTTCCGGCTGTTCGAGTCCTGGGGTGTCCGGCCGGACTTCCTCACCGGTCATTCGGTGGGCGAGATCGCGGCCGCGCACGTCGCCGGCGTGCTGTCGCTGCCGGATGCGTGCCGGCTGGTGTCGGAGCGTGGCCGGCTGATGGCGCGGCTCGACCCGGGCGGTGTGATGGTCTCGGTGACCGCCGGCGAGCAGGTGGTCGCCCCGCTGGTCGCGCAGTACGCCGAAGCGGTGTCGATCGCGGCGGTCAACACCCCCGGTTCGGTGGTGCTCTCGGGGCTCGAGCCGGCCGTCACCGAGATCGTGCGGCGCCTGACCGAGGACGGATACCGCACGAAACAGCTCGCCGTCAGTCATGCGTTCCATTCGCCGCTCATGGACCCGATGCTCGACGAGTTCCGCGCCCTGGTCCATGGCCTGGCATTCCAGCCGCCCCGCATTCCGATGGTGGGCGGCGAGGAGGTGACGGACCCGGAGTACTGGGTGCGGCACGTGCGGGACACGGTGCGGTTCGCCGACACGGTGTCCGCACTGCACGGCGCCGGCGTCGCCCGGTTCCTCGAGATCGGCCCCGACGCGCCGTTGACCGGCGCGATCCGCGAGTGTCTCGTCGAGGCGGACGTCGTCGCAGTCCCCAGCCTGCGTCGGCACCGCGACGAAGCCGCCACGGTGCTCACCGCACTCGGCACGTTGTTCGCCGCCGGAGTGGAGGTCGACTGGCCGGCCCTGTTCGACGGCACCGGAGCTCGGCACACCCCGCTTCCCACGTACGCGTTCCAGCACCAGCGGTACTGGCTCGACATCCCCGAGCCGCCGGCCGATCTCGCCGCGGTGGGCCTCGACCCGCTCGACCATCCACTGCTGTTGGCCGGAGTGGAGTTCGCCGGCGGCGAGGCCGTGCTGCTGACCGGCCGGCTGGCGCCGCAGGCCCAGCCGTGGCTGGGGGAGCATGTGCTGTTCGAGCAGGCCCTGCTACCCGGCACCGCCTTCGTGGACGTGGCGCTGCGGGCGGCCGAGCAGGTCGGCTGCACCGTGCTCGACGAGCTGACGATCGAGGCGCCCCTGCTGATCGCCGCGGCGGGTTCGGTCGCGCTGCAGATTCTGGTGGAAGCGGCGGACGAGGGGGGCCATCGGAAGATCACGATCTCCGCCCGCCCCGACGGCGACGCCGACACCCCCTGGGCACGGCACGCCACCGGAACGGTGTCCGGCACGGGGAGCCTGCCGGAACCCGATCCGCTCACCGAATGGCCGCCGCGGGGAGCCGAAGTCGTCGACGTCGACGGCGCGTACGACCTGTTCGCCGAGGCGGGCCACGACTACGGGCCGACGTTCCAGGGGCTGGTGGCCTGCTGGCGGCGCGGTGCGGAGCTCTACACCGAGGTGGCGTTGCCGCCGAGCGGGACCGACGCCGAGCGCTTCGGCGTTCACCCGGCGTTGCTGGATGCCGGTCTGCACGGCGGCGTGCTCCGGGCCCTCACCTCCGACACCCCCCAGGGTCTGGTGCCGTTCTCCTGGGCCGGAGCGCGGCTGTTCGCCTCGGGCGCCACCGCGCTGCGCATCCGGGTCCGACCGGTGGCCACCGGCACGGTCGCCCTGGACGCCTTCGACGACACCGGCGCTCCCGTTTTCAGTGTGGCGGCGCTGTCCTCACGCTCGGTGTCCGCCGACCAGCTCCGCGCCGCCGCGTCCCGCGACGACTCGCTGTTCGAGATGAGCTGGGTCGAGTGTGGCCGGGTCGACGACATCACGCCCCGCTCCGAGGCCACCGTGCTGGATGGCCCGCTCAAGCTCGCGGAGCTGATGTCCGGGCGGGACGAGGCAGCCGAGGTTCCGGCCCTCGTGGCGGTGTCGGTACCGGAAGAGGGGCTCGCCGTCACCGCCGACGTCCACGCGGCGGTGAACAGCGTGCTGCGCTCGGTGCAGACGTGGCTGGCCGATCCCGCCTGGGACTCCTCGCGGCTGGTGGTGGTGACGACCGACAGCCTGACCGGCGCGGCCGTGCGGGGCCTGCTGCGCTCGGCACAGTCGGAGAACCCCGACCGCATCGTCCTCGTCGAGGGTGGCGCCGACGCGACCACCACCGCGGCGCTGCACGCGGCCGTGGAATCGGGTGAGCCGGAGGTCTCGGTGCGCGGCGGCGTCCTCCGGGCCCCGCGGCTGGCCCGCCTGGGAACCACCGACCCCGTGCAGGCCACCTCGTGGTCGGCCGGAACCGTACTGATCACCGGTGCTTCGGGTGCGCTCGCGGGGCACGTGGCTCGATACCTCGTCACCGACCACCACGTACGACATGTGTTGCTGACCTCCCGACAGGGCGACAACTCGCCCCGGACCGTCCGGCTTGCTGCCGAGCTGGCGGAGCTCGGCGCCGCGGTGCGCGTCGTCGCCTGCGATGTCGCCGACGGCGAGCAGGTCGCGGCCCTGGTGCGCTCGGTGGAGTCCGAGTTCCCGCTCACCGCGGTGCTGCACTGCGCCGGAGTGCTGGACGACGGCGTGTTCGACTCCCTGACCACCGAACGGGTCGACGCGGTGCTGGCCCCCAAGGTCGACGGTGCCTGGCATCTGCACGAACTGACCCGGGAGCTGGACCTCTCCGCGTTCGTGCTGTTCTCCTCCTCCGCCACGGCCTTCGGAGGACCGGGCCAGGCCAACTACGCCGCCGCCAACGCCTTCCTCGACGCGCTGGCCGTCGAGCGACACCGGCAGGGCCTCCCCGCGGTCGCGATCAGCTGGGGCTGGTGGGGCGAGAGCAGCGGTATGACCGAGAACCTCAACGAGACCGACGTGGCTCGCCTGGGGCGGGGCGGGATGCTGCCGATGCCGACCGCCCAGGGCCTCGAGCTGCTGGGCAAAGCGGCCGATCTGGCTCGCCCGAACGTGATGGCCGCTCGCCTCGACCTGGCCGCTGTGCGGTCGGCCGGCACGGTGCCCGCCCTGCTGCGCGGCCTGGTGCGGCGTCCGGCCCGGCGCGCGGCGATATCGTCGGTGGCGGGACGGGAGGCGGTACGACTGGCCGGTTCCTCCGTGGCCGACCAGGTGAAGGCCATCGGCGCACTGGTGCGCGAGCAGGTCGCCGCCGTGCTCGGCCACCCGAGCGGCGCCTCGGTCGACATGACCCGCGCCTTCCACGACGTCGGGTTCGACTCGCTCACCGCGGTCGAACTGCGCAACCGGCTCAACACGGCCACCGGGCTGCGGCTGCCGGCGACGCTGGTGTTCGACCACCCCACCCCTGAGGCGCTGGCCGCATTCGTCAGGTCCGAGCTGGTGGGCGACGCGGTCGACACCGTCGACGTCACTCCGGCCGGGCCTGTCACCGCGATCGGTGACGACCCGATCGTGATCGTCGGCATGGCCTGCCGGTACCCGGGCGAGGCGAACTCGCCGGACGAACTGTGGAGGCTGGTGGCCGAGGGCCGCGACGGGATCACCGGCTTCCCGGTCGACCGCGGCTGGGACCTGGCCGGCCTCTACGACCCGGATCCCGACCAGGCCGGCACGACGTACTCCCAGGGGGGCGGGTTCCTCAACCACCTGGCCGAGTTCGACTCCGACTTCTTCGGCATCTCGCCGCGCGAGGCCATCGCCATCGACCCACAGCAGCGGTTGTTGCTGGAGACGGCCTGGGAGTCGTTCGAGAACGCCGGCATCGTCCCCTCCGTCCTGCGCGGCGGCCCGGTCGGGGTGTTCGTGGGTGCGAACGGGAGCGACTACCCGGCACTGCTGACCCGCGACTCCGGTGACTTCGGCGGCCGGGTGCTGACCGGCAACGCGGCCAGCATCATCTCCGGGCGGTTGTCCTACGAGTTCGGATTCGAGGGGCCGTCCGTCTCCATCGACACGGCGTGTTCGTCCTCGCTCGTGGCCATGCACCTGGCGGCCCAGGCGCTGCGCTCCGGCGAGTGCTCGCTGGCGCTGGCCGGCGGGGTCGCCACGATGGCCACCCCCGCCATGTTCGTGGAGATGGCGCGGCAGCGGGGCTTGTCCCCGGACGGTCGGTGCCGGGCCTTCGGTGCCGGAGCGGACGGCACCGGTTGGGCCGAGGGCGTGGGCCTGCTCGTGCTGGAGCGACTCTCCGAGGCCCGCCGCAACCACCATCGCGTGCTGGCTGTCCTGGCCGGCTCGGCGGTCAACCAGGACGGCGCCTCGAACGGCCTCACCGCGCCCAGCGGTCCGTCGCAGCAACGGGTCATCCGCGCCGCGCTGGCCAATGCCGGCCTGTCGGCGAGCGAGGTCGACGTGGTGGAGGGACACGGCACCGGGACCCGGCTCGGCGATCCCATCGAGGCGCAGGCCCTGTTGGCCACCTACGGACGCGACCGCGAGTCCGACACCCCGCTGTGGCTGGGTTCGATCAAGTCGAACATCGGGCATTCGCAGGCCGCCGCCGGCGCCGCCGGCACCATCAAGATGATCATGGCGATGCGGCACGGTCTGTTGCCCCGGACGCTCCACGCCGAGACCCCGTCCCCTGAGGTCGATTGGTCCTCCGGTGGGGTGGCACTGCTGGACCGGGCCCGTGACTGGCCCGAACAGGGCCATCCGCGGCGGGCGGGCGTGTCCGCGTTCAGCCTCAGTGGAACCAACGCACACATCATCCTGGAACAACCGCCGGAGGACCTCCCCACGCCGCCGACGGCGCCGGCCCCGGACGAGGGCTCCGCGAGCAGGCGGGTGCAGCCGGTGGTGTTGTCGGCCCGGGGGCCGGCAGCCCTGCGCGCCCAGGCGGCGCGCCTCCACGCCCACCTGACCGACCGGCCCGAACTGACACCGGCCGACATCGCGCGGTCGCTGGTGACCGACCGCGCGATACACGATCACAGGGCGGTGGCGCTCGCCGCCGACCGCGAGCAACTGCGCGAGCGACTCGCGGCGTTCGCCGACGACACCGCCGCACCTGGCGCGGAGGCCACCGGTGTGGCCGGCAGCGGTGGCCTGGCCGTTGTCTTCACCGGCCAGGGGTCACAACGAGGTGGGATGGGCCGGGAACTCCACCGCGATTTCCCGGCTTTCGCGGCCGCGTTCGACGAGGTGTGCGCGGCTTTGGACCCGTCGCTGCGGGACATGATCTTCGATGAGGACGACGCCCGGCTGAACAGCACCGAGTTCGCCCAGCCCGCGCTGTTCGCGATCGAAGTGGCCCTCTTCCGGCTGTTCGAGTCCTGGGGCATCCGGCCCGACTTCGTCACCGGCCATTCCGTCGGCGAGATCACCGCCGCCCATGTGTCGGGCGTGCTGTCGCTGACCGATGCCTGCGCGCTGGTCACCGCGCGGGCCCGGCTCATGCAGGGGCTCGCATCGGGCGGGATCATGATGTCCGTCGACGCCGGTGAGGACGTGGTGGCGCCGCTGGTGGCGGAGCAGGGCGCCGGGGTATCGATCGCCGCGGTCAACACTCCGGAGTCGGTGGTCGTCTCCGGCGCCGAGCTCGCCGTCAGCGAGGTCGGACAACGCCTCCGCGACGCCGGATACCGCACGAAGCAGCTGGCCGTCAGCCACGCGTTCCACTCCCCGCTCATGGACCCCATGCTCGCGAAATTCCGGGCCGCGCTCGACGGTCTGGAGTTCCAGCCACCGCGGATACCGATGACCGGCAGCGAAGTGGCCACCCCCGAGTACTGGGTCCAGCACGTCCGGAACGCGGTGCGGTTCGCCGACACGGTCTGCGAACTCCGGGCCGGCGGGGTGACCCGCTTCCTGGAGCTGGGGCCGGACGCGACCCTGACCGGACTGGTCCGCGCATGCGTGACCGGTGGGGATGTCGTCGCCGTGCCCGGCCTCCGGCGAGGCCGTCCCGAGACCGAATCCGTGCTCGCCGGACTGAGCACCCTGTTCGCCGCCGGGGTCGAGGTCGACTGGCCGGCCCTGTTCCCCGCGGCCGGCGCGGGACGGACCCCGCTGCCGACGTACGCGTTCCAACCCACGCGCTACTGGCCGGACACGCCGGAGACACCGGCCACGACAACAGCCGACCCGGACGCCGTGGACAGCCGGTTCTGGGGATGGGTGGAAAAGGGCGACCTCGACGCGCTGAGCGCCGAGCTGGACACCGAGGAACGGGACGGCCTCGGCGCCGTGCTGCCCGCACTGACCCGGTGGCGCCTCGGCCGGCGTGAGAAGTCGGTGGTGGACAGCTGGCGGTACCGGTTGAGCTGGCGGCCTGTGCCGACCCGGCCCGAGGCCACGCTCACCGGCACCTGGTTGCTGGTGGTGCCCGCCGGCCACCGCGACGATGCCTGGGTCCCGCCGATCGAAGCGGCGATGACCGCCGCCGGGGCCGAGGTCCGTGGCCTGGAGGTCGGCGAGCACCAGCTGGATCGGGCCGCGCTGGCGACCCGGCTCGACGAGCCGCCGCTCGCCGGGGTGGTCTCGTTGCTGGCGGTGGAGCAGTCCCGCGTCCCGGGACACCCGGGCGTGCCGGTCGGTCTGGCCGCCACGGTGAGCCTGGTCCAGGCGTTGGAGGACCGCGAGATCGACGTGCCCCTGTGGTGTCTCACCCAGGGCGCGGTGAACGTGGTCCCCGGCGACGGCCTCGACCATCCCGACCAAGCCCTGCTGTGGGGTTTCGGACGGACCCTCGCACTGGAACGCCCCGACCGCTGGGGCGGTCTGGTCGACCTGCCGGACACCCCCGACGATGCCTCGGCGGCCGGGCTGATCCGCCTGCTGGCTGACGGCGGCACCGGGGAGCAGGCAGCGCTGCGGGACGGTGCCGTTCTGGGCGGCCGGCTGGTCCGCGCCGACCCGGATGAGCCGCCGCGCCGGAACTGGCGACCGTCGGGCAGCGTTCTGGTCACCGGTGGCCTTACCGGCCTGGGCGCCCGCACCGCGCGCTGGCTGGCCGAGCAGGGCGCGCCTCACCTCGTGCTCACTTCCCGCCGGGGCCGTGAAGCGCCGGGCGCCATCGAGCTCGAAGCCGACCTCACCGCCCTGGGGTCCTCGGTGACCATCGCCGCCTGCGATGTCGCCGACCGGGGCGAGGTGAAGGCCCTGCTCGCGAACCTTCCCCACGACCTTCCGCTGACCGCCGTGTTCCACAGCGCGGGGGTGGCCAACGACGGCGTCATCACCGAGCTGACTCTCGACAGGCTGAACAACGTGCTACGGCCCAAGGTGGACGGAGCGTGGCACCTCCACGAGCTGACCCAGGACCTGGATCTCTCGGCCTTCGTGCTGTTCTCCTCGGCCGCCGGCCTCATCGGCTCACCCGGCCAGTCGCACTACGCGGCAGGGAACGCCTTCCTCAACGCCCTGGCCCACCACCGGCGGGCGCGCGGTCTGCCGGCCACGACGATCGGCTGGGGCCTGCTGGCCGGCGGAGGCATGGCCGACGACACCGGCGCGACCGACCGGGCGAGCCGTCGGGGCCTGCACCCGATGGATCCCGGTCAGTCGCTGGCCGGACTGCGGCGAGCACTGGACCACGACGAGACCTACATCGCCATGACGCACGTCGACTGGAACCGATTCATCAAGGCGACCGCAGGCACCGTCAAGTGCACGGTCATCAGCGACCTGCCCGAGTACCGGGCGGCGTTCCCGGTGGCCGCCGCGGGGGGCCGGCTCGCCGAGCCGAACGGCGGGTCCCGGTCCTGGGCGCGGCTGGACGCTCTGGACGGCGACGAACGTGACGCCGTGCTGCTGGAGTTGGTGCAGGCGCAGGTGGCCGAGGCGCTCGGTCACAGCTCGACCGAGGCCCTGTCGCCGACCAAGGCGTTCGTCGAACTCGGTTTCGACTCCCTCGCCGCGGTCGAGCTGCGCAACCGGCTCGTCGCGGCGACCGGGCTGACGCTGCCGGCGACGCTCACCTATGACCACCCGACCTTGCTGGCGCTCCGTGACCACCTGCGGACGGCGATGTTCGGCGCGGACGCCGACCGGGCCGAGTCCGCGCTGGCCGAGCTCGACCGGCTGGAGGAGATGCTCTCGGCAGTGACGGCAGACGACGGCATCGACGAGGCGGCCAGGAACCAGGTGCTGCGGCGAGTCCAGAAGATGGCCGCCGCGCTCGCCGATCAAGGCGGCCATTCCGAGCAGAGCCAGCTCATCGCGGACGCCGACGACAACGAACTGTTCGACTTCATCAATCGAGAACTGGGCGGTCCCAGCCAGTGAACCGAGACCAGTCCGGACCAGTTGATTCCCTCGTTTCGCCACTTGAGCACAAGGGACGCCCCCTCATGACTGACTCCACGAAGCCCTGCACCTCCGGCACCGAGACAGCCGAGGCCGACCTGTTGAGCTGGGACTTCATCCAGGACCCGTACCTGACCTACCGCGCGATGCGCGCCGGGAGGGGTCCTCAGCGGCTCGTCATCAAGACATTGAGCACAGGCCTGCGTTCGTGGCTGGTCACCGAATACAGCGATGTGCGTCGGCTGCTGGCCGATCCCCGACTCTCGAAGGCGGCCGGGGGTGCCGCACCGATCATCGCCAAGCACAGCACGGAGGATGTCTCGGGCGCGTCCATCACGTCGGAGAGCATGCTGTTCAGCGATCCGCCGCAACACTCCCGGCTGCGCCGGATGTTCAGCAGGGCGTTCACGATGCGCCGGACACTGAATCTGCGGCCGCGCATCGAGGAACTCACCGACGAGCTGCTTGATTCGATCCCGGCGGGAGCCGAGATCGACCTGGTGGAGTCGGTGGCGATGGCCATCCCCATCGCGGTGATCGGCGAGTTGCTCGGCGTACCTCGCACCGCCCACCACGATCTTCGTCGGTGGAACCGCGCGCTGACCAGTGTCGACTCGGAGCCGGCGGAGAAGTATCAGGCCTACATGGCGTCGCTCGACTACTTCCGGACTCTGGTTGCCCAGAAGGCGAGCAGTCATGACGGCGCAGACGACCTGATCAACGCGATGATCGATCCGGACAACGAGGAGCGGTTCGAGGAGTCCGAGCTGCTTTCCACCATCTTCCTGATGATGAACGCGGGGTACGAGACCACCGCGAACTTGATCAGCAGCTCGGTGTACGCCCTGCTGAAGCATCCCGAACAGCTGGCGCTGTTGCGCGGGGATGCCACCCTCATACCGAACGCAGTGGAAGAATTCCTGCGTTACGAAAGCCCGTTGAATCTTTCTACATTGCGATACACCACCGAACCGGTGGAGGTCGGCGGTACTGTCATCCCCGCCGGCGAGGTGGTGTTCCTGGCGCTGTCCTCGGGGAATCGGGACCCGGATCGGTTCGCGGAGCCGGACCGGCTGGACATTCGCCGTAATGCTGCTACGCATCTGGCCTTCGGCCACGGTATCCATCACTGTGTCGGCGCGCCGCTGGCACGACTCGAGGGCGAAATCGTGCTGGCCCGGCTGTTGGACAGGTTCCCGCGCTGGGAGGCGGCCGAGCCACTGGAACAACTCACCTGGCGTTACACCCTGCAGTTCCGTGGTCTGGAGCGGCTACCGGTCAGGTTGCACGCATGACCCATGAACACCGTCAACGACGAGAACGGAGCGGACCCATGTCAGCAGAAGTGATCGACCGATTCTTCACGAGCTCGGGTGCCGGCGACATCGAGACCGCCGTCGAATGTTTCGCCGATGACGGGCAGTGGATCACGCCCGACGGAGACGGACTCGGGACGGTCCACACCAAGGATCAGATCGGCGATCTGATCACCAGTCTGAACGCGATGCGCGAAAAGATGGTCGCCTCTGGGGTCGACGGGAAGTTCGAGTCGCCGATCATGTTCGGCGAGAACATGGGGCTGGTTCGGTGGACCGTGGAGACCGAGGACGGAAAGGTGGTCAATCGTGGTGTTGACCTCTTCATCCTGAGCGACGGAAAGATCGCGCTCAAAGACGTCTACCGCAAGGCCTGAAAAACTCAACAAAGAAGGAGTCGAAGCCGTGATCAACAGCTACGAGGAACTGGTCGAGACAACGATCAGCGCCACCACTGACATCGAGGACTTCCAGAACATCCAGGTCGGCCAGGGTGGTAGCTACGAGCACGCCCTGTTCACCAAGTCCGGTGAAAAAGTGGCCACCACCTCAGGTGGCTACAAGATTCACTATCAGCGAGAATCCGACCAGCAGTTCATGGCCTATCTGACCAATGAAGTCGTCTTCGAGGACGGATCCGGAACGATCCGGGTCGCCGGTTGGATCGATCTCGGGTCGCTCCTGTCAGGGGACTGGGCCTACTACCCGAGTGTGGGTACCAGTGGCCGGTACCTCGGCCAAACAGGTTTCATGGCTTGGCGCCCTTACGATCTCGGCAAGGTAGAAGGGGCCGACGTGAAACTGATCATGTTTGCCTCTGCTGAGTGAACGATCCCGCGGTGCCGTGATGAAGGGCACTCAAGTTTCAACATTCAGGGCATCTCTTTCGCCGTGAATTGGACACCCCTGTTTTCTGACGTGGAGGTTGAGGAATGGGCCGGGTCGCCGGGAAAGTCGCATTGGTTACTGGAGCTGCGCGTGGAATGGGACGTTCGCATGCGGTGCGACTTGCCCAAGAAGGGGCAGACATCGTAGCTGTTGACCTGTGCGCAGACCTCGAAACCGCGCCGTATCCAGGAGCGAACAGTCAGGATCTTGCCTCGACGACGCAACTGGTCGAACAGCTGGGCCGGCGGATCCTTGCACGCCGGGCGGATACGCGCAACTTCAACGAATTGCAGGGTGTCGTCGATGAGGCGATAGCCGAGTTCGGTCATATCGACGTCGTGTGTGCAAATGCTGGAATATCCAGCTTCGGGTTCTCATGGGAACTTACCGATGAAGCCTGGCAAGAAATTATCGACGTCAATCTCACAGGATCGTGGAAAACCGTCAAAGCGGTGATTCCCCATATGATCGAACGGAATGAAGGCGGATCACTGGTCTTCATCAGCTCGACAGCGGGGTTGATCGGCGTGCCGACCATGGCGCACTACACCGCATCCAAGCACGGCGTGGTCGGGTTGATGCGTGCCTTGGCAGCAGAGCTGGCACCACACAACATACGCGTGAATTCGGTCAATCCCGGAAATGTCGACACGCCGATGGTCAACAATGCTCCGATGCGAAAAATCTTCCTGCCCGAAGTCTCCGATCCGACACCGGAGGACGCAAACGAAGTGATGAAAGACATGAACGCGTTGCCCACCGGCTGGCTGGACTCGCAAGGGGTCAGCGACGCCGTGGTCTATCTGGCGTCGGAAGAGGCACGTCACACTACTGGAATCACTCTCCCCGTGGATGCTGGAATGATGCTTCCCAATAAAATCCGATAGGAGCCGGTGCCGATCCACGAATAAGACGTCGCTCATTGGCCAACCGAAATGCTGCCAGCGCCTCAGGCGCACGAACAAGTTACCGGAGGCTTTCTCATGATGACGGAGAACGCATTCTCTCTCGTGGTCGACCGACTCGATATCATTGAGTTGACGGCCAAATATGCCTATCGACTCGACACTCGCCAGTTCGATTCTTTGATGGAGCTGTGGAGCGACGACAGCCCGGTTTTCGACGAAGAAAGCTTCGGGCTGGGAAAGTTCACGGGGAAGGACGAGATCCGGCGTCACTTCGAAGTCGATATCTACGGACAGATGGAGAATCTTTGCCACATGACGGTCAACCATGTCATCAACGAGATTCTCGAATCCCGGGCGTCTGGTAACTGCCATGTCTTCGCCCAGGGTGATGTGCGGGCCGGCGGGACTTCTCGGGCTACCGCGTACTACCAGGACGAATACGTTCGCGAGGATGGGGTCTGGAAGTTCTCCAGTCGCAAAGTGATCCCGTTGACCAGGCCGGAGGTCGGTACCTTCGAATTTCCGGCAGGGCAGAGCCCATTCGATCAGTAGACCGGACGGCCACGGTCTGAGGCTGCCGTCGCGTGGCCTGAGAAAGAAGGAACGTGCACGCATCAACCACGAGTGGCGGATCCTGGATCAGGCCGCTGCGAAGCGCACCTCAGAGCGGTCAAGTACACCTCATCTGCTTTCCGTTCGCGGGCGGTTCCGCCGGGTATTTCCGCTCGCTGGCAAACTCGCTCGAACCGGATATATCGGTGCTCGGAGTCCAGTATCCAGGGCGACAGGACCGCCGTCACGAGCCTTTGATCGAGGACATCGGTCAGCTCGCCGATGAGATTTGTGAGGCGTTGATCCCGTGGGAAACGCAGCCACTCGCATTCTTCGGTCACAGCATGGGTTCGGTAGTAGCGTTCGAGGTAGCGCGTCGCTTCCAGCGAGATAATCGCCGCGCGCCGCTCGCATTGTTCGCGTCTGGGCGCCGCGCCCCATCGTGTCATCGTGATGAGGATTCTCATGCGGCCGATGATGACCGTATTATTGCCGACCTTCGATCGCTGGGTGGAACCGACCCGGCTCTTCTCGACGATGACGAGATGAGACGCGTGATCCTTCCCGTTATCCGTGGCGATTATCGGGCCGTCGAGTCTTATCGTGCGCCAACAACGGAGACGATGTTGAACGTGCCGATCATGGCAATAACCGGCGATCGCGATCCGAGCGTATCGCTCGAGGAAGCGAGTGCTTGGCGAGGACATGCAGCGAGATCCTTCGAGATAAAGGTCCTGGCCGGAGGGCATTTCTTCATCAGCGAGCACGTCGCCGAGATTGCCGACTGTGTGAGGCGTGTGCTCTTCGGCGTCCGTTCCGAACACACTCGACCGCTGCGCGTCGATGTGGCCTCCCAGAGTCGAGGTCATTCATGAGGCGTCACGGCGGAACGCCAGGGTCTGCTCGGCGACGGACCGGAAGGGGGTGCGGTCATGGACGTCGGACTTGAAGTGAGCTGCCCGATGTGCGGAGGCCTCATCGAGGCGACTGACAAAGATGAGCTCATCCGCTTGTCCCAGCTGCACACGATTGATGCCCACCGCTATAACGTTCCCGCTGAACACGTGTTGGCCGCAATGACGCCCGGTGATATCGATCCCGATCAGGGAGAGGACGCGCAATGAACTCTGCAGCGGCGGAATGTCCCACCGTGGACTTGAACATGCTTGACCCTGACTTCGTGCAGGACCCCTATGAGACCATGGCTGCATGGCGAGCCTTGGGGCCGGTTGTCTATAACTCTCATCACGATCAGTACATGATCACGTCGCATCACAACTGCGCGCGAGTGCTGGGTGACATCCGCCATTTCAACTCTGCAAACGTGCTCCCGGAGATGGAGAAGGCGTTCGGCGGACCGACTTTTCTCGGCACTGATGGTGCACGGCATCAGACGGTCCGGAGGATTTGGGAGCCAGGATTCGAGCGCAAGGCTGTCGAAGCTGACTGGGCGGCGCGGATACAGCGAGTTGTGGACGTATACGTGGATCAATTCGTTGAACGCCTTCGCTCCGGCGAATCTCTCGACGCTCTCGCGGAGATGACGCGGATCATCCCCACGGTTGTCACTGCCCAATTGCTGGGCGCCGAAGAAGATGTGTACGACGACCTCATCAAATGGAGTGACGCAACGGCGGCGGCTCTCGGCGCACGGCTGGACCCGACTCCAAGGGGTCAGGAGATCGTCGCCGACGGCGCTGCGGCAGCAGTTGCTCTGAACTCGTACATCGCCGGCCTCATCAAAAAGCACCGAACGCTGGGGGTGAGTGATGGATCGCTTATGGCCCAGATGGTGTTCGACGATTTCGCGCCGTCCATGCCTGATCGGGAGATATTGGCAAACGGGACGATGCTGACGGTTGCGGCGAATGAGAGTACGGCGCAGGTGATGGCGATGATGTTGTATGCGCTGGGACGCCATCCTGACCAGCGTCGCGCGCTGGTCGCCGACAGGTCGCTTGTTCCGGCCGCGCTCGAAGAGGTCCACCGCTGGTCGACTCTCACGCAGTCGGTGTTGCGCTTTGCCTGCAGCGACGAGTCGCAGGTCGAGGGTTTTACGATCCCCGAGGGTTCCGCAGTCGTGGCTCTTCTGGGCTGCGCGAATCGCGATCCCGCTCGCTGGGACAACCCACACTCCTTCGACATCTTCCGTCTCCGTAAAGCACATATGGGCTTTGGTTTCGGGCCTCATATTTGCCTTGGAATCCATATGGCTCGGATGGAGATGCGCGTCTGGTTGAATCGGCTGCTGGACAAGTTGCCGGAGTTCGAGATCGCGGGCGAAATCGAATTCGGCCCCGACTTCACGCTGCGGGGCCTTCGGGGGATCCCGATCAAAGCGGCATGATTGGCCTTCAGGGAGCGGCAATCTGTCTCATTGGTCGGTGAGGTGCACCTACTCCCAGTACTTCAGCCGTAGGTTTCCGCTTCACTTGCCCGCTGACCAGCTTTTCAGACGCCCTCCAGCCTCGATCTTGTATGGGAGTCCGTCAGCTTGCTGACGGACTCTCTCCGCTTGTCCAGAGCGGAGAGTTCCGCTCGCGGGCAGCCCGTGCGACGCGTATGCGGTCCTCGGCTCCGGCCCGCTGGCGGTGCCGCAGCTCCAGAGCCGCGGTGGCAACGGTGTTGGTGTGGGTGGCGAAGCAGGTCATCCGCATGCCGTCGGCATCGGTGAAGCGGAGTCGGGCGCCGGGGTGCGGCCGTTCCTTACGGGCGGTGCGCAGCGCGGCCAGGAACCGCTGTCCGCCGACGCCAGCTTGCTGATCAGCCGGGAGACCGGGGTCGGAGGCCACCGGCCCGAACACGGTCGGCTCGGCCCGCAACATGCCCACATCGGCCAGGCAGTCCCCACCCAGCGCCACCGCCAGACGCCAGGGCGGCATCCAGCAGGATCTTGTACTGCACGTGGCTTGCGCCACGGCGCCAACGCCGCCGATATCGCCACGTCCAGGCCGCTCTTGCGAGATGTCTCCACCAGCAGCACAGATCCGGCCTGCCCCACCATGCCACGGCCACCGCGCTCAACATGCAGGCAAGCCCCATCGTCCCAGGTCGGACGGTGCCATCTGGTCGAAGGACGAGCGCTTGCCCGATGCGGAGCCCGTGGACGCTGCAGACCAGCTCCGTCCACGTCGGGCCTGCCGGCCCCTGCCTGTCGAGTCCCGCTGCCAGGTCGGGCATGGGGAGGGTGACCCAGAGACCCCAGAGATGCCTAGTGACAACTAGGGGATGGTTCACCGGGAAAACTAGGGGATGGCTTGCCGAGTCGCAGAGCCTACCGTGGGGCGCACGCAGCTTTCCGGAGGCTAATTCATGGTTTTCGCCGACAAAGCGCCAGTCCTGACCGCTTTTCCGCCCGCGCCGTCACTCTTCCATCCCCCGCCGGAGCTGAACGAGCTGCAACGGGACCGTCCGGTCACCCGGTTCCGGCTCGCTGACGGCACGACCGGTTGGCTGGTCACGCGCTACGAGGACGTGCGCCAAGTGCCGACCGACCTGCCCGAGTACACCCGTCCGCTCCGGCTCATCGCCGGCGCATTCACCGCCCGTCGTGTGGAACCGCTGCGGCCGCGAGTGCGAGTGACTGATGTGAACGCCGACCTGGTGGAGAACTTGTGACTAGTCTGCGCTTCGGTGCGTTCCTGCCCCCGATCCACCCGCTGGGGGAGAGCCCCACGTGGTGGCTGCGCCACGACCTGGACTTCATGGCGCACCTCGACCGGCTGGGCTTCGACGAGGCGTGGATAGGGGAGCACCACTCGACCGGTCGGGACCTCATCGCCTCGCCCGAGATCTTCATCGCGGCGGCAGCGGAGCGCACCACCCGGATCCGCCTCGGGACCGGCATGACCTCGCTTCCGTACCACCATCCGCTGTGGGTGGCCGACCGGATGGTGATGCTCGACCACCTCACGCAGGGCCGGGTGATGCTCGGGGTCGGTCCCGGCTCCCTGCCCTCCGACGTCGCCATGATCGGCATGACCCCCACCGAGAGCCGCGAGCTCCTCGAGACCCATCTCGACGTCATCCAGCGGCTGCTGGCCGGTGAGTCGGTCACCACGACGGTCGGGAGCCACACGCTGGTCGACGCGACGCTGCAGCTGCGCCCGTTCACCGAGCCGTGCTTCGAGATCGCGGTGGCCGCGACGGCGTCGCCGACCGGCGCGCGGCTGGCCGGCAGCCGCGGTGCGAGCCTGATCTCGCTCGGGGCGACCATGAGCCAGGACGGATTCGACGCGCTGGCGTACCACTGGGGGATCGCCACCGAGCGCGCCGCCCACGCGGGACGTCCGGCGCCCGACCGCGCGACCTGGCGGCTGGTCACGAACGTGCACGTCGCCGAGACCCGGGAGCAGGCATACCGCGACGTCGAGTTCGGGCTGCAGGACTGGTTGAGGCACCTGAACGACAACGCGGCCACGCCTGGGCTCACGCTGCCCGACGGCAGCACGCGGGAGCTGATCGAGTTCGTCAACGAATCGGGCCTGGGCGCGATCGGCACGGCCGATGACGTCCGCCGCCAGATCCAGCGCATGGTCGACCAGTCCGGCGGGTTCGGCACCGTGCTGCTGCTGGCACACGATTGGGCCGGCCCGACGGCGAAGTGGCGCTCGTGGGAGCTCGTCGCCCGTCAGGTCGCCCCGCACTTCCAGGGATCGGGGAAGACCCACGCCCAGGCGTCCCACGACGCCCGGGCCCGGATTCTCGCGCGGCGCGAGGAGGCGAGCATCGCAGCCGGCGCGGCGCTCGAGCACATGAACCGCAAGTACGCCGACGAGGTGGCCGGAGCGTCCTGACCGTGCCGTCGTGACACGCCTGTCCGTGCTGTGGCATCGGCGCATCGCCACACGGTCTTGCGGGCCGCGGCGCCGGCCGGATAGTCACCGCCCACCGCGAGCGACACCGCCAGATCAAGAAGGAACTTCGCCGGGCCGTGGACCGCGGTCCGGCAGCGAGCACCGATGCCTGCAGAAGGAGACGTTTCCGTCATGGCGACATGGTTCATCACCGGAGCCGCCCGAGGGCTGGGCGTTGAGATAGTCCGGCACGCCCTGGAGGCGGGACACGACGTCGCCGTCGGCGCCCGGCGTGTCGACGCGTTGCCCGACGACCTGCGCAGCGCCGAGCGATGCCTTCCGGTCACCCTCGATGTCACCGACCAGGCCCAGATCGACCGTGCCGTCGCGCAGGTCGTCGATCGGTTCGCCACGATCGACGTGCTGGTCAACAATGCGGGCCGGGTGCTGGTGGGTGCACTGGAGGAGGTCACCGACGCCGAGGCCAGGTCGCTGTTCGACGTCAACGTCTTCGGCTTGATCAACGTGACGCGAGCGGTCCTGCCGACGATGCGTGCTGCCGGCAAGGGCAAGATCGTGCACATCGGCTCCCGGGCCGGGTTCGAGGGCGAGCCCGGGGTGAGCCTGTACAGCGCCTCGAAGTTCGCGGTCGCCGGCATCAGCGAAGCCCTCGCCGCCGAGCTGGGGCCGTTGGGGATCCAGAGCATGGTCGTCGAGCCCGGGGCGTTCCGCACCGACCTCCTCGACGCCAGCTCCATGTCGGTCTCCGGGGCGCGGCTGGCGGCCTACGACGGCACCCCCGCCCACCTCGTGCGCGACGGGGTCGACGCGGCCAACCACGCCCAGCCCGGGGATCCGGTCAAGGGGGCGGCGCTGATCGTCGAGGTGACCGACGGCGAGACCCTGCCCTCGCACCTGCTGGTGGGCAGCGACGCTTACGAGCGTCTCGAGGTCAAGAACGCGATGGTTGCGGAGCACATCGCCCCGTGGCGCAGCAAGGCGCTGGCCACCGCGTACCGCGACTGAGCCCGACCGTTTCGCATCGCGCCGCGGGGCCGGGCTCTGCTCGCCCCCACGGCGCGAACGTCCCCGGCCGTGCCGCCCGGGCCGGCGGGGTGGACGTGGTCGAGTCCGTGATCCAGAAGTCGGGCCTGTCAGCCCGTGAGCAGTGGCAATGGAGAGCGTGTGCACACTTTGGTTCTCAGCGCGCGAGATGTGGTCTCGGTGATGGAACGGCTGCCGGTCGGCACGATCCGGACCGGGGACCGGTGAAAGCCGTGGCCGACGCCCGCGCGGACGCTGAACTCGACGGGCTTCCCGTTGCGCTGCATGCGAAAGTCGCCGCCGCGCAGGCGGCGTGGGCGGTTGCTCGCTGCGCGCGGCACACGGTCGTCCCGGAACACCACTGGCCGCACGACACCGATCTCGCCGCGCTGCGCGCCGGACGGGCACTGACCGAGCTGGTCTCCCGCTACGTGGCGAGGGCCGTCGTGGCCGCGCGGGCCGAGGGGATCGGCTGGCGGGTCATCGGCGAGGCGCTCGGGGTCGCCGACCCGGAGGCCGTTTTCGGAACCGCCGTCGCCGGCTGGACCGAAGAGCTGGCGCGCGTCCGCGCGGGACAGGTGCACCTGGCGGACCAGCCGGCGCTCGACTGGGTCGTCGACACGCCTTGGTGGGCCGAAGCGCTGCGGGAGTGGCTCAGCAGGCCCGGTGACAACCACCTTGACTCCGCGGCCGGACGGCCGCCGGCGAACGGGAACGGCTGGTGGCACCCGGGTGGGCGTGCCGGCGAGGACGACGAGGCCGACGCGGGCCTCCTGGCGTGAACCGGACCAGCGAAGGAAGGAAGCCATGCCGAACACAGAGCTCACGGAGATCCAGCAGGCCGTCGTGACCGGGGACCCGGGCGCGCTGGCCGGGCTGCGGGTGCCGGAGAGCTACCGCGGCGTGACCGTGCACGCCGAGGAGACCTCGATGTTCGAGGGCATCCCCAGCGCGGACAAGGACCCGCGCAAGTCGCTGCACGTGGAGGAGATCCCGACACCGGAGCTCGGTCCCGGTGAGGCGCTGATCGCGGTGATGGCGAGCGCGATCAACTACAACACGGTCTGGACCTCGCTCTTCGAGCCCTTGCCGACCTTCAAGTTCCTCCGGCGCTACGGGAAGCTGTCCCCGCTGTCGAAGCGGCACGACCTGCCCCAGCACGTGGTCGGCTCGGACGCCGCGGGTGTCGTGCTGCGGACCGGCCCCGGGGTGCACCGCTGGAAGCCCGGCGACGAGGTCGTGGCGCACTGCCTCAGCGTCGAGCTGGAAGGGCCCGAGGGCCACGACGACACGATGCTCGACCCCGAGCAGCGGATCTGGGGTTTCGAGACCAACTTCGGTGGCCTCGCCGAGATCTCCCTGGTGAAGGCGAACCAGCTGATGCCCAAACCCGCGCACCTGACGTGGGAGGAGGCGGCAAGCCCCGGGCTGGTCAACTCGACCGCGTACCGGCAGCTGGTGTCGCGCAACGGCGCGAACATGAAGCAGGGCGACGTGGTCCTGATCTGGGGTGCCTCCGGCGGACTCGGCTCGTATGCCACGCAATACGTGCTCAACGGCGGCGGCATCCCGGTGTGCGTCGTGTCCAGTCCGGAGAAGGCGGAGATCTGCCACCGCCTCGGTGCGGAGCTGGTCATCGACCGCAGCGCCGAGGGGTACCGATTCTGGCGGGACGAGCACACCCAGGACCCGAAGGAGTGGCAGCGGTTCGGCGCCCGCATCAGGGAGCTGACCGGCGGCGACGACGCGGACATCGTGTTCGAGCACCCGGGCCGGGAGACGTTCGGGGCTTCGGTCTACGCGGCCCGCAAGGGCGGCACGATCGTGACCTGCGCGTCCACCTCGGGGTACATGCACCAGTTCGACAACCGGTACCTGTGGATGAACCTCAAGCGGATCATCGGATCGCACTTCGCGAACTACCGGGAGTCGTGGGAAGCCAACCGGCTGATCGACAAGGGGCTCATCCACCCGACGCTGTCGAAGTCCTACGCGCTGGAGGACACCGGCCAGGCCACGCTCGACGTGCACCGCAACGCGCACCACGGCAAGGTCGGCGTGCTGTGCCTCGCGCCGGAAGAGGGCCTCGGCGTACGGGACAAGGACAAGCGCGCCCGGCACCTCGGCAGCATCAACGCATTCCGCCAGGGCCACCGGAATTCCGGCCGGTGACGCGCGAGACTGTGGCGCGTTTCCTGATCGACGTGCCGGCCGCCGCAGGGTCGCGGAGGTCCGCGACGACCATCCGACTGAGACTGCCGCGCTGAACGCGGTGATGGAGAAACCCGGCATCGGTTCGCGCGAGACGCTGCGCAAGTGGATCCGCCAGGATCAGATCGACACCGGGCAGCGGCCGGGAATGACGACCGAGGAGGTCGCGCAGGTCAAGGCCCTGAAGAAGGAGATCGCCGAGCCGAAGCGGGCGAATGGGATCCACAAGGCGGCCTCGTCCTTTTCCGCGGCCGAGCTCGACCGGCCACACACGCGCTCGTCGTGTTCATGGCCGAGATTGCGGGACTGCTTCGGCTGCACCGTGCAGGCAGCACACGGCATCAGCATCGCCAGGAACTGTGCGTGACGAAGAACTCCAGGAACAGATCAAGGAAAACAGGTCAAGGAGGTCTAGCAGTCCAACTAGTTGCAGAACGTTCGTCATTGACGTAGCGACCCTCCTTGGACATTCTATTTGGTAATGAATGTTCTACTCTGTCGGTCTCGCGGGCCCGGCCAGAGTCTTGAAAGGTATGACCACATTGCGCAAGAACCTGCTGCGACTCGGAGTGACGGCGGCTGCCGCCCTCGGTCTGTCCCTCGACGCCGGCACCGCGTTCGCATGTCGAGCTCACCACCGCCGAGTGGGTCGACTGGTACAACCACCGTCGGCTCCACGGTGAGATAGGGCACATGCCGTCTGTGGCATACGAAGCCAACTACTACCGAGCAACCACGAACTCCCAGCTCACAGCCGCCAAGTGACATCGGATCAGGGGCAGTTCACCATTCTGCCCACAGGTTCAACGGCGTGATCGACTGGGGTGGACATGGGTGTGCCCATCCGTGTGGCCAATGTCGACCCTGCAGACGGTCGAACCAGTTTCGTGGCATTGATGTCTGGTCTTAATCAGTCGATTTCTGTATTTCCGATTCTTCTTCCGCGCGGTCTGTCGGTGCGTGCGATGTAGGAACCGCTCCATGAGGGAACAGGATATCGTGCATGATCGAGCGAGAGTCTGAGCTCGCTGAGCTGGCTGCAGCTTTTGCCGAGTCCGAGGCTGGGGGTGCGCGGGTTGTTGTGCTTCAGGGGGTTGTCGGGACCGGTAAGACAGCGTTAATCGAGGAGTTCGGCAGCCGGGCTCGAGGGGCGGGGGCGCGATTTCTCCGGGCGAGTGGGGCGCCGACCGAGTGCGCGCTTTCCTTGGGCATCGTGCGTCAGTTGCTTGCTGGTGAGGTTTTCGACCACGACAGGGCGGCGACCGTGCGTGGTTTGCTCGACCACCAGCTGATCGCCGATGCGGAGTGCGACGGGGTGAGTCGCTCTCGGGTGTTGGACGGGTTGGCGACGGCGGTTCTTGAGTTGGCCGAGCAGAGCTCGGTGGTGATCGCCATTGACGACACCCAGCATCTCGACGCGTTCTCCCAGGATTGGCTGATCTATCTGATCCGCCGTGCCGGGCTCGCCCGCATCTTAATCGTCCTTGGCTGGCGCGACAACGATGTCGAGATGCCCCCGAGCAATTCCCGGCTATTGTGCGCCGAACTCTACCAACAGGCCTACCTGCGGCGGCTGCTGCTGGCTCCACTGTCGTCGAGCGGCGTCGCGGAGCTCATGACCGAGCGACTCCTCGAGTCCGCTTCAACGGAACTGGCCGCGGGGGCATACCAGTTCACCGGTGGCAATCTGCTGCTGCTGCATGCGCTACTGGAGGACAGTCGGGCTGCCGTCCGCGGCGATGGCCCGCCGGCCGAGCTGAACACCGGGCCCGAGTTCGAGCGGGCGGTCCAGCGCGTCCTGCGCCGGTGCGATCCGGTGACGTTGCGGGTCGCGGGTGCGATCTCGGTGATCGGTGAGCCGTCGCGGTTCGCGTATCTCGACCGGCTGGTCGGCGTCGCGTCGGACCGGGTCGCCGTCGCCATGGAGGTACTGACCCGGACCGGTTTGGTGGAGGCCGGCCGGATGCGGCACCCGATCATGGCCAGCGCCGTGCTCAACGCCTTCTCGGCCGCGGATCGATCCGAGCTGAGCCGGCGTGCTGTGGATCTGCTCAAGGCGTGCGGTGCGGACTCCTTGACGATCGCGGAGCACTTCGTCGCCTCCGGCCGTCTCGACGACCCCTCGGCCGTGCTGAACCTGGTGGAGGGGGCGCAGCAGGCGCTGGAGGAGGGTCACTCGCGGCGGGCCACAGAGCTGCTGCGGCTGGCGTACCAGGTCGAAACCGACGATCGGCGTCGGGTGGAGATTCTGGCCTTGCTGCTGCGGGCGGAGTGGCGGGACGATCTGCGAGCCTCGGTCGGGCATCTGCCCGAGCTGACCGAGGCGATGCGCAGCGGTCGACTTCGGGGTCGGCACGCGACGATGCCGATCATCATGCTGCTGCTCCAGGGGCGGGTGGAGGATGCCTGCTCCGTGCTCTCCCGGCTGGCGGCCGATGTGCCGCCGGGCTCCCGGCCCTCATGGGAGTTCGAGATGGTACGGATGTGGCTGGCCGATATGTATCCGGGCATCTTTCGGCGCGTGGCCGGCGAGAGCAGGACGAACGGCACGCCGATCATGCCTCCGGGCGCTATCGGTTTTCGATTGCTCGAACACTTCCAGAGCTCCCACCACCAGGGGGCAACCGCGGAACGCTTGGTCCAAGCCGACGAGGCGCTGTGGCAACAGCCGCTGACCGAGGTCAATCTGTTGCCGCTCATTCTCGCGTTGCACACGATGGTCTGTGCCGAGCGATTGGAGGAAGCCGAGCAGCGGTGCCGGGAACTGATGCAGACCTGTCTCGACCTCCAGGCACCCACCTGGCGTGCGCTGTTCTGCACGATCGCGGCGGACATCGCCTTGCGCCGGGGCTCGCTCGGCGTCGCGGTCTCCCGGGCGACCGCCGCGCTCGAACTCATCCCGGTCGCCGAATGGGGCGTGCTGGCCGCTGAACCGTTGAGTACCCTGCTGACGGCGCAGACGCTGCAGGGCAAACACGACGAAGCGGCACGCACGCTCGCCCTGCGAGTGCCGGACGAGATGTTCGAGACGCCGTTCGGCCTGTCCTACCTGCTGGCGCGCGGCCGTCACTACGTCGAGCGCGGTCTCGCCCAGGTCGCCCTCGACGATTTCCAGGCCGTCGCTGACCTGCTCGACCAGTGGGGGATGGCCCAGACCGAGACACTGCCGTGGCGCACGGAGATGGCCGCCGCTCACCTGCAACTCGGGGACCACGAAATAGCCGCGCGCTACGCTCGCGAGCAGCTGCGCCGGATCGGCACGGACGGCCACATGCGGGTGCGCGGGCGCACCATGCGGCTGCTGGCGGCGACCCGCGAACTGCACCTCCGACCAGCTATGTTGTGCGAGGCTGTGGACGTGCTGCACCGAAGCGGGGATAAGTTCGAGTTGGCGAGTGCGCTCGCCGCCCTGCACGATGCATACACCCAACTCGGTGACGCTGGCCGGGCGCGGTCAGTGGCACGCAAGACCAACAGCATCAGGCAGGCGTGCTTCGCAGAACAACCCGCTCGGCGGGTCGGCGCGCCGGACGTGCTGGAGGAGTCGGAAGTCGACATGCTTGCCCTCAGCGATGCGGAGCGGAGGGTCGCCAAGGCCGCGGCAAAGGGCCTGACCAACCGGGAGATCGCCAGCAAGCTCTACCTCACGACCAGCACGGTGGAGCAGCACCTGACCCGGACCTACCGCAAACTGGGGGTCAGCTCACGAGTGCAGCTGCAGTCCCGCCTCTGACTCCACCCCCGGCTCTTCGGGACGCCTCCGCCCAGCTGATGGAGCGGGAACGGCCTTTGCCGTTCCGGAGTGGGGTGCTGGGAGCCATCTGGGAGCGCTCGTGCTCCCAACTCGGTCAATCTCGTCCGGGTTGTCGCCCACCCGATCCGCCCGCCCTTCGCCTCAACTCTTGATGCATCTATCGATACTCGATAGATTCCCATCGTGGGTCGATGGAAGGAGAGGGCATGGGACAGCTGGCAGTGCGTGCGCTTCGCGCCGTGCTCGTGGTGGTGCTCGTCGGCACCGTGTTCGTGCAGGCATTGATGGTGTGGGTGTTGGTCAGCGGGAGCGACCCGGAGGACGGGTCGCTCCCACTGACCCCACTGCGCGTGATCACGATCCTGGGCATGGGCTCGGCCCAGGTCGCCCTGGTCAGCGTGTGGCGACTGGTGACGATGGTGCGACGCGGAACCGTGTTCTCCCATGCCGCGTTCCGGTACGTGGACGCCGTGATCGGCGCGATCGTGGCGGCTGCCCTCCTGTGGTTCGCGGTCACGGCCCTCAATGCGCCGGGCCAGCGGGCCGACCCGGGCGTCACCGTCATCATGGGCGGGGTTGGCGTGGCCATCCTGGGGGTCGCACTCATCGTGCTCGTGCTGCGGATGCTGCTCGCCCAGGCCGTTGCGCGCGACGTCGAAGCGGCACAGATGCAGGCCGAGTTGGACGAGGTGATCTGATGCCGATCGTCGTCGACATCGACGTGATGCTGGCCAGGCGAAAGATGTCCGTGGGAGACCTCGCGGACCGCGTAGGGATCACGCCCGCCAACCTGGCGGTACTCAAGAACGGCCGCGCCAAGGCGGTGCGCTTCGCGACGCTCGCCGCCCTCTGTGAGGTGCTCAAGTGCCAGCCGGGCGACCTGCTGCGCTGGGAGGCCGAGGGCGCCGCGGGTGAATGACGTCCCCCGGCGGGCGTGTCAGCTCTGGAGGTGCGGGTGCCGAATCATGCGTCCCTCCTGGTCAGCCATTGTGTGTCCCTTGCCGGAGGGGGGAGAATCTTGTTTCTCGGGGCCAGGGTCAGGTGGTGTGCCGTCACGCGGTTCAGGGCGGGTCGTCGCGAGGATCCCGCTCCGCGCTCAGGGGGCTGTCCGGGCCGGAGCGCTTGGGGGCCGGATCTTCCTGTTCTTCTTCACCCCCGGGGGTCGGGTGGGCCGGGGCGGGGCGTAGCAGGCTGAGGGCGACGGATGCGGCCAGGACGACGACGATGACCGCGAGGCTGATCGGCGAGGGGATCTCCGGGATGCTGCTGCTGATCATCTTGTGGGACGCCTGGAGGATGAGCTTGACGCCGATGAAGCTGAGGATGATCGCGAGGCCCCTATTCAGGTAGTGGAAGCGGTCCAGCAGGCCCGCGAGCATGAAGTACAGGGCACGCAGGCCCAGGATCGCGAAAGCGTTGCTGGTGTAGACGATGAAGGCGTCGTCGCTGACGGCCAGGACGGCGGGCACACTGTCGACCGCGAAGATCAGGTCGGCGCCCTCGATCGCGGCGACCACCGCGAGGAGCGGGGTCGCCACGCGCTTACCGGCCTCCCTGACGAAGAACTTCATGCCCGCGTACTCGTCCCGCACGGGGACGATCTTGCGCAGCAGCCGCAGGACGAAGCTCTTGCCCGGGTCGAAGGTCTCCTCGTCGTCTTTGAGGAGCTTGTAGGTGCTGTAGAAGAGCACCGCGGCGAAGGCGAAGAGCACCGCGGTGAAGCGGCTGACGACGGCGACGCCGAGCGAGAGAAAGATCCCGCGGAAGATCAGGGCGCCCATCACGCCGAAGAACAGGACTCGGTGCTGGTAGGCACGGGGGACCTTGAAGTAGGCGAAGATCACTGCGAAGACGAAGAGGTTGTCCACCGACAGGCTCTTCTCCAGCAGCCACGCGGTGGTGTATTCGGTACCCGCCGTCGTGCCGAGGACGAGGAAGACGACACCGGCGAAGGCCAGGGCCAGGCCCACCCACAGACAGCTCCAGGCAGCAGCCTCCTTGAAGCCGATGACGTGGGCGGTGCGGTGGGCCAGCAGGTCTACCGCCAGCGACACCACCACTGTCGCGGCGAACGCTCCCCAGAGCCAGAGTGGGACCTCGAGCACGCCAGCCACCTTCTCCGTGGCCTGCCCTCTCGATCGCGCAGACCCTCATACAGGAGTTTGCGGCAATTCGCCGCACCAAGCGAGCGCAGCAATTCCCTCGGAATGAGAAGTTGAACAGGGAACCACTTTTTCACCCGGGGCGGCTATTATTAAAGAATGAGCAAAGTCAAGCAAAGGAGCGGCCCGCGGGAGACGCTTTCCTGTCCGGCCTGCAAGTGCGCCCTGGACACGGTCATCACGAAGCGGCACAAGACTCTCGGGATCTTCGTGCCCGTGTGGAGCCCCGGCCCGTGCCGCAACCCTGACTGTTCCGAGTATCGAGAAGAACCGGAGCACAAGGGTCTCTCCGGACACTGACCCCGCCCGCTGCGGCGGTTCGGCGAGGAAGCGCGGTACGGCCTGTTCTCGGAACTCAGCCGCGCTGCGCGCGGATGAGGTCGCGGTACCACGCGAAGGACGCCTTCGGGGTGCGCACCTGGGTGTCGTGGTCGACGTGGACGAGTCCGAAACGCTGATGGAAACCCTCGGCCCATTCGAAGTTGTCCAGCAGGGTCCAGGTGAAGTAGCCGCGCACATCCACACCCTGGGCCACGGCGGCGTCGATGGCCCGGAGGTGGGTGTCGAGGTAATCGATGCGGTCGAGGTCCACGACGGTGCCGTCCGCAGCGACGACGTCCTCGGCCGAGCAGCCGTTCTCCGTGATGTAGACCGGCGGGAGTGCCGGGTAGCGCTCCTTGAGGCCGACGAGCAGTTCCCGTAGGCCGTCGGGGACGACGGGCCAGTCGAAAGCGGTGCGGCGGTAGCCCTCGATGGGGGCCTCTTCGAACGGCAGCCCCTCGGCCGTCGGCGTCTGGATCCGGGTCGGGTTGTAGTAGTTGATACCGAGCGCGTCCAGGGGTGCCGAGATCAGTTCGAGATCGCCGTCCCGGACGGAGCCGCCGAGAGTGGCGTCCGAGCCGAATGCCGACAGGTCGGGGTAGGTGCCCGTGAGGATCGGATCGTTGAACAGGCGGTTGTGCAGGCTGTCATAGGCCCGCGCGGCGGCGCGGTCGGCGGGGGTGTCCGAGGCGGGCCGGACCGGGGTGCAGTTGTTGGAGATCATCACCTGGAGGCCGCGCGCCCGCAGTTCCCTCAGCGCCAGGCCATGGCCGAGCAGCTGGTGGTGGGCGACCGGCAGGCAGTCCAGGAACAGGGTGCGGCCCGGTGCGTGGGTGCCGAGGCCGTAGCCCCAGACCATGTGGATGAAGGGCTCGTTGAGCGTGATCCACTTCTGGACGCGGTCTCCCAGCTTGTCGGCCATGACGGCGGCGTACTCGGAGAAACGGTGCGCGGTGTCGCGGTTCAGCCAGCCGCCATCGTCCTCGAGGCCTTGTGGGAGGTCCCAGTGGAACAGGGTCGGGACGGGTTCGATGCCGTGTGCCAGCAGGCCGTCGACCAGCCGGTCATAGAAGTCCAGGCCCCGGAGGTTGACCTCGCCCTTGCCGGTCGGCTGGATCCGGGGCCACGCGATGGAGAAGCGGTAGCCGGTGAGGCCCGCCTCGGCCATCAGCGCGAGGTCCTCCTCGTACCGGTGGTAGTGGTCGCAGGCCACGTCACCGGTGTGCCCGTCGCGGATCGTACCGGGGCGGGCGGTGAAGGTGTCCCATACCGACGGTCCGCGACCGTCCTCCTCGGTGGCGCCCTCGATCTGATACGACGCCGTCGAGGCACCCCAGATGAAGTCCACGGGCAGATGGTCCAGTGTCACGTACACCCCCGAAACATGAGTGGCCCTCACGTTAATCGTACCGGTGGGATGATGGAAGCATGATTCAAGACCGCGCTGCGGGGACGCTGCGCCGGCTGCCGGTCCAGAAGCGCAGCGTCGAACGCTTCGAACGGCTGCTGGATGCCTGCGCCGAACTCCTGGACGAGGTCGGCTATGCCGCGCTGACCACCAAGGAGGTGGCGCGCAGAGCCGAGGTGCCCATCGGCACCCTCTACCAGTTCTTCTCCGACAGGGAGGGGCTGATCGGCGCGCTCGCCGCCCGCAATCTGGAATCCTTCCTGGCGCGGGTCGCGGACCGGCTGGAGCGCGAGGCGCCCGCCGGCATCTCGGGCATCGTGGAGGTGACCGTCGACGAGTACGTCGCCATGCGCCGGACGATCACCGGGTTCGGTGTGGCCGACTTCGGCGTGGTGGGACAGGACCACATCCTGGAGCCGAACCGGGACAACAACACCGCGGTCGCCGGATCGCTGCGCGCACTGACCGCCTCCCTGACGGGTGTCCAGGACAACGCCGAACTCGAGATCGCCGTGCGAGTGGCCCTTGAGTGCGCGGACGGCGTGCTGCAACTGGCTTTCCGTACCGATCCGCAGGGCGACCCCCAGCTGATCGCCGAGTGCAAACGGGTCCTCAACAGCTATCTGAACGATCGCATCCGGCTCCTGGCGACCGGTCGGCACGCCTAGGTCGTGTCTTGTGGATCACCTCGGGCCCGCGACGCCTGGCACGGCACCTCCCGGCTGCCGCTGGGAGGTGCCCCCTGCACCAGACGCAAGCGGGCTGATCCGGCAGCCGTCCGGGAAACGCGCAGCGGGAATCGTGGAACGCTCCACCGGGGCCGGGCCCTGGACACCGCCTCGTCAATGCCTCAGCCGGCGTAGACGCCGACCTCGCGAAGCGAGTAGCCCCACTGGGTGCCGCGCTCCAGTCCCTTGACGCGTACGTAGCGGGCCTGAGCTCCGGCGAAGCGGGCCGTGTCCAGGCCGCCGTCGCCGGAAGCCGTGGACCACACCGACTTCCAGTTCGTGCCGTCCTCCGACACCTCGACGCGGTACGACTTCGCGTACGCCCGCTCCCAGTCGAGGGTGACGCGCTCGACCCGCTGCGCGGATCCGAGATCGATCCGCAGCCACTGGTCGTCGCTCCACTCGCTGGCCCAGCGGGTGCCCGTGTCGCCGTCCACCGCCTTCCGGGGCTTGAAGCTGACAACCGGGTTCCACCACTCCGACGAGGACGCCGTCGCGGCCGCGCCCGCGGCGAGGTTCTTCCCCGCCTGGTACTTCTCGGAGCTCCCCCAGGTGCGGAGGTAGGACTCGGCTCCCGAGAAGAGGTCGTCGACGACCCCCTGGCCGCCGACGATCCGGATGTCCTCGATCCAGTCCGGGACCAAGCCGTAGTGCGCGCCGCCGGCGGTGTTGAAGTCCCATGTGCGTTCGCCGGTGGTCTGCTTGTCGATCACCGAACCGCCGTCCGTGCTGCGGAAGGGGTACTTCACCGGGTTCGGGGTGTCCCCGCCCCGTGGAGCCGGCCAGCCTCCGACACCGTTCATGTCGGTGCCGTAGCCGTAGCCGACGTTGTACTTCTCGCGCAGCGCGTCCGTGCGCTTGGCCTCCGCGCTGAAGGCCTCGGAGCCGCTCATGTACTGGGCGGCGAACCCGCCGAGCTTGTAGAGGCGTTCGGTCCAGCCCAGGTCCATCCAGCTGTGCGAGGAGATGGCGCCGGGGTACGACTCGGATTCGAGGATGTCGAAGGCCTGGTCGGCGGCCTTGACGCTCATATGATCAAGCTCCAGCATCATGTTGCGCTTCATCATGCCGCGCACCGCGTACGCGCCCAGGTCGGTCAGCCCGCGGGTGTTGCACTGCGCGCCCGAGGCGTACGAGGGGACGGCCACGCCCTTCGGGAGCCGCTTCTCCGCCTCCGGCGCCGCCGCGTTGCCGATGGGGTTGTCGTGCTGCGGGCCGCGGCAGGTCTCCGTCTTCCAGAACGTGCCGGTCGACAGGAACTGGCCCACGTTGATGGCCGTCCCGAGCGTGCCGGAGTCGAAGCGCACCCCGCACAGTGCGTTGTCGAACTTGTGGCACAGGAACATGCTGCTGACGCCCAGTTCCTTCAGCTCGTCCAGGCCCCGGTCGATGTCCCCCTCGCTGCACTGCGCGACGTCCAGGATCTGCTTGCAGCCGAACGGCTCCGAGGTCTCGACGCCCAGGACGACGGCCAGCTTGCCCTGCTCGATGACCTTTCGGGCCTGCGCGCTGTTCGTGACGATCCGGAACCAGCCCTTGCCCGGGCCGCCGTACATCGTGTCGACGAAGGCCTGCATGTCGTACGTCTTCTTGGCCTCAAGACGGATGGCGGTCATCTCATCACAGCCGCGGTCCTTGAAGAAGTAGACCGAGCAGATCACGCCGTTGGTCACCAGGTCATTGACCAGCACCCGCTGGCCGCCGCGCCATGCCCGCTCGATCCAGGCGTAGTAGTTCTGCTGGTGGGTCAGCGAGTCGTGGGCGGGCCAGTCCTTGAAGGTGGGCCACCCGTTGGGGTCGTGCTTGCCGTCGCCGCCCTTGGTGATCATGTCGAAGATGGCGAGCGAGCCGTCGGGGTAGTGCTCGGGGCAGTCCTTGAGCGCGTCGGCGACGCCCTGTTCCGAGAACGCCTCGCCGCAGATCAGCCGGCCGCCGAAGCCCTCGTTGGACATGATGTGGTCGTGGGCGTCGACGAAACCCCTGACGCGGCCCTGGGCGTCGGTGCCCTTGAAGGGCTCGCCCGTGACGTTGATCTGTGAGTCGGGTGCGGGCCTCGCGGACGGATCCCACCAGTTGGACTCCGCCGCGGAGCTGGGCACCGGACCGAGCACCAGGGCGGTCACAGCGAGAAGCAGCGACACGACCGCGAGCGACCTGAGTCCGCGGCGCAGAGGTTGAACGATGACCATCGCGTCAGTCCTTAAATGTGAGCGGTGCTCATATTCCGCTCTACGTTAGGGACGCGAGCCCGCAACGCCAACCCCCTGGAGGGGTTCACGTTCGGCGGTTCACGCGTCCTTGACCGCGGTTTGGCGGGAGTTCGTCCGCGCCGAGCCGGTCGGACACCCGTGACGGGTTCACTCGGTCACCGCATCATGTCGGCGACGCACGCGCTGCTTCCTCGGGCGGGACGGGAGCGGCCAGTGGCGTACGACGCCGGGGCGTCGTGCGCACCCCTGCGTATGACACGCTGGCCGCATGACGTGGAACGGTGACGAGTACCAGTCGCGGTTCGACCGCATCGCCGCCGAGGGTGGGGACATCCACGGTGAAGCCGCGCTGGTCCGCTCCTTCGGGCCCAGCACGGTCCTCGACGCGGGGTGCGGCACCGGGCGGGTGGCCATTGAGCTGGCCCGTCACGGGATCGAGGTGGTGGGCGTGGACACCGACGGGTCGATGCTCGCCACCGCCCGGCGGCTGGCGCCGGAGATCCGCTGGTACCAGCGGGATCTGATCGACCTCGATCTGGGGTTGTCGTTCGATGTCGTCGTGCTGGCCGGCAATGTCCCCCTGTTCACCCCGCCGGGAACGGAGCCGGCCCTGGTGGCCGGGGCGGCGGCCCATGTGCGTCCGGGCGGCCGTCTCGTCGCGGGTTTCGCCCTGGACCGCGGTTACACACTGGACGACCACGACGCGCACTGCCGTGCGGCGGGACTCACCCTGGAGGCCCGGTACGCGACGTGGTCCCGCGATCCTTACACCGACGGGAAGTACGCCGTTTCCGTGCACCGGAAGCCCTGAGTGCCCGATGCCACGGCTGTGGCATCTCAGAGGACGGGGCCTCCCTCCTGGTTGCCGCGCGCGCGGGCGCTGGCCGCGAGGCGGTCGGCGAGTGCGATGACGAGGTCGCGCAGTTCGTCGGGGCGCTCGATGACGAACGGCCGGTCGAGGGAAGCGAGGAGCGGGGGCAGCCAGTCGAGTCGCTCCGCCCGTAGTTCGACGCACCGCCAGCGCTCGGCCGCGGGGTCCTCGTCCGCCACGGACCCGGGCTCCGCCATGTTCGCGACGCCGGCGGGAAGCCGGGCGCGGATCTGCTCGACCGTTCCGTGGATCCGCAAGGTCACCTCGTGCCGGTAGGCCGCGGTGGCGAATCCGGACAGGACACGGTGCGCCGGGTCCACTCCGGCGGGCGCCTCGAACGACCCGGGAAGGGCCCTGGCGTCCGTGACGCGGTCGAGCCGGAAGGTGCGGTCCTCGTCCTCCCCGATCCCGGGATCCGCACCGGTGACGTACCACCGGCCCGCGTGGGCCACGAGCCCGTACGGGTGCAGGGTGCGGTCGCTGCGCCGGCCATCGCGGTCGGTGTACCTGATCGAGACCGGTCGGCGGTGACGCACCGCATCGGCGACGGTGAGCAGGACCCCGGCGTCAGGGGTGGCGAACTCGCCGGACGGTGCGGTGAAGGCGAGGGATTCCAGGACCGTGGCGAGCCGGCGGGCCAGGCGCTCGGGCAGCACCCGCCGGATCTTGGCCGCCGCCGTCTCGCTCGCGGTCGCTGTCGTCGTCATCAACCCCGTTCGGCGGCCGGCGACCAGCCCGAGCAGTACGGCGAGCGCCTCGTCGTCGCTGAGCATGAGCGGAGGTACGCGGTAGCCGGGGGCGAGGCGGTAGCCGCCGTAGCGGCCGCGCACCGCCTCGACGGGTACGTCGAGGTCGATCAGCTGGTCCACGTACCGCCGCACGGTGCGTCCGTCCACGCCGAGCCGGTCGGCGAGTTCGGCCATCGTCCGGGTGCCGCCCGACTGCAGCAGTTCCAGGAGCGTGAGCACGCGGCCGGTGGGTCGGGACATGTACCGAGGCTAGCGTGAATACTGGACGGACTCTGTCCAGTATGTGTTCTAGCGTCCGAGGTGCAAGGGCTCCACGACTCCAGGGAGAACACCATGGACTTCGTCTCGATCCGGGTCATCACCGGTGACGTCGCACGCCTCGTCGCGTTCTACGAGAAGGCCACCGGGGTACCGGCGACCTGGGCCACCGAGGACTTCGCCGAACTCAGCACGCCCGGTGCCACCCTCGCCATCGCGAGCACACGTACCGTCCCTCTGTTCGCGCCGGGCTCCTCCCGCCCGGCCGACAACCACAGCGTGATCATCGAGTTCCTGGTCGATGACGTGGACCGTGTGTACGAGAACCTGACCGGCGTCGTGTCCGACTTCGTCAACGAGCCGACCACGATGCCCTGGGGCAACCGGTCGCTGCTCTTCCGCGACCCTGACGGCAACCTCGTCAACTTCTTCACCCCGGTCACTCCGGCGGCCGCCGAGAAGTTCGCATAGGCACGCTGCCGCAGCGGGTGGGGTCAGGCGTTCTGCTGCTGCGGGTGCAGATCGAGGGCGATGTGCGGAGCGAGCGCGTGAAGGAAGTCGGGGGCATCGAAGATCTCGCCCGCGGAGACGACTCCGACGGCCTTGGTGCGGCCGGTCAGGACGCGCTCGAGGGCCTCGGTGACGAGGGGTGCGGTGACGGCGTAGATGTCCTGGCCGGCGGCCGTGGCCCGGCGTTCGGCTCCACCGGAGCGCACGACCACGTCGACGAGGAAGGTCTGGTCGGAGCGTCCGCTCTCATCGGCGGCGGTCGGGGCCGGTGTGTGGGGAGCGGCGATGTCGCGGACCGCCTCGACGCTCATGTAGGTGGTCACCTCAGGGATGGACAGGTGCTGGGGAACGGTGACGACGTCCGCCATCGTGAACTCCCCGATCACCTGCCGGGGTCCCATCGGTTCCGGGAAGGTCCACTCCAGGGTGGGCGCGGCGTCGGTGCGGTGCTCCCACCGTCCGCCGGTGTAGCGCAGGCGGTGGTCTCCGCGCCGCTCGCGGGAGACCGCGCCCGAGAGCCGGGTGCCGGCGGTGGGGTGCCAGCTGCTGAGCCCGTAGGCGATATGGGCCTCATCGGCCTCGGTCCACTCGCCCATCGCCGCGGTGGCCAGCAGGTCGCCGAGGCCGCCGAAGAAGGCCATGGCCGGGACGATCAACGCTCCGGCCTCCCGGGCCCGCTCGCGGTAGTGGGCGAAGGTGTCGAGGTTGGCCTCGAGCTCGGCTGCCACGTCCAGGTAGGGGATCCCCGCGCGGAGCGCGGCCTCGATGACGGGGCCGGTGGTCGAGGCGAAGGGGCCGGCGCAGTTGATGACCGCCGCCGTGCCCGCCAGGGCCCGGTCCAGCGAAGCCGGGTCCTCGGCCGACGCCACCCGGGCCTTCAGCCGGTGCTCGCGGGCCAGTTCCTCCAAGGGCCGCGCGTTGCGCCCGGACAGCACCGGGACGAACCCACGTGCGACAAGCTCCGCCACCACGAACCGTCCGGTGTGACCGTACGCGCCGAACACCGCCACCAGCTGACCTGACCCCATGAGACTCTCCTGTGCACTCGAACGCCCGCCGCGCTGTCGAATCGCCGCGGTCTGACACTCACATCCTGTCCGCGCGGCGGCACCCCGCACGAGTGTCGGAAACGACATGGCACGTACAGTTTCGGACATGGCTGCTGTCGCCCTGGCCGTCACCGACGGCATGCTCCACTACGAACTGTCCGTGGCCGTCGAGATCTTCGGATCCGACCTGACCCACATCGTGGATCCCTGGTACGACTTCACCCTCTGCGGAAGCGGTCCGGTGCACGCCGGCCGTTTCCGTCTCGAACCCGACCACGGACTCGACCACCTCGCGCACGCGGACACGGTGATCGTCCCCGGCTGGGCCGACACCGACCGCGAACCGCCCGCCGAGCTGGTCGAGGCGGTACGTGCCGCCCACGAGGCCGGCGCCCGCGTGGCCTCCCTGTGCACAGGTGCCTTCGTGCTGGGGGCGGCGGGACTGCTGGACGGCAGGCGGGCCACCACACACTGGGCGCACACCCAGGAGCTGGCCCGGCGCCATCCGGCGGCCACCGTCGATCCGGACGTCCTCTACGTCGACAACGGCGACGTCCTCACCTCCGCGGGCAAGGCCGCCGCCATGGACCTGTGCCTGCATCTGGTCCGCCTCGACCACGGCTCGGCCGACGCCAACAAGATCGCCCGCCGTCTGGTCATCCCACCCCACCGCGACGGCGGCCAGGCCCAGTTCATCGCGACCCCGCTCCCCGCCCCCGGCAACCACCCGCTGGACGAGCTCTTCCCCTGGGCACTGGAGCGGCTGGACCAACCGCTCACCGTGGAGGATCTGGCCCGCCGGGCCCGTATGAGCTCCCGCCACCTCGGCCGCCACTTCAAGCACCTCACCGGCACCACACCACTGCAATGGCTCCACGCCCAGCGCATCCGCCGCGCCCAGGAACTCCTGGAGACCACCAACGCCACCGTGGACACCGTCGCCGCCGCCACCGGCATGGGCACCGCCACCACCCTGCGCCGCCACTTCCACCGCAGCGTCGGCGTCCCGCCCGACGCCTACCGCCGCACCTTCCGCCCCTGAGGAGTGCCCTCAGGAGTGGTCCGCAAGGCTCCCCAAGGCCCCACCGGAGAGGGGGCCTTCTGCTTCCGGTGGCGGTAAATCCTAGAAAGAACCCCACTGTTCAAGCACCCGTCACGCGTGCCACCGACGCCCCGTAAGACGCTGTCCGGAGTGTCCGTGGTGGCGGGCCGGCCATGTGGCATGACGATGCGGAATCCCGCGACTCCGCAGGTCACGGCGGCGACGCAGGTTCGGATCGCGGTGGATATGGGGCGTCATCACGCTGCGGGACGCCGTCGTGTGTACCTGATGAGCCGCGCCGGGTCACTGGGGCGAAAGGTGAACCGATGGGAATCAGTCACCATCATCCAGTTCGGCTCGCAGCTCGATGGCGAGGAATCGACCCTTCCGCGACACACGTCGCACGGCTGATTGGGGAATTGGCGATGACCGATGCACTGCCGGATCGCGCCGTGAGGTCGTCGGTGTGGGTGGAGGAACGTCTGCCCGGCTACCACCGCTACCCGGCCGCACCGCCCGCGCGCTCCCATCTCGCCAGCCGGCATCGGCATGTCTTCCGTGTGCGCGCGGACGTCCTGGTCCGTCATGACGACCGTGACATCGAGTTCATGGATCTGGCGGAGCAGTTGCGGCAGTGGTGGGGCCCCGGGGAGCGGGAGTTGGACTCGGCGTCATGCGAGGCCGTGGCGCGGGAGCTCGGCAACCACCTGATCGGCAAGGGACTCCCCGTGCTGGAGACCGCTGTGGCGGTGGTCGACGAGGGCGGAGCCAGGGTCACCTGGAGCGTCGCCGACTGAGTCGCGGTGCCCGCGCGACGGGTCGAGTACCGGTGGGCTCCCGTCGGCGTCGGTCCCGGCGCACCGTGCGCACCCCCACCACATCGCGGCCTCGCCGGCCGACTGACACCGTACGGAGGTGCGTATGACGCACTCGGTAACCGTTCGCCACAACTTCGAGACAGCTCACCGACTGCCCCATCTCGGCGGGAAGTGCACGAACCTCCACGGTCATTCCTGGTGGTGCGAGGTCACGGTATCCGCACCGCGGACCGACCGCGGCACCGTGGCCGAGTTCGGCGACTTCAAAGCCGGGATCAGGACGTGGATCGACACATGGCTCGATCACGGCACCATGCTGGGTGCCACCGACCCCCTCGTCGGCGCACTCGGCGAGGAGAAGTGCAAGATCTTCCGGTTCGGAGCGCAGGACGATCCCACCGATGCCGAGAAGCTGGCGGCGGATCTGACGGCTCCCACCGTGGAGAACGTCGCCGAGCTGGTGTTCCGCGTGGCTCGGGCAACCCTGGAATCGATCTCCCATGCCAGCGGTGCGTCGATCACCCAGGTCAAGGTGTCCGAAACACACGTCAACGCCGCGTCCTACCGACCCGTTCCGTAGCACGCGGCATGGACTTCGCATTCCATCCGAGGAGGGCACGATGACATCAGTCGCCAACGACCCAGTGGTGCAGCTGGGTGCGGAGAGCGGGCTGTCGAACGGTTTCGACCACGGGAACCGGCAGATCGAGACACTCGTACATCAGCTGATCGGCTTGATCGGCGAGGATGTGGAAAGGGAGGGTCTGCGAAAGACTCCTGAACGGGTGCGCAAGGCGATGCGGTTCCTCACGGAGGGGTACGGCATCAAGGTTTCCGACGTCATCGGGGACGCGATATTCGAGGAGGACACCCACAACCTGGTGGTCGTCCGCGACATCGAGTTCTACTCGCAGTGCGAGCACCACATGCTGCCGTTCTTCGGCCGCGCCCACATCGCCTACCTCCCGACCGGAAGGGTCGTCGGGCTCTCCAAGCTCCCGCGGCTGGTCGACATGTTCGCCCATCGCCTCCAGGTCCAGGAGCGCCTCACCGAACAGATCGCGGACGCGCTCGACGTGGCCCTCGCCCCGGCCGGTGTCGGAGTCGTCGTGGTCGCATCCCATATGTGCATGATGATGCGGGGCGTGGAGAAGCAGTGCGCGTCGACCTACACCTCCTCCTTCCGCGGGCTGCTGGAGACCGGCCCCGCACGCTCGGAATTCCTGCAACTGGTCGCTCCGGCCGGCGCACGATATGAGCGGAGTTGAGATGTCGTATTCCGATGAGGACACCAGGCTCATGCGCGTCGCACTCGAGCAGGCACGCGGCGCCATCCGGGCCGGCCAGCTGCCGTTCGGGGCCTGCGTCGTCGTGGCGGGTCAGGTCATCTCCGCCGCGCACAACACGGTGTTCGCCGATCAGGACGTCACACGGCACGCCGAAGTCAACGCGCTGCGGGAAGCCTGTCGAGCGCTCGACCGGATCGACCTGACCGGCGCGACGGTCTTCACCTCCTGTGAACCGTGCCCGATGTGCCTGGCGGCGTGTTTCTGGGCCGGTGTGTCCCGGATCGTGTACGCGGCACGGGTGGCCGACGCCCACGCCTGCGGCATCCGCCAATTGGCCAACGCTCCCGACCATCTGACCGCACTCGCCGAAGCCGGGATCGACATCATCGGCGACGTGCTGCGGGACGAGGGACGGGCTGTCTTCGCCGAACTGGAGACGGTTCCCATCTGCTGAGGTCCGGACCGGGCAGGAACGGTGACAGACACAAGAACATCACGCGCATGCTGACATGCTGAGGAGATCCCGTGCGCTATGAGCAGCATATGAGCAGCACACTCCTTCCCACAGGCAGCCGCGGCCGGGAACTGCGGTGCGGCGAGGCGGACTACGAGACCGCACGGCGTGACGCGGTGTGGAATGCCCGGAAGCCCGACCGCGGCCCGGACCTCATCGTGCAGGCCGCATCGGAGCAGGACGTCATCGCCGCGATGGACTACGCCCGCGGCCGGGGGATGAAGGTCGCGGTCCGGGCAGGTGGCCACAGCTTGTGGGGCTCGGCCTTGCGGGAGGGCGGGTTGCTCATCGACCTCTCACGGATGCGTGAGGTCTCGATCGACCCGCGACAGCGCACGGCCACCCTGGAGCCCGGCGTCACCGCGCTGGACCTTGCCACGGCGCTGGCCGAGCACGGGCTGGCCTTTCCCGTGGGGCACTGCGCCACCGTGGCCCTCAGTGGGTATCTGCTCGCCGGCGGGCTGGGATGGAATCTCGGCACCTGGGGCCCCGCCTGTGCCAGTCTGGAGTCACTGGAACTCATCACCGCCCAGGGTGAGTCGGTCACTGCCGACGCCCGCCGCCACACCGATCTGTTCTGGGCGGCCCGGGGGTCGGGAACCGGCTTCTTCGGTGTCGCGACGCGGTTCACGGTGCGGCTGTATCCCGCACCACCGGCCATCCGGACCAGCTCCATGGTCCATCCGCTGACAGCGGCCCCGGCTGTGGGTACCTGGCTCGACCGGGTCGCACCGGCCCTCCCGGACTCGGTGGAGCTGCGGGTGCTGATACGCGCGAACGCCCCTGCCACCGGCTCCCTCGGCGGCACCGGCGGCCTGGAGGTCGGCGCCATCGCGTTCGGCGACTCGGCCGGCGAGGCCGACCACTCACTCCACCAGGTCTTCCATCAGCTGATGTCCGAGACCGGGGCGGCCAGGGCCCCCGACACGACGACCACACTGCCCGGACTGCTCGAGGCGAGTCCGCCACTCCTGCCGGAAGGCCGACGCTACAGCGGAGACGCGCTGTGGTCCGACGCACCCGTACGGGATCTCCTCCACCACCTCGCCCGGGCGGCAGCCGACGCACCATCCGATGAGTCGGTCATCCTCGTCTGCCCCTCGCCACCGCCCCTCCGTGGCGGTCGCCTGCCCGACGCCGCCTTCTCGATGACCGGGAAGACACTCGTCCTGCCGTATGCGATCTGGGCCGACGAGACCGCCGACCAGCGGAACCGGGAGTGGCTGAGCGCCCTCACCACCAGCCTCGGACCACTCGTCCACGGCCACTACGTGGGTGAGGCGGATCTCGCTCACGACCCGTCGCGCAGCGTCCGCTCCTTCGCGCCGGCGAACTGGGAGAGGCTCCGGGCCCTCCGCGCCGTACACGACCCGCGGGGCATCTTCCACTCGTTCCCCGGATCGGACGGGCAGCCCCGGCCACAGGGGTGAAACAGCCCTGTGGCCGGAGGCCGGCCGAGTGTGCCGTCACCCGCCGGGGCGACCCAGGTTGATCAATGCCTGCTCCCGTCCGTCACCGTACGTGCCCTGCCCCTGGTGCTGGATCACTCCGATCTCGGGGGCGGGTCTGCCCGATTCGATGCCGGGGTCGCCTCCTTGGGCTTCCACCCACTTCACGACGAGCGCGTCCATCTGTTTGTGGCCGGTGTTGAAGGTCTTGGCCGCCTCTTCTCCTCCGACCCTGCTCGCGTCCGCGATGGCTTCCTTGGTCCAGTCGTACATACCGAAGTCCAGGATGCGGCCGGTGATGTCGATGCCCGGGGCGACGAACGCGGCGGCCTTCGGGTGCACGAAGTCCACCGCCGCGTTCGCGGTGGTGACGTGGTGGTTGACGTCTCGTGCCCATTGGATCGCGGCATCCTTCCTGTCCAGGGCCAGGTCCGTCATCACACCGTCGTAATGGCCCCAGACGTTGCCGACCGCCATGATGGCGTTGTTCCGCCGGTCGATGTCCTCGGTGCCGCCGTTGATGGGGTTCTCGACCAGTCTGTCGGCCGAGTACTGCCGCTCGGCGTTGTACATGTCCGCGAACGCCGCCGGATCGTCGGCCACGCCGCGCATCAACGTGTCGAGGACCTGCGAGTCCAGGGCGACCCGGACGTTCCCCCGCTCGTCCTTGAAGACCCCCGAAGCGAGGTGCTTCTCGTTCTCGTAGGCGGGATTCGCCTGGGTGAGGATCTCGTGCGTGTCCGGGGTGTAGTCGGTCAGGATGTGGCCCATCGGCGACCTGAGGTTCGGGGACATCCTGGTATCGAGATGCGTGGCGGCGTATTGCATCACGCGCGCCTCGGCCTCCGAATGGCCGCCCAGCGGATGCTTCGTCCCGGGCACCTCACCGGTGGCCGCCGCCTCCAGCGCCTGGCCGAAACCGATCTTGTTGGTCACCTCGGCGAGGTCCTTGTTGTCGACGGGCGGTCCGTAACCGCCGTTGAGAAGGTAACCGGGCCAGTCCCGGTCCTCGAGCAGGTACTGGAGGCGGTCGCCGCCCTTCGGATCGAGATAGGTGGTGGAGGCCTCGGGGTCCTTGCTCATCATTCCCAGTACGCCGTCCAGGGGGTCGTACTCGACGCCCTTCTGCCCGGGCTTGCCGTTCCACTGATCCCACAGCCCACGGCCCTTCTCGGCCTTCTCGGTTTCCATGATGTCGTCGCCGAGGGTCTGGAGGAAGGAGCTGTCGTACGTCCCTCCTTTCTTCATCAGGGTGACGAACTCCTGATAGCCGTGGACACGCTCGGTGTTGCTGCCGAAGTTCGCCGTGCCGACCTTTTTGAGACCGGCGAGGAACTCCTTGTTGAATCTGCCGTCGGGGCTGTTGAGCCAGTCCTGATAACGCCTGGAGGTCACCGGGAGCTTTTCGATGTCCTCGGGGACATCGGTGGCGGTGGCGATGGTGGTGCTGACCGTCTTCTCCAGCCAGTCACCGTCCTTGCCCATCCCACGCAGCTCATGGCCGAGCTTGAGGATGTTCTCGGCGCTCAGGCCCTGGACGAACGTCCGGCTGAAGACCTTGTCGTCCTTGTTGCCGTCGAGGAGCGTACGCAGTTCCCTCTTCTCCTCGTCGCCGAGGTCGTGGCCGTGGGCGACCTTCTCGGCCAGTTCCTCGGCGCGCCGGGCCTCGTACTTCTCCGGGTCGCCCGAGGCGTGGGAATTGAACCCGCCGGCGACACCCTTGCCGTCGATGTCCTTGGTGACGCGCTCCAGGGCGGTGCGGTAGCCGAAGTCGGCCTTGTCGATCTCCTTGACCTGGTCCATGAGCAGATCGGTCCGGTACTGCTCGCTCGCGGCGATGCCTTCTGGATCGTTCTTGTACGCACGCAGTTCCTGCGGCGTCATGTCCTGGAAGTGCTTGGTGTCGTAGTCGGTGGTGACCTGGCCCGTCACGGAGTCGACCTGGTAGCCGTCCGTACGCGCCTGCTCGACCAGATCCTTCAGCGCGGACTTGAGCCGGGTCAGCTCGGTATGGGCCTCGGAGAGCTGCTCGGCGACGGCATGGGCCTCCTTCATGGCCCCCCACAGCTCGTGCGCCGTGATACCACCGCTCCTGGCCGCGGCGTTGTAGCCCTGGCCGACCCAGCTCCCGTTGTCGAGGGCACCTCGCACATGGGTGTCGTAGTTCGTCTTGAGGGTCTTGAACTTGTCTCCCATCGCCTTCCACTCCTCGGAGGCGGTCTGGAGTGTGGACAAGTCCGTGGTCATCACGTCCTGAAAGGTCAGGGCCATGGGTCACTCCGAGGTGGGCGAGGGATTGGGCAGCAGCAGAGGGCCGTTGGGGTCGGTGGAGGGATCGGACGGCGGCTTGGGAGCAGCGATCAAGGACGGTGTGTCCCTGGTGACACCGTTGCCCGGCTCTCCCAGCGGAATGAGGCCGTTGAACTGCGAGCCATGGAACTGATCGATGTCGATGTAGAACGTGTTCGCGGCACGCAGCGCTCCCATCTCCCCGTTGAGGCGGGCCAGCAGGTTGTTCACCTGCTGTCCCCAGTGCCCCATCGCAGCGTTGAGACCGCCCTTGATCTCCCACCGGGCGAGCTCGCCCGGTCCACCCCACACGACGGTGTCCACCCGACCGGCCGGTGACAGACCGGTGACGGATTGCGTAGCGCCCCCGGCGTGCTGCCCCGCCTTGACCGCGTCCGGAAGCAGGTCCGTTTCCAGGTACGCGGCGGCCTTCTTCTTACCGGTGGCGGAGGTGGCCATGTATTCACCCCCTGTGAAAGGGGCGCCCCCGCTGCTATGGCTGTTCAGCTGCGTCTTTGTCCGCGCTGCCGCTGCGGATTTGTGTTGAGCCCACTCTTCGTCGAACGACATGGCGCACTCCCCCTGAGTGAATCAAGTCATGTGCTGTGCACTTACGTTCATCCCCGGAGGGGGACCATACAGCGAAGCCGAGCCGAATTCGATCAGGCTCATTGGCCTTTCGAGCGGCGACCTCACGGAGACGCAGCGGTTGGCGCGGGCGGCCTTCCCCCAGGGACGGGACGGTTCAGCCGGTGTCCGTCGCGGCGAGTACGGCGATACGGCGGCCGTCGGGGGAGAGGGCCACGATGCCGTAGTCGCTCAGATCGTTGTGGAACCATTCGGTGCCGGCCTCGAAGCGGTACCAGCTACAGGCCCGGGCCAGCTCTTCGACTTCGGCAGCGCTTGCCTCGGGGAACTCGGCCCCGCAGAGCCCCGAGAGGGAGAGCCACGCGTGGAAACGCCCCCAGGCGCCGTGGACGCCCGGGCGACCGAGTGCGCCGGTGGAGGCGCTCATGAACAACATCAGCCAGATGGACTCGAGTGCTCCGGGGTGACGGGCTCGTCCAGAACGAAGACCCGTGCTTCATGGTCGACCCAGAAGACCCGTGCTTCATGGTCGACCCATTGGCCCTCTTTGGCCGGCCGGGCGATCAGGCCGCCCAGATGCGCGGGCGTGGCCTCCCGGACGCGGTGCGCCACGCCGGCCCGACGTACCGCTGCCACATCGACAGACTTTGGCGATGTCATCGACGGGGGGAACCCGGAGGCGCCTCCTTGATAGCTACGGCTCGGGAACCACCTCGGGTCCAGCCTCTCCATCTCCGAGAGCCGGGCAGGCAACCAGGTGAGGCCGCTCCTGTAGAGCGTGTGGTGGTCGGGGCGCCGGATGGGTCCGGGGACCAGTGCGTCGGGGTATGCCCCGCGCAGGAGCACTCGTGCAAGAGGCAGGCCTGTAGCTGGTGGTGCTTGTCGCCGTCCGGGTGGTGGAGGACGTACAGCGCGTCATCGAGGGACTGCGCCTCCGCGATCAGTGACGCGAGCAGGCGGTCGTCGCTCGCACGCGAATACCGGACCTGATGGCTCAGGGTCAGAAGTCGTTCCATGAACGGTCGCCCCGGAGTGAGCGCCAGGGCTCGCTGTATGAAAGTGAGGTCGCGATTCCCACCGAACGGCGGCCTGCCGCGACCGCTCGTTGGCTAGGGTGGCGGGCAGCCTGGAGCAGGGGAACAGGAAGGCGCTGATGCATGGCTGCCCACCGGTCGGCTGAGAAGCCGCACCCTCATCCGGAACACCAACGGCCGACCGGAGGCGGCGGGCGGTCGGCGTCCGCTGTGCTGCCCCCCGCGCCGCGCGCGTGGCTCGGGCTGATCGCGGCCCTCGCCGCGCTGGTGGTCGTCGTGCTCGGGGTGCTGTTCGCCGGGCGCAGCGAGCCCGGCACGGTGGACCGGTGGATCGTCGAGCCGACGGCGGACAGTGTGCGCGGGCCGTGGCGGAACGTCGCGCTGGCCATGGACTTCTGGGGGGAGCCCGCCGGAGCGGCGATGTTGGTCGTGACCGCCGTGGCGGGCTGTCTGCTGCTGCGGCGCCCTCGCGCGGCGGTGCTCACCGCCGGCGGCGCCGGGATGGCCGTGGGGGCGGCCACACTGCTCAAACACCTGGTGGGGCGCACCATCCACGGCGATGACAACCTGTCCTACCCGAGCGGGCACACCGCCTTCCTCACGGCGCTCGCCCTCGTGGTGGCGCTGCTCGCGGCCGGCCGGTTCGGCCTCGGCAGGGCGACCGGCACATCACTGGTGCTCGCCGCCGCGCTGGTGGCCGGTGCCGCGATGGGATGGGCGCAGGTCGCCCTGGGGGCGCACTACCCGACCGACGTCCTCGGCGGCTGGTGCACCGCGCTGGCGGTGGTACCGGCGACCGCGTGGCTGGTCGACCGGATCGCCGACGACGGCCGGTGAGAAGGCCGCTGACGTCACCTCAGGCCCGGCGCCGGAACACCGGCTTAACGGGGCGTCCGCCCACCCAGGGAGTGGGATCGGCGGCGTCCAGCGCCTTCCGGTACACCGCACACGCCTGGGCCACCACATCGACGGTGTGATCGATGTCGGCGTCGTCGAGCGCGCTGCTCACCACGAACGACGGGGCCAGCACCCCGCCCGCGAGGAGTTGTCGCAGGAACAGGGTGCGGTACTGCTGTGACGGCCGCCGGTTCTCGTCGAGGGTCGCGAAGACCAGGTTGCTGGCCCGGCCCCGGACGACGATGTGGTCGCCGACGCCCATACTGGCCGCGGCGTCGCGGACACCGGTGGCCAGCCGTTCGCCGAGAGTGTGCAGCCGCGCGGTGACACCCTCCTCGACATAGGCGGTCTGCACGGCCATCGCGGCGGCCAGCGAGTGCGTCTCCGCGCCGTGTGTGGTGGACAGCAGGAACACCCGGTCGCCGGAGTGGCGCAGTCCGCCCCGCTCCATCAGGGCGCGGCGCCCGGCCAGCGCGGAGACGGCGAATCCGTTGCCCAGCGCCTTGCCGAACGTGGAGAGGTCGGGGACGACGCCGTACAGGCCCTGGGCGCCCGCCTCGGACCAGCGGAAGCCGGTGATCATCTCATCGAAGATCAGTACGCAGCCGTGCCGGTCGGCCAGCTCGCGCAGGCCCGTGAGGTACCCGGGAGTGGGGTCTCCCCTGCTCGAACGGAGTTGAGAGCTTGGGGCAGGCTCGGTGTGGGTGGCGGGTTCGAGGATCAGGCAGGCGATCTCCCCGGCGTACCGGGTGAGCAGTTCCTCCGTTGCGGTCAGGTCCCCGTAGGGGAACGTCACGGTGAGTTCGCCGGTCGCCGCCGGAATGCCCGCGGACATCGGTGTGGTGCCGATGAACCAGTCGTCTACGGAGAAGAACGGATGGTCGGCGCAGAGGGCCACCCGCGGGCGCCCGGTGGCGGCGCGGGCGAGACGCACCGCGGCGGTGGTGGCGTCGGAGCCGTTCTTCGCGAACTTCACCATCTCGGCGGTCGGCACCGTGGCCAGGAAGCGCTCCGCGGCTTCGACCTCCATGACGGACGGCCGGACGAAGTTGCTGCCGCGGTCGAGTTCCCGCCGCACCGCCTCGGTCACGCGTGGGTGGGCGTGGCCGAGACTGACCGACCGCAGGCCGGAGCCGTACTCGATGTAGCGGTTGCCGTCGATGTCCCACACATGGGCACCGCGGCCGTGGCTGATGACGGGGGCGAGGTTCTCCGGGTACTGGTCGTCGCCCTTGGCGTAGGTGTGCGCGCCCCCGGGGATCAGGGCGTGCAGCCGCTCGTTGGCCGCCCTCGACCGGGGCAGCCCGAACTCTTCGGTTTCCACGCTCACTTCAGCTCTCTTTCTGCTTCAGGGCCTCGGCGAGGCGAGGGGCCTCCCGGTCCCGCTGTGACATCGAGACGGCCGGCAACGGCCACGCGATGGCGAGTTCCGGGTCGTCGAAGGCGATCGTCACGTCCTCGGCCGGATCGTGCGGACGGTCGATCCGGTACGAGGTGTCGGCGGTGTCGGTCAGCGCCTGGAAGCCGTGTGCGCAGCCCGCCGGGATGTACAGGGTCTGCTGTGTCTCACCGGACAGTTCGAAGGTCGCGACATTGCGGTACGTCGCTGAGTCCGGCCGCAGATCGACGACGACGTCGAAGATCTGTCCGTACGAGCAGCGCACCAGCTTGGCCTCACCCGCGCCGGAGCGCAGATGCAGACCGCGCAGCACGCCCCGGACCGAGCGCGACACGCTGTCCTGGACGAAGGCGTCCGGGTCCAGGCCCACCGAGCGGATCACGTCGGCGTCGAAGGTGCGGCAGAAGAAGCCGCGTTCGTCGGCGTACGGCGTCGGTTCGAACAGGTACGCGCCGGAGATCTCGGGGACCGCGGTCGCTTTCATGATGTCTCCTGCCGGGCGGGTGCCTGTGCGTGGGTGGCCTTCGGGAACAGTGCCTCGGTCAAGGCGGTGAAGTGGTGCTCGAGTTGGCGCGCGACGGCCTGGTTCCGCTCGGTGAGGGTCCGCCGCAGCTCGGCCGATCGCTGCTCCAGCGCCCTGAATTGCTCCAGCAGCCGGTCGGCGTCGACCTCGCGAGCCGGGTGGCAGTAGGTGTCCAGCCCCATCCGGGCCATGACCGCGTCGCTCTTCGCCGCGTAGGTGAGGGCGAGCGTCGGTGTGCCCGTCTTCAGGGCACAGATCAGGTTGTGGTACCGGGTCGCCACCACGGTGTCCGCTGCCGCCATCTCCTTCATCAGCTCGGCCAGCGAGGCCGCCTCGGCGGCGGTGACCAGCGGCGAGTCCACCGCGTCGAGGATCGCGGCGACGACCGGCGCATCGCACGCGTCACCGGTGAGCAGCCGGACCGGCCGTCCCTCCTCGGTCAGCGCGCGGACGAACCGGATCGTGCCGTCGAGATAGCGGCGGTGGATCTCCTCGGCACGGGCGCGGTCGTCGTTGCCGCCGTGGAAGTCCATGACACCGACGCACACCAGGCCCGGCGGGCCCGAGCGCGCCCCCGCCGGTGGCGTCGGCAGGGCGAACGCGAGGTCCGGGTGGACCTCGTCGCGCGTGGTGTCCACGCCCATCTCCCGCATCGCGTCACGGGACAGGGTGTCCCGGTACGACCGGTACGCGGCCAGCCGTGCGGACCGGCGCACCAGGGCCCGGGTCGCCCGGTCGCGGATCGCGGCGGCACCGACACCGACCAGGGCGACCTTCGTGCCGAACAGCCGGCCGGACGCGCAGAGCAGGAACAGCGCGTACGGAAAGCCCCACGGCCGCAGCGGCAGCGTGGCCTCCAGGACACCCATGCCCGGCACGATCACCACATCGTGCTTGCGCACCCAGGCGGCGGTGCGGACCGCGTCGACCAGCTTGCCCAGTCCCTTCCCCGCGATGGAGCCCGCACGGAACGCGGTCCGGTACTCCCCGCGGTACCAGTGCAGCCGTGTCGCGGGGATCCCGTACCGGGCCGCCACCACCTCGGGTCCGCCGCAGAGCGCGTCCACGACCGCGTCCGGGTGCTCGGCGCGCAGATACCCGAGCACGGCTTCCAGCGATCCGTCGTTGCCGAGGTTGCCGGAGCCGAGCAGGCCGAACACCCCGACGCGTACGGGGGGTCTCATGTCCGCCGCCCCTCGCGTCCCGCGACGAGGTCGTCGACGGAGACGGTGAGCTTGGCCGGGTCGACCGGGGCGCGGTCCTCGACCCGCTCGCCGGCGCCCGGCCGGACCCGGCTCGTCATCCACTCGCCCAGGTGGCGGAAGCACGCGCGCCGGTCGGCCGGGGACAACGGCGCTCGCCGGATCGCCGAGACGAAGCCCAGGACGTACTCGGCGAGCAGCCGGGGCGTCGGATGCAGCGCGCCCGCCCGGCGCGGGTCCAGATTGACGCACCGGGAACGCTTGCCCGGGTTCGCCCGCTCGGCGCGGGTGGGGTGGTCGCGGCGGAAGTACAGCAGCTCCGGCACCTGATGGAAGGGCCCCTGGAGGACGAGCTGGGCGACGAACGTGCGGTCCGCGTGGTGGTAGCTGTCGTGCGGCCGCACCCGGCGCAGCATGTCGGCACGCATCACCCCGTAGAAGTCGTCGCCACCGGGCTCGAACAGGAAACTGCGGAAGCGCTCCGCGGCGTCGGGCGAGGCGGTGGCGAGCCCGTACGCGTAGGGGACCTTCACCTGTCCTTCGCCGTCGATGACCGCCTGGTCGGAGTGGGCGAGAACGACGTCCGGCCGTTCGTCCAGCGCCTCCACACAGCGGCGCAGCAGGTCCCGGGCGTACAGGTCGTCGTGCGAGGCCCACTTGAACAACTCGCCGCGGCACCGGGTGAACACGTGGTTGTGGTTCGGCGCGGCGCCGATGTTCCGGGGCAGCCGGAGATACCGGACGCGCGAGTCCTGCGCGAGGTACATGCGGCAGATCTCCTCGGTCCCGTCGGTCGAGGCGTTGTCGGAGATGACCAGCTCGAAGTCCTCGTAGGTCTGCCCGAGGAGGGCGTCGAGCGACTCGGCGAGGTACTCCTCGCCGTTGTACACGGGCAGGCCGATGCTCAGCCTGGGTCGGGCGGTCATGGCGTCCTCACTTCGGGAATGGAGTCCTGGTGGTGCTCGCGCAGGGCGGAGCGCAGCTGGAGCCACCACACGGCGGAGGCGGCGAGGGTCGCGGTGGCGACGCCCCAGGCCGAGCCGACCGTGCCGGCCAGGGCCGCACCGCCGAGCCCGCCCGCCACGTAGCAGGTGGACGCGAACAGCTGGCAGCGCAGGCTGCGCCGGGCCGCGGCGAGCGCGCGCAGCCCGGCCGCCGCGCCGGTGCCGAGGCCGGCGCCCGCGACACCGAGGGTGACCGGCATGATGAGCTGTGCGGCGGAGTGCCAGACGTCGCCGAGCACGAGCTCGCCGAGCCGGTCCGGCATCAGCAGCAGCGCCCCGCCCCAGCACAGCGCGGCGACGGCCTGCCCGCCTCCCAGCAGGAGGCAGAACCTGCCCAGGCGGTCCGGGGCCTGCCGCAGCACCCGTGCCGCCTCCGCGACGGTGACCAGCGACAGGCCCATCAGCACGGCGAGGAACGGGCCGAGCAGCAGCTCGGCGCCCCGGACCGCACCCACCGCGCCGACCCCGGCGATCGCGCCGAGCCCGTACGCACGCAGCTGGCTCGCGCCGCTGAGGCTGACGTTCTCGACGAGGTACCGGTAGCCGAGGTCGCGCTGCTCGCGGAGCCATGCGCGGGCCTGGGCCGTGCGGGGCGGGATGCCGGACTGGACGTAGCCGCACCCCGCGGCCACCGTGGCGGACGCGCCCCAGGCGAGCACGAAGGCGGCCACGCTGCCCACCCGGGCCGCCACCACCATGGCCGGGACGAGCGCGACGCCCCACACGAGGTCGTTGACGAACGCCTTCTTCCCGGTGCCCGCGGCGAAGAACGCGTACCGCCAGGCGTCCTGGAGCAGCAGCCCCGGCAGCATGACGCCGAGACAGGCGAACGCGGGCCCCACCTGGCCGCCGAGAGCGAGGCCGGCCACCAGACACCCCGCACCGATCGCGGCACCGACACCGAGCGCGGTGCCCGAGGACCGGGCCACCGCCCCGCGCCAGGCCGTGTCCGACACGCCGCTGAACCGCACCACGAGCGGGTCGGTGGCCAGGCCCCGGGAGACGTTGAGCACGACGCCGTAGGTCACCCAGGCGAGGCTGAACACGCCGAACGCGGTCACCCCCAGCGAGCGGGCCACGTAGATCCCCACCGCGAAGTTGCTGATGCTGGAGGCCGCCTGGTCGGCCAGGCCCCAGGACAGCCGGCCGGCGAAGGCCCGCCGGGTGGACCCCGCCGGTGCCGTCGCCTTCTCCTCCTCGGTGGTCATCCGCGTCATGCCTTGATCAGACCGGCGCCGCGCAGGGCGTCGGCCGCGGCGGCGACGGTGTCGAACGGCAGCCCGGACCGCTCGGCGACGTCCAGCAGACCGTGCTCGCCGTCGGAGAGGCTGAGCACCCAGAGCATGGCCATCTGGGCCTGCTTCGCGTCACTGCGGCCGCCGAGCGAGTCGTACAACCCGCGCCGCCCCAGCTGTGGTTCGCCGTAGGGGCTGAGATTGATGTACCGCCGGTTGCGGTCGAGCACCGCGAACGCCTCGCGGCAGACGGCGAGCGTGTCCGCCATCGCCTCCGGGGAGACGAAGTCCGGGTTGTCCGCCGAGGTGTGGTACTCGGGGTACCCGGCGTACGGGGTCCGGCTGAGCGAGCCCACTCCGAGGTCGAACCCGGGGGAGCAGTACTGCCGCTCGTCGTAGCCGTACGGGGTGAACTCGTCGACCCGGTACGGGCGTTCGGACGCGGCGAGCACATACCGCATCACCCGGTCGATCTCCGCGTCGCCGCGCCTGCTCTGCTTGTACGTCAGCGAGCCCGAGTCGCCGGCGCAGGCCAGCACCAGCCCGTGCTTGACCCGGTCCACCCGCTCGGCGTTGCGGGCCAGCCAGGTGATCGCCCCGATGGTGCCGGGCGCGTAGATGAACCGGTAGGTGTGGTACGGCGTCTCCCGCGCCAGCTCCCGGGCCAGGAACGTCGCCACCGCGATACCGGCCAGGTTGTCGTTGGCCAGCGACGGGTGGCAGACATGGCAGGAGACGATCACCTCGTCGGGGACCCGGCCGGGTATCACATGCTCGGCGTAGGTGAGGTGGCCATCGGCGAGCGTGGAGTCGATCCGCACCTCGTACTCGCCGTCCGGCAGCGCGTCCAGGGTCTCCTGGGCCAGGCAGAACCCCCACTCCGGTGTGTAGTAGCTGGTGCGGTACGGCACCAGCGACGGCTGGTCCGGAAGGGTGTGCAGATGTGCGCGCAGCTCGGTCAGCGGCATGGTCCGCGCCACCGGCACGCTGTAGCCGAGCACATGCAGGCTGGACGCGGCGAAGTCGACGACCCGGTGGCCGGTGGAGTCGGCGATGTACGCGTCCCGGATGTTCCACTCCTGCGGGACCGTCCAGTCGAGCACCTGGGTCCCGGTCGGCACCTCGTGCATCCGCAGCGGGACATACTCGCCGACGATCTCCAGGGTGGCGCGCACCCCGTCGCCGGTGATGCTCCGGCAGAGCGGGTACAGCCGCTCCACCAGTGCGTGCATCTCCTCGCCGACCGCCGTCACCGGCGCCACCGCAGGGTGTCGTCGACGGCGCCGGTCCCGGACGCCGCGCGCAGCACGGCCAGCCGGGTGAAGCGTTGCTCGAAGTCCTCCCGCGTCAGCCCGAACTTCCGGTAGGCGTCGGCGAGTTCGAGCGCGCCCCGCTTCACCGTCCACTCGCAGTCGAACCCGGGTATCGCGGCGCGGAACCGGGAGAAGTCCACCCGGTACGAGCGCGGATCGGCACCGGTCTCCCCGGTGATCACCACCTTCGCGCCGGACACCGCCGCGGCGACCTGCCCGGCGATCTCGGCGACCGTGACGTTGTTGGTCTCGCTGCCGATGTTGAACGCCCGGTCGTGGACGGCTTCCCGCGGAGCGGTCAGCGCGGCCGTGAAGGCCCGGGCGATATCGGCGGCGTGCACCAGCGGACGCCAGGGGGTGCCGTCGGAGAGCACCAGCACCTCGCCCGACAGCAGCGCGTGGCCCACCAGGTTGTTCAGCACGATGTCCGCGCGCAGCCTGGGGGAGTGGCCGAAGGCGGTGGCGTTGCGCATGTACACCGGGGTGAAGTCACCGTCGGCCAGTGCGTGCAGATCGTCCTCCACCCGCACCTTGGACTCCGCGTACGGCGTCACCGGGCGCAGCGGGGCGTCCTCGGCCACCAGGTCGTCGCCGCCGGCGGCGCCGTACACCGAGCAGGTCGACGCGTACAGGAAGCGCCGCACCCCGGTGTCGCGGGCGAGCCGGGCCAGCCGTACGGACGCCCGGTGGTTGATGTCGTAGGTGAGCTCCGGGGCCAGCGATCCCAGCGGGTCGTTGGAGAGCGCGGCCAGGTGGATCACGGCGTCCACCCCGGCCACGTGGTCGGCCGTGACATCACGCAGGTCAACCCGGTGCCCGGAGGGGTCCGCGGGTGCGGGGCCGAGCACGCAGTCGGCGAACAGACCGGCGTCGAGACCGACGACCTCGTGTCCGGCGGCGCTGAGGACCGGGGCCATCACGGTGCCCAGATAGCCCTGGTGTCCGGTGAGCAGTACGCGCAAGGTTCAATCCCCCAGGTCGAGAGTGAGTTTGGTGACGGCGAACGCCTCGGCGTAGCGCTCATGGCATTCGATACCGCGGATACGTGCGAGACCGAGGAAGGCTTCCCGGTCGTACCAGGGCCGGTGCCGCTGCGAGGGGTAGTGCTCCTGCAGCAACCGCACCTTCTCCTCCGCGGTCTCCGGTGAGAGCGGCTGGTAGGCGACCGGACGGCCGAGATCGCCGTCCCACTTGACGATCTCGTAGCCGAGCACCAGGTGGTCGCGGAACGCGGTGGGCAGCAGCCGCGCCAGGCCGCGGTGGTCCTGGTGGGCGTCATCGGTGCGCGGGGCGAGGATCAGATCCGGTTCGGTCCGCCCGCGCAGCTCCTCGACCGCGGCCTTGGCCTCCTCCCAGTGCGCGGGGATCCGGCCGTCCGGCAGCTTGAGGACGGTCAGCCGCAGGTCGGCACCCGGGCAGAAGGCGGTGAGCGCGGCCCGCTCCTCCTGCTCCCGCTCGCCGCCGCCGCCGGAGAGCACCAGCGCGTCGATGCGGATCCCCGGCCGTGCGCGGCACAGCGTCAGCAGGGTGCCCCCGGAGCCGATGGCGATGTCGTCGCAGTGCGCGCCCACGGCGACGATCCGGTCCGGGCGCCCGGCGCCGAGCCGGATCACGCCCGCGCTCCGGCGGTGTCCCGCTCCCACACGGCCCACGGGCGGTCGCCCCGGGCGTAGGCGTGGTCGAGCGCGGCCCGTTCCTTCACGGTGTCGGTCGGCTTCCAGAAGCCGCGGTGCTGATGCGCCACCAGCCGCCCCTGCTTGGCCAGTCCACCGCATCCGTCGGCGACCAGGTCCCCGTTCTCCGGTATGTGGTCGAAGACCTCCTGGCGGAGCACGAAGTAGCCGCCGTTCTCCCACAGCGGCAGTTCGCTCACCGCGGTGATGCCCCCCACCAGGCCGTCCTCGCCCAGCTCCACGCAGTGGAACGAGGACTGCGGCGGCACCACCATCATCGACGCCCCGGCGTCGCGCCGGGCGAACCGGTCGATCATCTCCGGCAGCGGGGCGTCGGTGAGCACATCGGCGTAGTTGGCGAGGAACATCTCGTCACCGTCCAGGTGGTGCCGCACCCGGCGCAGCCGCTCCCCGATCGGTGACTCGATGCCGGTCTGCGCGAACGTGATCGTCCAGTCCGAGATGTCGGTGGACAGCAGCTCGGTCCGCCCGCCGCGCAGCACGAAGTCGTTGGAGGTCGTCTCCTCGTAGTGGAGGAAGAAGTCCTTGATGTGATGGGCCCCGTACCCGAGGCACAGGATGAACTCGGTGTGCCCGAAGTGCGCGTAGTAGCGCATGACGTGCCAGATCAGCGGCCGCGGACCGACCATCGCCATCGGCTTGGGCACATCGTCCGCGGCACCGCTGCGCATCCGCATCCCGTAACCGCCGCAGAACAGTACGACCTTCATCGCTCGACCTCGACAATGCTCAGTTCCGGGATGGGGAAGACCAGCCGGCCGCCCCACTCGTGGACGAAGGACAGCTGCTCGACCAGCTCGTCCCGCAGGTTCCAGGGGAGGACGAGGACGTAGTCCGGCCGGTCGGCGGCTATCCGCTCGGGCGGCAGGATCGGGACGCGGGTGCCCGGGGTGAACCTGCCGTGCTTGTAGGGGTTGCGGTCGACCGTGTACCGGAGCAGATCGGGCCGGATACCGCAGTGGTTGAGCAGGGTGTTGCCCTTGCCCGGGGCGCCGTAGCCGACGACCGTCTCGCCGCGCTCGGCCGCCGTGATGAGGAACTTCAGCAGGTTCCGGCGCACCGTGGCCACCCGGGCGGAGAACTCGGTGTACCCGGACAGCTCCTGGAGCCCGGCGGCCTTCTCCCGGGCCAGCACATCGGCCACCGCTCGCGTCGGCTCACCGGCCACCTCGGCCGGCCGGGCCCACAGCCGGAGGGAACCGCCGTGCGTGGGCAGCAGCTCGACGTCCACGAGCGTGAGCCCGCCGCTCGCCAGCGCCCGGATCGCGGACGCGACCGTGTAGTACTGGAAGTGCTCGTGGTAGATCGTGTCGTACTGGTTCTCCTCGATCAGGGTCAGCAGGTGCTGCACCTCGATGGAGACCCAGCCGTCGTCGGCGACCAGGGCGCGCAGCCCCCGGGTGAACCCGACCACATCGGGGATGTGCGCGTACACGTTGTTGGCCACGACCAGGTCCGCCGGGCCGTGCTCGGCGCGTACGGCCGAGCCGGTGGCCGGGTCCAGGAACTCCGTGAGCGTGGGCACACCCGCGTCCCGCGCCGCGGCGCCGACGTTCACCGACGGCTCGATGCCGAGACAGCGGATCCCCCGGTCCACCACATGCCTCAGCAGATACCCGTCGTTGCTCGCGACCTCGACCACGAAGGCGTCGGGGCCCAGACCCACCCGCGTTACGGCGCCGGCGACGAACGTGCGCGCGTGCTCCACCCAGGAGGTCGAGTACGAGGAGAAGTACGCGTACTCCTTGAACGTCTCCTCCGGCGTGATCAGCGGCGGGATCTGCGCCAGCCAGCAGTCGGTGCACACCCGCAGGTGCAGCGGGTACGCGGGCTCCGGCTGGTCGAGCTGGTCCGCGGCGAGAAAGCTCTCACACGGCGGCGTCGCCCCCAGATCGACGACGCTGGTCATCGCTTCCGAGCCGCAGAGTCGGCATCGTGTCATCTACTGTCCCCATCCCCCCGCCCGCGCGGGTGTCCCCGCCGCGGGCCAGTGTGTGTCGTCCCCTACCGGCGGCGGGCTGTCCCCGCCTCGCCGGACCGCCCCGCGATCGCGGTGCGGTACCCCTCCACCAGGTGCTCCAGCCCGACGGCCGGGCTGAAGCCCTGCTCGTACCGGCGCCGGGCCGCCCGGCCCATCTCCCGGTTGCGGTCCTCTTCGACCGCGATCCGGCGTATGCAGGACGCGAGCGAGGCGGCCTCGCCCGGCCGGTGCAGCAGCCCGGTCCTCCCGTCCTCGACGAGTTCGGTGAAGGCACCGTGACCGGCGGCGACGGACGGGACCCCGGCCGCCATCGCCTCCACGACCACCAGGCCGAACGCCTCCAGCCACGTCGAGGGAGCCACCACGGCCACCGACCTGGCGATGGCCTTCCGGGTCTCCGCCGTGTCGTACAGGCCGGCGTAGCGCACATCGTCCCGGCCCGCCGCCCAGGCGGTCACCTCCCGCTCCAGCGGCCCCGCCCCGGCGATCACGAGCGGCACCCCCACACCGCCGTTCGCCGCGATCTCGTCCCACGCGGCCATGAGCAGCCGCACCCCTTTGGCCTCCGCGAGCCGGCCCAGATAGAGCAGATGCTCACCGGCGCCCGTGCGGCGGTCATCCGGGTCCGGCACGAAGTTGTGCTTCACCGTCAGCCGCTCGGGTGGCATACCGGACCGCACCAGGACATCGCGCTGCGCCGCGGAGATGCAGAAGAACCGGTCCACACCGGACCACCACCGCCGCCGGTTGACCGACAGGCTGACCGCGAGCGGCACGGTCGCGAGGCGGGAGCTCCGGTAGCAGCCGTGCCGGACGGCGGGCAGCGGCGCCCGTCCGACGCACTCGGTGCACGGCCGGCCGTCGCGCTGCAGTGTGCCGGGCGGGCAGACCTGGGTGTAGTTGTGCAGGGTGGCGACGGCGGGCACACCGGCGTCGGCGCAGGCGGCCAGCACCGCGGGCGACAGCAGCGGGAAGACGTTGTGCACATGGACCACGTCCGGCCGCTCGGTGCGCAGCCGGGCGGTGAGCTCCGCGCGGACCGCCGGGTTCCATGGCACCAGCAGTGGTACCGCGACCTTGCCCGGCAGGGACCGGGCGCCGATGTCGTCGCTGCGCCGCTCGAACACCTCGACCCGGTGGCCGGCGCGGCGCAGCAGCGCCACCTCCTGGTCGACGACCTTGTTCTCACCGCTCGGCTGCGCCGAGGCGTACCGGTTGTGCACCACGAGGACATGCATGCTCAGATCACCTCCGGTCTGCGGGCCCACTTGGGGACGCGTGGTCGGGGAACGCCGGGCGTCGAGGGGGGAGTTGCCGGGGCGGGCGCCGCGAGCAGCGAGGCGGCCACGGCCAGATGCAGCAGATACGGCGAGGCGTCGCCCAGGCCGGCCTCGGTGTACGACGCGATCGCGCAGTAGCTGATCAGGAAGATCGCGCAGGCCCTCGACAGTGACGGGGGCCGTAGCAGCGCGACCCCGCCGAGCACGATGATGATTCCCGCCACCAGGACGACGCCGGTCATGCCCTGCTCGTTGTAGACGGCCAGCCAGCTGTTGTCGATCGGCAGCCCGCCGAACGACTTGTCGCCCAGGCCCATGCCGAACAGGTACTCCGTGGTCGTCCGGGGGGCTGCCAGCAGGGCGTCCCAGACCTTGGCCCGGCCGGTGAGGCTGGTGAAGTTCTCCTGGCTCTGTCCGCGCAGGAACCACGCCCGCAGCGCGGAGGCGAATCCCACCGCGGCCACGGCGGCGCACACCACCGCCCAGACGAAGAACCGGCGGGCGGCCGCGCTGGTCAGGACGAGCGAGCCGATCGCCAGCGTCAGCCCGATGAACAGTCCGAGCGTGGCCGTCCGGGTGTGGGTCAGCGCGAGCAGGACGAGTGACGGCACGATGACCACCACCGCGCTGTTCCGGTCGGTCCGGCGGCCCAGGACGAGCAGTACGGTGAGCCCGATGATCACCGCGGCGTACTGTCCGATCTGCGGCGGGGTGAGTGGCCACAACGCGCCGACCAGCCGCCCGCCGTAGAGCTCCGGCATGGCGGCGCCCGGTGAGATGACCGCGCCCGCGGCCACCGAGCCGAGGACCACGAAGTACATCCGGATGTGGTGCCGGACGAATGTCAGGCTCCCGTCCCACCAGCGGCTGAGCAGCCACAGTGTGGCGATGAAGAGAGCCAGCCGGCCGCAGCGGAACAGCGCCCCGAAGCCGGACTCCAGGTTCGCGCTGGAGATCAGGCTCGGCACCAGCAGCAGGGTGAGCAGGAGCACGTAGGCGCTGGCCCGGATGCGCAGCCGGAGATTGACCGCGAGCGCCAGCGCGAACGCGGCGACCAGCGCGCCCATGGTGGCCATCTGGATGAGGGAGCGGGGGAGGGGGATGATGGTCTCCGCCCCGGCGGAGCCGAGCGTGTTGAGGATCAGCAGCCCCCAGGCCGTTCCGACGATCTTCGACGGGTGGTCGGCGGTGCCCGGGCCCATCTCAACCACCGCCCTGTGCGCGGAAGGTGCTGCCGGTGTCCTGCTGGTACGGGGTGCCCTGCCACTGCCCGGAGTCGAGGATCCGGCTCGGGTCATGGGCCACGAAGTTCCACGGTCCGAGGTAGACGTTGTCGTGCCACTGGTTGTGCTGCTTGCGGGTGATCGCCTCGGCCACCCGCTCGCCCTGGTACGGCGACCAGTCCGGATAGGTGCCGTAGTTGGCCAGCAGCGCCATGCGGTCGCACTTCACCGTGCAGTCGACGACGGACTTGTCCAGGACGAAGCGGTTGCCGTGGATGTCCACCCGCTGGGTCTTCCACCGGCAGTCGGCGTAGAGCGGTGCGGTGGCGATCGCCCGCCCCGCGCAGCGGTCGGTGTCCTTCACCAGCAGTGTGCAGTCACCGGAGGAGGTGTTGGCCGGGCTGTTGCAGAACCGGTCGGCGTTTTCCCACAGGGTGATCCCGGACCAGTTGTTCTCCAGTACGTTCCGGTAGATCTCGATCTTGTCCGTGCGGGCCCGGATCCGTGGTTCGCCACCGGACTCGGACAGGTAGATGGTCCCGAACGGGAAGCTGTCGCCGCGGTCGGCCGCCTTACGGCCCTCGACCCAGTTGTTCCGCCGGATCGTGTTCTTCCGGATGACCGCGTTGTAGCTGGTCTCGTAGATCAGCGCGGCACCGTCGTTGGCCTCGAGTGCATTGCCCTCGATGCGGAAGTCGTTGTTGTTGGTGTCCGCCCACAACCCGGCTCCACGGTTGTCGTGCACCCAGTTGCCGCGTACGTCGGCGCCGTCGACGGCCCAGAACTTGATGCCTCCGGTGCAGCCGCAGCCCTTCCGCCGCCGCTCCCAGTCGCCGGTGTTGTTGCCCACGATCTCGTTGCCCTCGACCACCAGACCGCTGATCCGGCCGGTGGCCTTGTACGCGTTCATGCCGTACTGGCCGTTGTCGCGGAGGCAGTTGGCGCGGACCCGCTGGCGGGCACCGGCCATCAGCCCGGCACCGGAGTTGTTCCGGATCGTCGTGTGCTCGATCACCCATCCGTCGGCCGAGTCATGGTTGACCACGCCCTCGTCATGCGGCGCCACGAAACCCCGCACGGTGAGGTACCGGATGGTGACGTCGCGGGCGGTGCCGCCGAACGCGTACTGGTTGGTCTTCCGGCCGTCGAGCACCGCGCCCGGCGCGCCGAGGTAGCGGTTCCCCTTCTTGGGGATGACCTGGGCATAGCGGTCGGGGTCCAGCCGGTGCCTGCCCGGCCGGAGCCAGAACGTGGTGTCCGGGGGGCTGCTCTTGGTCTTCGCGGCCAGGTCACCGGTGACCGCGGGGTCGACGGTCACCGCGCCCGCCGGGGCCCTGGCCGGTCCGGCCGCGGGCTTGGCGCACACCCGGGCCACGGATGTGGAGGGCGTGGCGGCCGGCTTCGGCCGCGCGTCCGGCGTGCTCTCACAGCCGGTCGCCGCCAGCAGGGCCAGCGCCAGCGGTGCGGCCGGCAACGCCCAGTGCCGCCACTTGATCCCCACACGTCCTCCTAACCGTGGAACCTGAGTACGGTGGTGAATTCCGCCGACGGCGCGGCGCCGTCGGCGAAGCCGGTGCCGACCAGCGTGGTGGCGGGTTCCTTGCGCCCGAAGCCCGCGGAGTACCAGCCCAGCGGCGGGTCGGTCTCACCGCGGTGCGCCCGCCAGGACAGTTCCCCGGGCAGGTCGAGCACCGCGGAGCGGTCCTCGCCGTCCCGGGTCCAGGTGAGCGCCGCCCGGCTCCCCACCAGGTCCGCGGTGATGGCCGGGCCGAGGTGGAACGCCAGCCGCACCTCCCGGCGATCGCCGCGCACCTCGTCGATCACCCGCAACTCCTGGTCCGCGGAGCTCAGTTCCACCCGGCGGCGGTGCACGGAGCCCTGGTAGCCGTCGTGTTCGGCGCACCAGCGGGACGTCCCACCGGCCGAGGCTCCGGGCGTGTCCACGGCCAGGACGCGGCTGCGGGCATGCCGGGTCCACAGGAACGGGCCGCCGGAGACGGACTGGTCGGCGCCGTCGATCTGGAGGGTGTTGTGGCCGAGGGTCGACCGGAAGTACTGCCGCCACGCGGGCTGCCCGTGGTAGCAGTACGTCCCCGGGTCGGCGAGCACATCGACCCCGTCGTGCCGGACCTCCACGGACAGCGCGTCCGCGTGGGCATGTGCGGCGATGGACAGGAACCCGTGCGGACCGCCGTCGCAGCGGCACCAGATCTCGCCCGGACCCCGCAGGATGGTGAGCCCCGCGTCGGCGAAGTGGGCCGGGCGGTCTGCCGGACGGGTCACGGCCGGTGCGGTTCCCGGTGTCGGGTAGGGCCGGATGAGGGCGGCGAGCAGCGGGGTGCGGACGTCGCTGCCGGTCACCGCGGGCCACCAGGCGAGCCGGCCGAACACGGCGTCCCCGGTGGCCAGCAGCGAGCCCCAGCGGTCCGTGCCCGCGCCGTCCACGACCAGACCGTGCCCGTCGTCCGCGTCCCCCTGGCGCGGCGGCCGCAGCCGGCTGTCCACGACGGCCGCGAGCGCGTCGGTCATCCGCAGCAGCACCTGCCGGATCGACGCGGGGACCGGTACGCCCGCGGTATCCGCCTCGGCCACCGCGGCCAGGCCCAGCTCCAGCACCAGTCCGTGGTACTCGGTGGCCAGCTCGCGGTTGAGGCCGGAGCCGAAGGTGTTGTTCCGTAACTGCCGCTCCAGCGACCGCAGCGCGCCGGTCCGCCAGTGCGCCGAAGCGGGGAACCAGTCGAACGCGCAGGCCGCGGCGAACTGCCCGGCGGCCTCGGCGATGATGTGGTTGTTCGCCGAGGACCCCCGGCTGGGGAAGGCGGCCAGCCAGCGCTGGTGGTGCCAGATCTGGTTCAGCGCCACCGGGTTGTCCTCGAACAGCCCGGCCGCGCCCGGCCAGCCGTCGAGCAGCCGGCGGATCCACACCCAGGACAGCAGCCGGATCCCCAGCTCGATCCCGCTGGTCCAGTGCACCCCGCGCAGTGGCGCGTTGGCCGCCCACCACCGCCGCAGGTGTCCGGCCACGCGCTCGGCGTACCGCTCGTCCCCGGTGACCGCGTAGGCGGCGGCCAGCACGGTGAGGTACTGGTGCCGGGACAGCTCCCAGATCTGCTTGATGTCCCCGACCGCGTCCTCGTCCCGGTACGGCACGTCGAAGGCATAGCCCCCCGGAGCCCGGCGTCCGGTCTTCGGGTCGTACCACCAGTCCGGGTCGGCCAGGTCGTCGCGGACCACCCCGAAGTACTCGGCGTGTCCGGCCATGAGCCGGTCCGCCTCGGCGATGAGGCGCTTCGCGGCGTCCGGTGGCACCGCGGCGGCCGTCCCGGCGGGCAGGACCGCGGTGAACCGGGCGCCGGTCACGTCCGGGCAGTCCGGCGGCGACGACCTCCACCGGCGCCTGCGCACCGTGTCGCCCATCCGGCCGCCGACCTCCCGCGGTCCCATCCGGGACAACCGCCGCAGGTACCAGCCCGCGCTCATGCTCACAGCGCCCTCGCCAACGTCACCGGCACGCCGCCCGCCAGGCCGGTCCGTACGGCGAGGGTGGCCGATGTGGTGGCGACCAGCGACTCCAGCGGCACCGGCATCGGCCCACCGGTCCGCACGGCCTTGACGAACGCGGCCAGTTCGGCCGACTGGCCCTTGTCCCGGGCCTTGGGCAGCCGTGAACTGACCCATCGCCTGCGGCGGCCGTCGTACACCGAGGCACGGACGAAGTCGTCGAGCTGGAGCACCTTGCCGTCCGCCACCAGGTCCAGCGTCTCCTTGGGGAAGGCGGCCGCGCCGGTGGTGACGTAGGCGATGGTCGCGGTGGAGTCGTCCGGGTAGCGCAGCACGATCTGCAGGTCCTCGTTGCCGGACGCGGCGACCGCGTACACCGAGACCGGGTCGGCACCGAGCAGCCAGCTCGCCGTGTCGATGAAGTGCCCGCCCTCGCCGGTGAACCGTGAGCCCTCACTGCCCTGCTGGAGGTACCAGCTGCCGTGTTCCAGGCGGCCCGCGTTGACCAGATAGCGCAGGTTCGCCGGACCGGTCCGGGCGCCGAACCGCTTCCCGGCCTCCTGCAGCAGTGGCGAGAACCGGCGGTTGAAGCCCACCTGCAGCCGGTCGTTGCCGGACTCCTCCACCGCCGCGAGCACATCGGCGAGTTCGCCCTCGGTGAGGGCCAGGGGCTTCTCGACGAACACCGCCTTGCCGGCGAGCAGCGCCTTGCGGGTCAGTGCGGCGTGCGAGCTGTGCCGGGTGACCACGAACACCGCGTCGATGGACGGGTCGCCGAGCACCGCGTCGAGGTCGGTGGTCGCCCCGGCGAAGCCGAAGGTGCGCTGGGCGTTGGCCGCGGACAGCGCCGTCGTGGTGACGACCGCCGACAGCCGCACCCCGTCGCGCTGGGCCAGATGCGGCAGCAGCATCGACGACGCGTAGTTGCCCGCGCCGACGAACGCCAGCCGCACCGGGCCCGTGGGCTTACGGGCCGGGGTGGCCACCGCACCACTCCGCCGCACCGGGGGCACGGCCACCTCGGGGGCCGGTACCTCCTCCACGTGGCCGGAGCCGTCGGGGTAACGGAACAGTACGGCCACGGCCTTGAGATCGCCGTCCTTCAGGCTCCGGTAGGTCCCGACGGCATCGTCGAAGTCCGCGACATGGGAGATCAAGGGCTCCACATCGACACGGCCACGGGCCATGAGATCGAGGAAGCACGCCAGGTTGCGGCGCTCGGTCCAGCGCACATAGCCGATCGGGTAGTCCCGCCCCTGGAGTTCGTACTCCGGGTCGTAGCGCCCGGGGCCGTAGCTGCGGGAGAACCGGACGTCGAGCTCCTTCTCGTAGTACGCGTTCCACGGCAGGTCCAGACGGCACTTGCCGATGTCGACGACCCGGCCGCGGTCCCGGCTCAGCCGGGCGGCCAGCTCGACGGGCTGGTTGTCGGCGCCTCCGGCGGCCAGGTACACCTGGTCCACGCCGTGGCCGCCGGTGAGCTCGGCCACGGACGCCTCCACGGCCGCGGACCCGGGATCACCGCAGGCCACGGCGCCCAGCCGCTCGGCGAGTTCACAGCGCACCGGATCGGGGTCGACGCCGACGACACGGACTCCCGAGGCGGTGAGGAGCTGCACCACCAGCTGACCGATCAGCCCGAGGCCGATGACCAGGGCCACCTCGCCGAGCTGCGGCTCGCCCTGGCGGACACCCTGCAACGCGATCGACCCGACGGTGCCGAAGGCCGCGTGGCGCGGCGCGAGGCCGTCCGGCACCGGGGTGTAGAGGTTCTTCGGCACCCAGTTCAGCTCGGCGTGCAGCGCGTGCTCATTGCCGGCGCAGGCCACGAGGTCGCCGGCCTTCACATCGTCGATCCCGGCGCCGACCTGCTCGACCACCCCGCACAGCGAGTAGCCCAGCGGTGTGTAGGAGTCCAGCTTGCCCATCACCTTGCGGTAGGTGGCGGGCACCCCGTTGGTGGCCACGCTCTGCATGACCTTGGCCACCTGGTCCGGCCGGGAGCGGGCCTTGCCCAGCATCGACATGCCGGCCTCGGAGACCTTCATCAGCTCGGTCCCGGTGGATATCAGTGAGAAGGCGGTCCTGACCAGCACACCGCCCGGCTTGCACCCCGGTACCGGGACGTCGAGCAGCGCCAGTTCGCCGCTCTTGTAGTTCTGTACAACCTGTTTCACCCGAACTCCTGTTGTTCTACGCCGTCAACTGAGTGCTCCGGCCGGAGCCGGAGGTCGCGCCGCGGTACCAGTACTCGAGGGTCAGCACATGCCACAGATGCTTGGAGAAGTCCCGCTGCCCGGCGGCGTCCTCGGCGACCATGCGCGCCAGCGCGTCGCGGCGCAGGAAGCCGGAGTTGACGAGCACACCGTCGTGCACCACCTCGCGCACCAGCGGTGCCAGGTCCCGGCTCATCCAGGCGCGCAGCGGGGCGCTGAACAGGCCCTTGGGCCGGTACACGATCTCCCGGGGCAGGATCGAGGTGGCCGCCTCCTTGAGGACGGCCTTGCCCTGCCGTCCGGTGATCTTGCGGTCGCCGGGGACGGCGAACGCGGCCCTGACCACCTCGACGTCCACGTACGGCACCCGCACCTCGGTCGACGCCGCCATGCTCGACCGGTCCGTGTACGCGAGGTTCAGGCCCGGCAGGAACATCCGGGCGTCGCCCAGGCACATGCGGTTGACGAAGTCGTCCAGGTCGTTGTCCTGGTACACATCCGCGTGCTCGGTCAGCACATCGTCGACCGTCCCCGCCAGGTCCGGATCGACCAGGGCGAGCAGCTCGTCCCGGTCGTACATGGTGTAGCTGCGCCGGAACGCGGTCTCCTCCGGCAGATCGGCGAAGGAGAGGAACCGCTTCGCGAACCGCACCGACCGGTACCCCCGGCGGGCCGTCGCGACCGGCAGCCGGTCCACGGCCCGGGACAGGCCGCGCCGCAGGGGCCGCGGGACGCGCTGGTAGCGCAGCGCGAGCAGGTTGGCCAGGTGCTTGCGGTAACCGGCGAACAGCTCATCGGCGCCCATCCCCGAGAGCATCACCTTGACCCCCGCCTCCCGGGCGGCCGAGCAGATCAGGAAGGTGTTGATCGCGGCGGGGTCGCCGATCGGCTCGTCCAGGTGGTACGTCATCCGCGGCAGCAGGTCGAGCACGTCCGGAGCGATCTCGATCTCCCGCAGATCGACACCGAACCGTCCGGCCACCTGCCGGGCGTAGCGCAGGTCGTCCGGCATCGCCTCGAACCTGGCGTCCTCGGCGCGGAATCCGATCGTGTAGGCGGCGATCCCGGGCTGGTGGCGGGCCGCGAGCGCGGTCAGCCAGCTGGAGTCGAGACCGCCGGAGAGGAAGGTCGCCACGGGCACGTCGGAGAGCAGGTGCCGGCGGGTCGACTCCTCGACGATGGCGGCCAGATCGGGCCGCTCGCCGCCACGGGCCCGCTCCCGGCCCTCGGCGGCGACGTCCTTGAGGTTCCAGTACCGGCCACGCCGCACGCTGCCGTCCGGCCGGATCCGCAGCCAGCTCCCCGGCGGCAGCTTCTCCGCCTCGCGGAAGGCGCAGCGCGAGTCCGGCACCCAGTAGTACAGCAGCGAGGCGACCAGCGTCGCATGGTCCACCTCCAGCGATCCGCCGGTGGCGGCGGCGAGCGCCTTGAGCTCGGAGGCGAACACCAGCCCTCCGCCGCGCCGGAGCAGGAACAGCGGCTTGATGCCGAGCTGGTCGCGGGCGAGCACCAGCTCACCGGTGCGCTCGTCGAAGATCCCGAACGCGAACATGCCGCGCAGCCGGGGCAGGCAGTCCGTGCCCCAGCGCCGCCAGGCCTCCAGCAGCACCTCGGTGTCGGAGGTACCGCGGAAGCGCACCCCGGCGGCCGTCAGCTCGGCACGCAGCTCGGGCGCGTTGTACAGCTCGCCGTTGTAGGTCAGGGCGAGGCCGCCCGAGACCATCGGCTGGGCGCCGGCCTCGGACAGGTCGATGATGGCCAGCCGACGGTGCCCGAGCTGCACTTCGCCGTCACCGGCGGGGTGGCCGTACCGGCCCGCCCCGTCCGGACCGCGGTGGGCGAGGGTATCGGTGAGCCGGTCGGTCACGGCCTTCCCGTCCGGCCATCGGTATGTCCCTGCGATGCCACACATGTCCTACCGCGCCTCCTGGTCGTTGGCCGGGACCCGGGCGGCCCACATCGGCCGCTCGGTCCGCAGCTGGCCCATCTCGTTCTGCCGGGCCAGCCGCTCGCTCTGGCCCCGCAGCGCGATATGCAGCCCGTCCCACAGCGTGCCGTCGGTCCGGTCCCGCGGATCGGGATCGATCAGCACCACACCGAGCACCGGAATGCGCTGGTCGGCGAGTTGCCGCGCCACGGTGTGCAGCCAAGCGGCGCTGCCGTGCCCGGCACGCACGACCAGCACGGTCTGGCCGCCGAGGTACCGCAGATCGGTCCACGCCGTACCGGGCGCCACCGAGCCGACGCCGAGCTTGCGCGCCTGACGCGGTACGGTCGCGGCACCCTCGCCGCTGACCACGGCCGGGTCTCCCGGCTTCCGGCGGCAGTCGGCGAGCTGCGGACCCGGCAGACCGTCGACGATGACCACCGGACCGTCCGCCGCCAGTGCCCCGGCGAGGTCCACGGCGATCAGACTCGTACGGCGCGCACAGCCCAGTTCCAGCAGCGACACCGTTTCCGCGGAGCCGCGCACGGTCCGGGCCAGGGTCGTGATGAGTCGCTCGTGTGTCGCCCGGGTCCGCCGGCGCTGCCACGGTCTGCCCGGCCGGCGGGGCACCCGGCGCAGCTCCGCGATGACCGAGGCGCCCAGGTTCGCCGCGATCTCCCGGCGTAGCACGGGGCGGTCCGCCACCACCGCGCCGACCGCGGCCACCGCGAGTCCGAGGACCAGTCCGAGGACCAGCCCGATCACGGCGTCGGTGACCGCGGCCTTGGGCAGGGAGTGCCGCACCGCGTGCGGGGCGTCCACGATCTGGGTGCCGGCGACCAGCTTGGGCGTACCGATGCGCGCCTCCTCGGCGCGCTGGTCGAAGTCGGCTATCCGCGAGTTGAGCTCGGCCCGGCGGGCGTAGAGCGACTCGATGCTCGCCGACGCCTTCGGGCCGCTCTCCGGCGATCGGTCCCCGATCGCCTTGTTGATCTTGGCGAGCTCGTTCCGCATCCGGTCACGCTGGTCGAGCAGGGCCTTGGCCTCGGCCTTCGCGGTTTCCCGCATCCGCTTCACATGGTCGGCGACGAATGTGTCGGCCAGCGCCTCGGCGCGGGCCACCGCTTCCGCGTCGCTGTCACCCGTCACATCGATCTGCAGCAGGTTGTTGGTCAGGCCGGTACCCCGGTAGTCCTGCATGAAGTCTTCGGGGTTCTCGGGGGAACCGAGGGCCTGAAGGGCCTTGCCGGCGATCCGTGTGGTCCCCAGCAGCTCGACATCGGTGCGGATCAGCGTTCCGGTGTCGTTCGGCTGGTCCTCCTGGTGCGAGACCAGCACCTTGGTCACCGCGGTCGGCGCCGGCGGCATCAGGACCGCCATCGCCGCGCCGACGAGCAGCCCCAGCAGCGCCATGGAGCACCACAGACGGCGGCGCCTGCGCACCGCCACCACCAGTGCCTGCAGATCCAGCAGCGGAGCGGCGGCCGGCGACTCCGAAGTCGTACGTGTGGTCACCCTGAACCTCCCGTCGCGCCGTCGCCCACCGCGAGTGCCGGAGCGGCGGCCCCCCGGCGGTGTCCGCCGGACCGCAGGGGGCGGGCCCGGACCGTACCGGCGAGGACGATGCCGACGACCTCGTGCTTGGCGTCCGCACACGCCTCGGCGACACCGGCGAGCTCCCCCGCGGTCCAGCTGCCGGCGCTGAGCACGACCAGGGCACCGGACTCCTCGTCACGGTCCGGCACCATCGGCTGGGACACCGAGACCCCCACCATCCGCAGTACGGGGAATCCCCCGCCCGAAGCGGCCGGGGAAGCGTCGGTCCCGGCTTCGGCGACGAGCTGCCCGGCGGCCCGGCGGGCGATCTCGTCGCCGTCCGGGACGACGACCAGCAGCCGCCGGGGGGTGGGCAGTCGGTCCCGGAGCCGGGCGCACACCCGCCGGTAGCGGATCTGCCGGTCGGCCTCGTCGCCGGAGGTCTGCGGGGTCGGCAGGTCCCACCGGACATCGGTGCCCAGCAGCCGGCGGATCCGGGCCCGTGCGCCACGGCCTTCCGGCCGGTACGCGCGCCGTTCACCGGGTACGTCGACGGTACCCAGCAGCGTCGAGCCCAGGGCCGCGGCGATCTCCGGTTCGGTGCGCAGCCGGCGGCTGGCCCGTGCGGCGGCGAGGTGGCCGATGACCGCGAACACGAAGAACAACAGCGCCCCGCCGATGATGAGTTGTGTCCTGGTCGGCGGTGCTTCGCCGTCCGGCGGGGCCGCCGGTCCCATGACGACCAGGCTCGCCCTGTCGGCCGCCGGGTCGGCGTCGTCCAGTTTCTTCATGGCTTCCTGGAGCGCGGTGCGCAGCTTCTCGAGCTCGGTGCGGGCCTGCACCCCCTCCACGGTCCGCCCCGGATCGGCGGCGTCGGCCAGCTCGGTGATGCGGCGGCTGGTCTTCACCACCATCTGCCGCAGTGCCTCGGGCCCGGTCGCCGCGTCGGCGTCGGTGTCGTCCCCCACGATCCGCGCGGCGAAGCCGACGAACTGCTGGACCACCTGGTCGGAGAGGCGCTGTGCGCGTTCCGGGGTCTCGGCCGTGCCCGAGATCTTGATGATGTTCCCCTCGGCGGCCCGGGCGCTCACCCGGTCCCGCAGATCGCCGCCGCCGACCCCGCTCCAGCCGAGCGAGGCGGCAGCGCGGTCGAGCACCACCGAACTGGTCGCGATCTCCGCCTGGGTCAGCAGCTCGCGCTCTTCCCACGCCCCCGGCAGCAGTACCGACGCCGACGTGGTGTAGCGCGGCGGAAACAGCAAGGAGGTGCCGTAGCCGACGAGCGCGCCCAGCAGGGCGAGGATGGTCAGCAGCCGCCACCGCCGACGGATGATCCGCCCGATCGTGACCAGGCGTATTGCGTCCTCACTCAACTGCGCTGCCTCTTCCCTGAACGGTAGGGGCCGCAGGCGGCGGCGTAGGCGGCGAGCAGCGACGCCTGCGAGTTACGCCAGGAGAGCTGACCGCCGATCCGCTCCTGGCCGATCTTGCCCATCCGGGCCCGCTTCTCCGGATCGTCGAGCAGCCCGGCGATGAGCCCGGCGAACTCGGCCTCGTCGTCGGCGGCCGCGTAGACGGCGGCCTCACCCGCCGAGACACGCGCTTCCCGGAGGTCGAACGAGACGATCGGCCGGCCCATCGCCATGTACTCCAGGACCTTGTTCATGGTCGACACGTCGTTGAGCGGATTGCGCGGGTCGGGGGAGAGGCAGACGTCCGCGGTCGACAGGTAGCGCACCAGGTCGGCGTCCGGAACGCGCCCGGTGAACTGCACCTGCTCCGAGAGCCCGAGCCGCCGCGACAGCGCCACCATCGCGTCGAAGGCGTCGCCGGAGCCGACGAACACCGCGTGCCAGTCGGTCCGCCCGAGCTCGTCGCGCAGCTTCGCGAGGGCCCGCAAGGCGTAGTCGACACCATCCTGAGGGCCCATGACGCCGAGGTAGCACAGCAGATGGGGCTTCCCGTGCTTCAACTCCTCCTCGGGCGGCACCGGTTGGAACCGTTCGATCGCGGGTGCGCTGCGCACCACGAACACGTCCTCCGGCCGCTTTCCGCCACGGCGCACCGCGACGTCCCGGTAGCTCTCGTTCGTGGCCAGCACGATGTCCGCGGCCCGGTAGGTCCGCCGCTCCAGCGCGCACACGGCGCGGTAGAGCAGGTCCTTGCCGCGGTCGAACCGGGAGAGGTACAGCTCGGGTACCAGGTCGTGCTGGTCGAAGATGAACCGCGCGCCGCGCTGCCTGAGCCACCGGGCCGCCAGGAACAGCAGGTCGGGCGGGTTGCAGGCATGGACCACATGGACCGGGCCGACCCTGCGGGCCAGCCGGGCCGTGTGCCACAGCGCCGATCCGTACTCCCGCAGGTAGCCGGCCGGTCCTCCGGTGGCCGCGCGCAACGGGTAGCGGTGGATCCGCACCCCGTCGATCAGCGCCTCCGGTTCCGTGTCCCGCTTCTCGCCCCGGGGACAGATGACGTGGACCTCCCAGCCCGCGTCGCGCAGTGTCGTGCACTCCTGCCACACCCGCCGGTCGAACGGCACCGACAGGTTCTCCACCAGGATCAGCGCGCGTCGGCCCGACCCGTCACCGCTGACTGCGTTACCAAGCAAGGCCCATGTACCCCGGTTCGGCCCGGCGCGCCTCGGCGTCGGGAAGGCGGATGAGATCGACGACCACCGGGTTCCCGCCATGGGGCAGCGCCGACAGCACGGCCTGATCCCTGGTCCCGACCAGGCACACCTCGGCGTGCTCGAGCACCTCGTCGACGGAGTCCGCGAGCAGGTGCCCGAGGTGCGGCAGCCGGGTCTCGATGTACTCGCGGTTCGCGCCGAGCAGCCGGGAGAGGCTCACATTGGCGTCGTAGATCCGCAGGTCGTACCCCTTGCCGAAGAGTCTCTCGGCCAGTTCGACGAGCGGGCTCTCACGGAGGTCATCGGTCCCGGGTTTGAACGACAGCCCGAACAGCCCCACCCGGCGCTTCCCGGTGCGCTCGACCAGCTCCACCGCGCGCTGCAGATGGTCGGCGTTGGAGGGCAGCACATGGGCGAGGATGGGCACCGAGACATCGGCCCGCCGCGCCGCGTGGACCAGGCTGCGTAAGTCCTTGGGCAGGCAGGAGCCGCCGAAGGCGAAACCGGGCCGCAGATAGGCGGGGCTGATGTTCAGCTTGCGGTCGGCCAGGAACACATCCATGACCTGGTGCGAGTCCACCCCGAGCGCCTGACACACCGCGCCCAGCTCATTCGCGAAGCCGATCTTGAGGCCGTGGAACGCGTTGTCCGCGTACTTGATCGCCTCGGCCGTCGGGATCGGCACCCGGAACACCTCGCCGGGCAAGCCGTCGTACAGCGCCGCCACCACGTCGCCGCTGGCCGGGTCGAGCTCGCCGATGACGGTCTTGGGCGGGTCGAAGAAGTCCAGCACGCTCGTGCCCTCGCGCAGGAACTCCGGGTTGACCGCGACCCCGATGTCCACCCCGGCCGTACCGCCGATGTACTTCTCCAGGATCGGTACCAGCAGGTTCAGACAGGTGCCCGGGAGCATGGTGCTGCGGAAGACGAGGGTGTGCCGGCCTCCTTGCCCGGCCCTCTCGGCCAGTGCGGCGCCGATCTCCTCGGTGACCCGCTCCAAGTACGTGGTGCACAGGCTGCCGTTGGGCTCCGAGGGTGTGCCCACGCACACCAGCGACACCTCGCTGCCCATGATGGCCTCGCGGACGTCGACGGTGGCGCGCAACGCCCCGGCCCGTACGACCTCGGCGGTGAGCTCGCCGATCCGGTCCTCGACCACCGGGGCCTTGCCGTCGTTGACCAGGTCGACCTTCACCTGGTTGACGTCCACCCCGATGACCTCGTGCCCCATACTGGCCAGACACGCGGCCGATACGCAGCCCACGTAGCCGAGCCCGAAAACGCTGATCCTCATGACGCGTTCCTCCCCCACGGCAGACCCTTGTGGCCTGCGGTCCCCGCGTCGGCCGGACGACGGCCTCCGCGCATCAGTACGCCCCCTGTCCGTGGAGCACCGCACGCAGCGTCTTCCACAAGATCACTGTGTCCAGGGCGAGCGACCAGTCCTCCACGTACCGCAGGTCGAGGCGGACCGCCTCCTCCCACGGCAGGTCGCTGCGTCCGCTGATCTGCCACAGGCCGGTGAGCCCGGGTTTGACCAGCAGCCGCCGCCGGATGTCCGGGCCGTAGGCGGCGGACTCCTCCGGCAGCGGAGGCCGTGGGCCGACGAGCGACATCGATCCGGTGAGCACGTTGAAGAGCTGCGGGAGCTCGTCGAGCGAGTACCGGCGCAGCACCGCTCCCACCCGGGTCACCCGTGGATCCCGCCGGACCTTGAACAGCAGCCCCGCGCCCTCGTTGAGGCCGGCCAGTTCGCCACGTGCGTCGTGGGCCCCGGTGACCATGGTGCGGAACTTGAGAATGGTGAACTCGCGGCCGTCCTTGCCGACCCTGCGCTGCCGGTAGAACGCCCCGCCCCGGCTGTCCATCAGCACGAGCAGCCCGACGAGCACCATCAGCGGCGCGAACAGCATCAGCAGGATCGCCGCGCCGACCCGGTCGACGACCCCCTTGACCGCCCGGCGGCCCCCGGTGAAGGTGGGCATGCTGACCCGCAGCAGCGGGATCCCGAGCACCGCGTCGATGTGCAGCCGCGGGCCGGCCACTTCCATCAGCACGGGGGCCACGACCATCTCGGCCTCGCTGCCCTCGAGGTTCCAGGCGAGCCGTTGCAGCCGGTCCGGTGACCAGTGCGGATCCGGGGTGACCGCGACGACCCGGTAGCCGTTGCGGCGGACGTGGCCCGCGACGTCCGCCAGTCGGCCGACGACCGGCACACCGTCCAGACGGTCACCGTCGGGCCCGAGACCGTCCGTCGTGCATACCGCGTCCACGCGCCAGCCGAGATGCGGGAACTTACGGGTCCGGGTGATCAGATCGCGCACGGTGGCCACGCTCCCGGCGGCGAGCACCGGTCGCAGACACTGGCCTTCCTTCCGCTGTTTGTGCAGCCACAGGCGCAGCAGATACCGCGCGGTCATGGTGACGAGTGCGATCGCGGGGATCGCGACGAAGATCCAGAGCTTGATGTTGCGCGAGGTCAGGGCGATACCGCCGAGTGCCAGTACGACGGTCGCCGTGAACAGTGAGCGTCCGAGCCGGCGGAACTCCTCCGCGCCCTGGCCGAGTACGGCCGGAGCCCAGGACCGGCTCACCGCAAGCGCCCCCAGCACCAGCAGTTCGGTGCCGAACGCGAGGATTCCCCACTTCTCATGCCAGTTGGCCGCGTCCCGGGCCCCGAAGAAGTTGCCGATCGCCGCCACCACGATGGCGGTGGCCACGGTGTCGCTGGTGATCACGGTACGGCGGTACCGATGCTCCCAGTCGATCGCGGGCTGGCTGATTGCCCCGTCCGCCGGACGCCCGCGCGCCGGCGGAAACGGGCTGACTAATCCCCCTCGCCGCACAGAACCCCCCAGGTCCCCAGTGGTTCGACGTGTTCGCCTAACACTGTTCCTCCCCCCGGGAGGCCCCCGCCTCCCGACTGTTCCTCCCCTCGGGAGGCCCCCGCCCCCCGCGCACTGTTCCTCTCGCCGGGAGGCCCCCGCCTCCCGCGCATGACGTACCGGCTATCGCAGTGCTGATGTGAACAACCCACCCTGGCGGCAGCCGTGCGCATGCCCTGCCAGGCTCTCGAGGTACGCGGGAACCCGTCTCTGCCCCAGGTGCTCCCCACACCCGGGGCCCCCTCTCGGGCCCCAAGAACTGATCACCCCCACGCCGGGCGCGGAGGGTGCGATTGCTGTCTTGCCGTGGTGCCGGACGTACAGATCATTACTGGTCGCCTCGTGCCCGAACAGCTGAAGCACGGTCAATCTAGACCATCGGGGCCAGTATGAAGAGAGGATGTGTGTAATTTGTGGTCAAACATTGAAACTGCATTTTTTGATCGACGACCGCATCGCTTGAGTCCGGCTCGAGCTCCCGCCTCGCCCGGCCCTCCCGGGCGCGACCAGGCCAGGCTTCCTGGCCGGTGGCGGCGAGGACGATCTCGCGGATGGTGACGTTCCGCGGCTGCCGGCAGGCGTAGCCGGTCGCCTCCGCCACGGCCCGCGGGTCCAGGGCGCCGCCCGCGGACTCCTTCCACGCCTCGTAATCCGTCCGGATCTGCTCGTTGCCCGGTGTGGGAGAGCGGCTCGGTCACCACGGCGCCGGGGGTGGTGGTCACCAACCACGCGCACCGGTGGGCGAGTTGTCCTCACAGGACGAGGACTTCCGCCAGTGGTGGGCCGGCCAGGACGTGTTCGCGTCGCCTTGTAAAGTCGTGGCGTGGACTTCATGAGCACTCCGCACTGCTGCTTCCACTGATCGGGAGGCTGTGAGGGCGATGCCGGACGGCATCGCCCTCCTCGGTGTGCCTGCCGCACGATCCACGTTCCGGCGCTGCCCCTATCGAGGGCCGACGCCGATCCGTTCCTCCGGGAACGGCCACCTTCTGAGCGCGCGCAGGCACGGTCCCTTCCTTTCACCGTCGCCAGGAGTGTCTTGTGCCCGTCTCGCTTCCCCCTGCCCTCGCATCGTTCCTCGATCTCCTGCGCTGTCCCCTGTGCGGGGCCCCTCTCCACCCCGACCGCGGCGCCCTGCGCTGCCCGGCGGGCCACACCTTCGACATCTCCCGGTACGGCTATGTCAGCCTCCTGACGGGCACCCGCGCCACCAGCGGCGACGACGCGGCCATGGCCCGGGCCCGGGACCGGTTCCTGGCCACCGGCAGCTACGCGCCGATCCGCCGGACCGTGGCGGAACTGGCGGCCGACGCCGCGCCGGAGCGGAACACCGTGGTGGACGTGGGATGCGGTACGGGCTACTACCTGGCCGGTGTCCTCGACCGGCTGCCCGACGCCCGCGGTCTGGGCCTGGACACCTCGGTGCGCGCCCTGCGCGCCACGGCCCGCGCCCATGCGCGGGCGGCTGCCGCGACCTGGGACGTCTTCCGTCGCCTCCCGCTGGCCGACGGGATGGCCGATGTCGTGCTGGACGTGTTCGCCCCGCGCAACCCGTCCGGGTTCCACCGGGTGCTGCGCCCGGGCGGCCGGCTGGTCGTCGTCCGTCCGACCGCGCGGCACCTGCGCGAACTGCGCGGCCGGGTGCCCGGGTTGGTGGCGATCGACCCGGCCAAGGAACACCGTCTGCACACGGCGCTGGCCCCCTTCTTCGAGGCCGTGGATACCGAACCGGTCGAGTACGTCACGCCCCTGACCCGGCCCGAGGCCCTCGATCTGGTGGGGATGACACCGAGCGCACGCCATCTGAACGGTGCGGACCTGGCCGATCGCGGTCTCCTGCCCGACCAGGTCACCGTCTCCGTACTGGCCACCGCCTACCGGCCCCGCTGACACGAGCGGGCCCGGACCAACGGAAGGGGATGGACCGGCACCGGCCCATCCCCTCCCGCCCACCGCTACTGGCGCGTGGTCAGCAGCGAGCCGGGACCCACCTCCTGGGTGGCCGTGCCCGGGCGGTCGCCGACGACGTCGATGGTCCGGCCCGAGACGGAGATGTCCATTGCCGAGTACGGCTGGGCGCCGCCGGCGGGCAGTTTCATCGACACCCACTTTCCGCCGGAGTAGCGGAGCACGGCGCTGGTGTCCTCCGCCGTCTCCTCCAGGACGACGGGGTCCCCCTGGCTGATCGCGACCGAGGTCAGCGCCCCGGTTCCCTTCGGCACCGGGACGTTGGTCCACTTCTTGCCGTCGTAGTGCAGTGCCAGCCCCTGCCAGGACTTGTCAGGCGCTTGGGTTTGCCCCACGACCCACACGTGCCCGTCCGGTCCGGCGACGGCCTCCCTCAGCTCTGTGCGCGTGGTACCGACCTCGGGAACGGCGACCTTGTTCCAGCGTGTGCCGTCGTAGTGCAGCAGCACCGGCTCCGAGGCCTTTCTGCTCGACGTGTTGCCGACCGCCCACACATCGTCGGCGGCGAGGGCGGTGACGTCCGACAGCTGCCACCAGACGTCCGTGTCCCCTTCGGCGATGTCCGGCAGCTTCTCCTCCTTCCACCGAGTGCCGTCCCAGTGCTGGAGCAATCCGACCATGCTGGAGCCGCCTTCGGTGCGCAGGTACGCATAGCCCGCTCCCCAGGCATCACGGGAGGCGCGGGTGTCGACGGAGACCAACCCGGCGTCCCTCACTCCGTGGGGCACCGGAGCGACAGCGGGCTTCCACACATTGCCGTTCCAGCGCTGCGTCGCCATGCCACCGAGTCGTCTGACGTAGTCACCGACCACCAGGCCGTTGCGCGGCGAAGAGGCATCGACGTCATTGAACCGGACGTCGTCACCCCGGGGCACAGGCGCCGTCTTCACCCGCTTCCAGCCCGAGCCCTTGCGTTCGTCGCGCTCCCACAGGGTGGGCACGAGCTCGTAGCTGTCGTCTCCCGTGGGAACGAACCGAGTGCCGGCCACCCAGGTGGTCCCCGCTTCGGGTCGTGTGGAGGCGAAGAGGGCGGCGTCGCTCCGGGTCACTCTCGACTCGCTCCACCCGGTGGAGTGCGGTGAGGCCGCGAACACCGGCACCGTGCTCGCCGCCAGGGTCAGCGCGGCACACGCCACCATCGCCCCGCGGATTCCGCGGGTACTGATCAACTCTTTCACGTTGCTGTCTCTCCTCATCGACGTCAGCGGACGGCCGGTGCGGCGCTCCCTGCGAGGGGCCCGGGGCCGACCGCTCCGCCATTCCAGCGGCTGTACGGTTGTTCGGCAGCCCCCGTCCGAAGGACCGAACAATCGCGAATGTGCCGGTAGTTGGGTCGACCGAGCGAGCGGGACAGCACAGCGGGGGACCGGGGGAGGGGGAACGGGTGGGGCGTCGTGAGAGGCCGGTGGACCCGAGCGCGGGTCCGGTCGAGCGCTTCGCCTACGAGCTGCGCAAGCTCCGTCAGGAGGCCGGTGGGCCGACCTACCGGGCGATGGCGCAGCGGGCGCGGTACTCGGTCACGACCCTGTCGCAGGCGGCGGCGGGCGAGCAGTTGCCCTCGCTGCCGGTGGCGCTGGCCTACGCCGAGGTCTGTGGCGGGGACCGGGCGGAGTGGGAGGAGCGCTGGCGGGAAGCGGCCGCGGAGGCGGCGGAGGCGGCGGCCGTGGAGCGGGCCGAGGAGGACGGCGCCGACCCGCCCTATCGCGGCCTGGCCCGCTTCGAACCGGGGGACCACGAGCGCTTCTTCGGCCGGGACCGGCTGGCCGCCGATGTCGTGGAGCTGGCGCGGAGCAATCGGTTCACCGCCGTCTTCGGCCCCTCCGGAAGCGGCAAGTCCTCGCTCCTGCGCGCGGGCCTGATCCCCGCCCTCCGGGACCCCGGGACCGGCGGTGGCGCCCGGCCGGCGGCACAGCCGCCGGCCGTGATCCGGCTTCTGACCCCGGGTGAGCACCCGGCCCGTACCCACCGCGCGGCGCCGGCCGCGAAGGCGGGGGGCGGTGACACCTGGCTGATCGTCGACCAGTTCGAGGAGGTGTTCACGCTCTGTCAGGAATCTTCGGAGCGCCAGGAGTTCATCGACGCGCTGCTCGCCGCCTGCGATCCGGAGAGCCGGCTGCGCGTCGTCATCGCCGTACGGGCCGACTTCTTCGGCCACTGCGCCGCACACCACCGGCTGACGGCCGCACTGCGCGATGCCACGCTGCTCGTCGGCCCGATGGCACCGGCCGAGCTGCGCGAGGCGATCGTGAAACCGGCCGCCGCGGCGGGCCTGATCGTGGAGCGGTCGCTGACCGCCCGGATCGTGGCCGAGGCCGCCGATGAACCGGGCGGTCTGCCGCTGATGTCCCACGCCCTGCTGGAGACCTGGCGGCGGCGGCGCGGACGGACGCTGACGGAGGAGGCGTACGAGTCCGTGGGCGGGGTCCACGGCGCGATCGCCGCTACGGCGGAGCGGGTCCACGGTGAACTGTCCACGCGCCAGGCGGAGCTGGCCCGCCGGATCCTGCTGCGGCTGATCACCCCGGGCGAGGGCGCGCAGGACACCAGACGCCCGGTGGACCGGGCCGAGCTGGAGGGGGACGGCACACCGGAGGACGCGTCGGACGACACCGCGGTGGTGCTGGAACGTCTGGTCCGGGCCCGCCTGGTGACCGTCGACGACGGGGTGGTGGACCTTGCCCATGAGGCGCTGATCACCGCCTGGCCGCGGCTGCGGGGCTGGATCGAGGAGGACCGCGGACGGCTGCGCGTCCACCGGAAGCTGACGGAGGCGGCGCGGGCGTGGCAGGGGCTGCACCGGGATCCCGGCGCGCTGTACCGCGGGACACGGCTGGCGGAGGCGGAGGAGGCGTTCGCCCCGGACCGGGAGCGGGCCGCCCTCACCTCCCTGGAGCGGGCGTTCCTCACGGCGAGCAGCGCCGGGCGGCGGCGCGAGCGCCGCAGGGTCCGTGCGGTGGTCGGCACGCTGTCCCTGCTGCTCGTCCTGGCGATGGTGGCGGGAGTGGTGGCCTGGCAGCAGAACCGCGAGGGCGACCGGCGCCGTGCGGAGGCCACCTCCCGCCGTGTCGCGTCGATCGCGGAGACCATGCGCTCCGCCGACCCGGTGACGGCACTGCGGCTGAGCGCCGCCGCGTGGCGGATCAGCCATACCGACGAGGCCCGGGCGGCGCTGCTGGGGGCCGTGACGCAGCAGGAGCAGGACTCCTTCACCGTTCCCGGCGCGGTGGCCGACGGGGACGAGTACGTCAGCGCGGACGGGCGGACGCTGGTGCACGTCGTGGCCGGCCGGGCACAGCGCTGGGATGTGGCCGGACACCGCCGGACCGGCGAACTCCGCCTGGCCGGCGGTGAGCAGGTGAAGGATCTGTCCCCGGACGGACGGCGGCTGCTGGTGGCGGCGGGCGGCCGGTTGACCGCGCGTGACCTCACCACCGGGAAGCGGGTCGGCCCGCGCCCCGCTCCCCTCACCGAGGAGATGGACGCCCAGTACGCCCCGAGCGGGCGCACGGTGCTCCTGTCCGACGGACACTCGGCCGGACTGTGGGAGGTACGGCGCGGACGCCGGGTGTTCCAGCGCGAGGGCAAGGGCGTCTACCCGGTCGACGTGAGTCCGGACGACCGGCTCATGGCGCTGTGCGCGGGGCATTCCCTGGAGCTCTGGGACATCACCGCGCGGCGTCGGGTGCGCGCGCCCCGCGCGGCGGCGCTGTCGAGCGCCGTCTGCGGCACCGCCAAGAGCCCCAGCAGCGGTAGGGGCTGGGAGTTCGATGCGCAGGGCCGCAGGCTGGCGGTCGGTCGTGAAAAGCCGGTCATCTGGGACCTGAGGTCCGGGAAGACGGTGCGGATCCCGTACGAGGGCGACAAGCCGGAGGGCGTCCGCTTCAGCCGCGACGGGCGGTTCGTCTCCACGGTGGGCGACCGGAAGATCACACTGTGGCGGATCTCCGCGGACTCCGCCGAGGCGGTCTACTCGCACCGGCTGGTCGACGAGTACGTCTTGGATCACTGGCTCGATCCCGACCGGGGCGTGATCCGGTACCAGGAGGGGACCGGCGACAGCACCGGTGCCGTGCGCACCTTGTTCCTGGGCGATGCCATCGCCTCCCCCCGGCGGGGGGAACCGGCCCAGAAGGCCGCGTTCGGTCCCGACGGGCGGATGGTCGTCACCGCCCGCCGCCACCGGGAGCGGATGCGGTTCCAGATACGGCCCACCGACCGCGGCGGCCGGGCGACCCCGCTGCCGCCGGTCGACTGCGGCACGGTCGACCGTACGCGGGCGAAGAGCGAACAGTGCTGGGCCCACCTGGCGTTCAGCGGCGACGGGCGGACGCTGGCCTACGGGGTCGGTGCCCCAGAGGTACGCGACGCATCGGAGACGACCGGAGGGCGCCCGGAGCGGATCACGGTCTGGGATCTGCGGAACCACCGCCGGCGGGCGGAGCTGGTGCTCGCGACGGGCGGCAAGAGGAGGGAGAGCGCCGATGCCATCGCGCTGAGCCCGGACGGCTCCTCCCTCTTCGCCCTCCGGCCGGATCCCGTACTGGAGAAGTGGGACGCACGGCGCCGCACAGAAGTCCCGGAGCACACCGAGAAGGCCCGTGGCGGACCAAGCACCTGGTCGGCTCCTCCGGCCGGCGCCATGGCGGTGCGCCCCGACGGGCGACACCTCGCCACCACGCACGGGATCGGCTTCACCCTGCCCTCGGCCCGTCAGGCATCGGGCGTGGCCGAGCAGCTGTACGCCCTGGCGCTCGCCTACAGTCCCGACGGCGAACGGCTTGCCCTGGGCGGCCCCTCCGGCCGGGTGAACGTGTACGACGACGACGGGATGCGCGCCCTGGGCTCCCTCTCCGGAACGTACTCGGACCAGGCCCGGAAGGGGGAGCCGGTGACCGCCCTCGCCTACGCCCACGACGGCGCGACCCTGGCCGTGGCGGGCGCGAACGGCACGGTACGGCTGTGGGACACCGCCTCGGGGCGACCGCTGGGGACCACGTTCACCAGCGGCGCCGACCCCGTTCTGGCGGTCGCGTTCGGCCCCGGCGACCGGACCCTGTTCGTGACCGGGGCCCGTACCCCCCTCCGGGCCTATCCCGTCGACCCCGTCCACGCCACCGCGGCCGTCTGCGACCGCGCGGGCGGCGGTCTGTCCCGCGCCGACTGGTCCACGTACATCCCGGACGTCCCGTACCGCGACAGCTGCTGAACCCGGCCGCGGGGCGGCGCTGACATCCCAGGGACGCGTGCTGTCACATCACCTGGATCACCGCGTACGTCTCGCCGTCCTCCGGCGGCCGTGTCCAGGAGCGGGTGGTGAACGTGTGCAGCCGTCCGTTCTCGATGGCGTGACGGGGCAGACACACGCCGAACTCCCCGGACACCGCTTCCAGCAGCGACCGTTCCACCGCGGTGATGTCCTCCGGATCGCCGAAGAACCGGGCCGGGTCGAGCGCCCGCGGTATCTCCCCGTGGGAGCGGACCTCTCCGTCCGCGTAGGTGAACGCGTACTGCTCGGCACCGTCTCGCGCCACCGAGAGGTGGAAGAACGGTTCCCCGCGCCATTCCCGCAGACCGCTCCACACCACCACCGTGCGGGCGCCCCCGCCGGCCGCCGCGGCCGGGGAGACGAACCGCCGCCGGTCGAACGGGGCAGGGTCATCGTCGAAGGCGAAGCTCCAGCCGGTGCCGGCCCGGCCGACCGCCATGAGCGCCCTGTCGTCATAGGAGGAGAACTCCCTCCGGCCGTCCCGCGACCGCCGGCGTGCCTCCCAGAGGGACAGGGGCTCGTCCAGCACGGCGCCGTCCCCGTCCGCGAGACGTCCGGGCAACTCCTCCGGCTCCGCACCCTCCACCAGGACGAACCGGTAGGACGCGCGGCTGTTGGTGGGGTCCGGCTCCGCGAGCCACGCCAGGCCACCCGGGTCGAGCCCCGCCGCGGGCCCCCGCGCCTCACCCGCCTGCCCGCCCCGGGGAGCGGACAGCAGCTCACGGCCCCGCTCCGGGGTCAGCAGCGGACCGAGCAGAGGGTCGGCCACCCACCCCAGCGGTACGAGGTGGTCCGGTCCCAGCGGCTCCCACCGGGGCAGAGCGCCGATGAGCGTCCGCCACGCCTCGTCGGTGTCCCCCCATCGCGCCAGCTCGCGCGCCCGCTCGACCGCTTCCCCGAACGGTCCGGCCGCCATGTACCGGTACGTGCCGTTCCGCACCTGGTCCAGTGTCGCGTAGGCCAGCGCCATCACGTCCTCGCCGGCACCCGGCAGCGAGAACGTCAGCGTGGAGTCGTCGCGGTACGAGTGGTCCGCGTGTTCGGCGACCAGCGGGGGCAACAGCTCGGGTGCGTAGCGCGGATCGGTCACCAGGGACTCGAAGTGGACCGCGGTGGTCTGCCCGAGCAGACGGCGTATCTGGTCGCCCAGTCCGGCGGCCCGCGGCCTGCCGTACTCCCTGGCCTCGTCCAGCGTCTTCACGGCCCCTTCCCAGCCGCCGCGCAGTGCCTCCAGCCGGGCCTCCTCCATCAGGGCGTCCAGATCCCGTGTCGTGTCGTTGACGAACTCCGGCTCCCCGTCACGCCCGTTCGCCCGCAGGCTGTGGAACTCCCGGTACATCTCCCTCATGAACTCGATGAAGTTCGCGTGCCGTTCGGGTGGCGCGGCCCGCCAGCTCGCCCAGGTGTACACGGCCCACTCGCCGGCCTCGTCCACGTCCTCGGGATCCATCAGGACGTGGGTGATGTCGGACTCGACGTCGAGTTGCAGTCCGCGGCGCCAGATGTCCGCCTCCAGCCGCTCCTCCGGCCCGGCGTCCTCGTCCAGGTACTCCTCGAACAGCTCCGCGAGCCCCGACTCGTTGTCGTGCCAGCGCGCGCCCTCGGTCCCCGCCAGCAGCCACACGAACCCGCCAGCGTGCCGCCACCCGTCACTGACCTTGAGGAACTCCCGGTACGACGGGGGCATCCGCCGGCCGATCCGCTTCTCCATGGCCGCGATCCGCTCCTCCGACGCGGGCGGGAACCCGAGCCACCGCGCGCGTCGCGCGGCCTCGTCGCCCTCGTCCCGGGTCTCGTCGTCCGGCTGCGCATCCGCCCACTCCCCGGACCACTTGAGGAGGAAGGGCCGCCAGTCGAATGCCATGGTCTTCGTCATGCGCCGATGCTGCCACCCGCCACCGACAACGCAGGTGGCCCGATGGTCATGTGCCGCGTCCGGCCGGCCGGTCACCGGTCATCAGGCCGTGGTGGTCGGGCAAGGCCACGGCGACGCTTGCGTGACACAGCGTTATATGCCCTGGCCCAGGGGCCGTTACGGTCATTTTCATGGAGTGGAGTTTTGAAACGGCCGAAGGCCTCACCGCTGCCCTGCGCACCGGTGAAGTGACATCGGCGGAACTGACCGACGAGGCCATCGCCCGTATCGAGCGGGACGACGAGGCGATCAACGCGATCTGTGTGCCGGACTACGACCGTGCCCGAGCCGCCGCGCGCGCCGCCGACCAGGCGCGCGCCCGCGGTGAGGACCGGCCGCTGCTCGGCGTCCCGGTGACGGTCAAGGAGTCCTACGACATCGCCGGGCTGCCCACGACCTGGGGCATACCGCAGCACCGGGACCATATGCCCGCCGAGGACGCGGTACAGGTGTCACGGCTCAAGGCCGCGGGTGCGGTGGTACTCGGCAAGACCAATGTGCCGTTGGGGCTGCACGACATCCAGAGCTTCAACGAGATCCACGGCACCACCAACAACCCCTGGGATCACGGTCGTACGGCCGGTGGATCCTCCGGCGGATCGGCCGCGGCCCTGGCGTCCGGCTTCGGCGCGCTGTCCATCGGATCCGACATCGGCGGCTCGCTGCGCACCCCCGCACACTTCTGTGGTGTCTACGCGCACAAACCGACACTCGGGCTTGCGGCGCCCCGCGGTATGGCTCCTCCGGCAACACCGGTACTGCCGACCGACCATGACCTCGCCGTCGTGGGGCCGATGGCGCGCACGGCCCGCGACCTCACGCTTCTGCTCGATGTCATGGCCGGACCTGACCCGCTGACGCACGGTGTGGCGTATGGCCTGTCACTGCCGCCCGCGCGCCATGAGCGACTGCGCGACTTCCGGGTCCTGGTGCTCGACGAGCATCCGCTCATCCCGACCGGGTCCGCTGTGCGGGCGGGTGTGAACCGGGTGGCGGAGGCGCTTGCCGACAGCGGAGCCCGCGTCGAACGGCACAGCCCGCTGCTGCCCGATCTGACCGAGGCGGCAGTGGTCTATATGCAGTTGTTCTTCTCCGGGGCCGTCGCCCGCTTTCCCGTCGAGGCGTACGAGGAGCTTCGTACCCACGCCGCCGGACTGAGCGCGGACGACCGGAGTCTCGGCGCGATGCGGCTGCGCGGCATGGTGTTCAGCCACCGTGAATGGATCGAGGCGAACGGTCGCCGCGAACTCCACCGCCACGGCTGGCGACGGCTCTTCACCGAGTTCGACGCCGTGGTGTGTCCCATCACGCCCACTCCGGCGTTCCCGCACGACCACATCCCCGACCCCAGGGAGCGCCGGATCGATATCGACGGCGTCGACTACCCGTACCTCGACCAGCTCGTCTGGGCCGGCTTGGCCACCATGCCCGGTCTGCCCGCCACCGCCGTGCCCGCGGGCCGGTCACCCGAGGGGTTGCCGGTGGGAGTGCAGCTCATCGGCCCGATGTCCGAGGACCGTACCCCGCTGCGGCTGGCCGAGCTGCTGGAGCGGAGGATCGGCGGCTTCCAGGTGCCGCGGTAGCGCGTGGCCCGGGCGGAACCGGCCCGCACCCCGGATGCCTCGCCGCCCCGGTCGTTCAGCCCGGGAAGCGCAGGAACGGGGCCGGGACGGCAGCGGTGAGCCAGACGCCGTTGGCGCTGACCTGGAAGACATGACCGGCCTGGTGCATCGCCCCCGCGTCCACGCTCAGGACCACCGGCGTGCCGCGGCGGGCGCCCACCCGGGTGGCGGTGGCGCGGTCCGCCGAGAGGTGGACGGCGTGCCGTGTCATGGGACGCAGCCCTTCGCTCCGGATGGCGGCGAGGCTGCGGGCCACCGTTCCGTGGAAGAGAAACGCGGGCGGCACGGCCGGTGGCAGCGCGAGGTCCACCGGGACCGAGTGGCCCTGGTTGGCGCGGATCCGGTCGCCCTCGATGGTGTAGCGCTGTTTGTCATTGGCGGCCACCACGGCACCCAACTCCGCACGGGAGAAGGGGAATCCGTGGTGCGCCGCCGCGGCCATCAGCTCGGCCACGGGGACCCAGCCCTGGGCGTCCAGGGTGATCCCGATGCGTTCCGGAGCGTGCCGCAGATGCCTGGCGAGGTACTTCGAGAGGCGTACGGATCGCTGGTGGTTCATGGCTCCAGGGTGCCGCAGGGGTGTGAGGGGCGACACCTGAATTTCCGGCCGGGCGGACGGTGCGGCGATTCCGGAGCGGGCGCATACGGAGGTATGAGGAGGTGCCGGGCGCGGCCCTCGCGTCGGTCACATGATCTTGACTCCTGGGACAGGACACCTCCTCCCGTCCTCTTGTAGATTCGTGGGCCATGGATTGATGTGGACTGGCAACACGGGGGAGGAACTTGTGTCTTTCGAGCATGAATGGGCGGGCCTGATCAGCGAGGCGCGCTCCCAGCAGAGCACTTCCATGCAGCTCAACGGAGCGGGTGACGGCGGGTCAAAGGGCGACGGAGCGGGCGACGGGAAGGTCCTCAAGGTGTCTCCGCAGGGCCTGCGCGCCTACGCGGGTCGGGCCGACAAGGTGAGCGACGACTTCGCGAAGACGGACAACGAGACGATGCGGGAGACCGAACAGGTGCCCGGCTCGATGAAGGGCTTCGCGAGCGACGAGGCGTTCGCGGACTTCCAGAAGACCTGGCGTGCGCAGATGAAGTACCTGGACGGCCTCTACACCGGGGTCGCCCATGCGCTCCGCTCCGCCGCCACGAGCTTCAAGGAGACGGACGTCCGGCGCAAGGTGGACATGGGCAAGGTGTACGGGCCGTACCTGCCCCAGGACGGCGGCTCACAGGGCACGTACGGGCCGTACCTGCCCCAGGGCGGCACCTCTCAGAGCACTGACAAGCCTCTGTACGGCCCCTATGTGCCGACGCTCCCGTCCACCAACGACCCGAAGTCCTAGGGAGGGCACCGATGACCACCCCTGAACTCACCTACACGGCGGTGCGCGAGGTCGACCTCGAACCACTCCGGGAGGCGGTGAAGACGTGGAAGGCGCTCCCGGGCAAGATCGACACTGTCACCAAGACCTTCACCAGCACCGTTTCGTCCCAGCTGGAGACGTCCGGCTGGTACGGCGAGACGGCGGAGTCCGCGTTCACCAAGTTCCGCGGCATCCGGCACCAGATGTCGGAGGCATCCGGCCAGGCCGAGAAGATCGGCGCCGTGATGTCCGAGGCGCTCAAGGCGTTCGAGGCCGCGAAGAAGATCCTCGTGGCCGTCGAGACCGCGGTGAGCACCCCGCCGGAGGGCGGGGACGGAAAGACCTATCTGAAGGTCAACAAGAAGGACGGCGTCGTCTATCTGGACCCGCCGCCCGACGTGGAGAACACCGCGGCGCTTCAGAAGGCGTACCACGAGTCGATCGTCCACTACAACAACAAGATCAGTGAGGCCATCCGCAGCGCGAGCGACGCGGACCACGACCTGACGACGGCTCTTCAGATCGACCCGCCGGGCCAGGGCTTCAACGACGACATCGCGGCACATCTCAAGGACGTCGACGCCGAGTCCAAGAAGGATGTCGACCGCCTGATGGAACTGGCGGGCAAGGACGACTTCAAGAAGGACCCCAAGGCCCTGGCCGAGTTCAACGGCCTCCTCGCGAAGAACGCCCGGAACGACGACTTCGCCGAGCAGTTCGCCACCCGCAAGGGAGCGAAGGGGATCATGGAGCTCTGGTACGACGCGGCCAAGCCGGAGTACGAGGACGGCCCGCTGGGCAAGGCCAAGGACCGCCCGGACGCGGTGACGAAGCAGCTCGCGGCGCTCCAGGACAACCTGGGCATCACCCTGGGCCTCGCCAGCCACTCCGACTCGCCGGAGATGACGAAGTGGAAGAAGGACGTCATCGACCTCGGCTACCAGCGCATGCCCGGTGCGCACCAGACCTACTACGCCGATCCCCCGTACGGCTTCCAGGTGATGAGCAATCTGATGCGCACCGGGAAGTGGGACCGGGAGTTCCTGAACGAGTACGGCGACAAGCTCGTCGAGGTGGACAAGAAGCCCTTCGACGCGCCCGGCGGACGCGAGGACGAGCAGACGCACCGGAAGTGGCTCGCCTACGGCCAGCACCCGCCGGACTTCCTCAACTTCGGCGGGAAGAACGACAAGGGCGAGGACCCGTTCACCGGATACTTCGAGGCGCTGGGCCACAACGGCGACGCGTCCACGGACTTCTTCAAGGACAAGGAGCACTTCGACTACGTGCTGCGGGAGCGCACCTGGCTGCCGGACAGCGGCGGCGCCGACCTCGGTGACAAGGTGCCCACCGGCCCCCGGGTGGCCCTCGGCCACGCGCTGGGCTCGGCGACCACCGGTCATGACTGGGACGCGCCGGCGAATGTCCCGGCGGAGCACACCAAGGACCAGGCGGACCTCATGTCCAAGCTCATCAAGGGCATGGGGACGGTCGACGAAGGCGGGAAGGCGGATATCTCACTGGCCCTGGGCATGCAGCAGGGCCTGGGGAACGCCGCGTCCGAGTACGTACCGGACTTCTTCCGCTCCATGACGGACGGTGCGGGCGACGACAAGCTGTTCCCCGTGTCCGGGGCGCAGGCCGATCTGGAACATCGTGATGTGACGCGGTTCCTCGTGCAGATGGGGCAGGATCCCGACGCGAACGCGGCCATCACCGCCGGGCAGAAGCTCTACGCCGCCCAGGTGCTCGACCACCACCTCGGCGGGGACGTCCCGGCGGACCAGAAGTACGGCGCACCCCCGCAGGACATCGTCCACGAGGTCCTCAAGGCGTCCGGAGAGACCGCGGGCACGCTGGCCACCGGCGCCCAGGAAGGCATCATCGGTCCGGCGGTGCGGGAGGAGAAGGAGTACGACGGTGCCACCCTCAGCAACCGCCTGTGGGGCAACACCGCGTTCGGCAGCGTGGCGACGGGTGTCAGCGTGCTGAAGCCCTTCGCCGCGCATCCCATCGGGGCCGCGGTCACCGCGAGCCTGATCATCGGGGCCGAGGGCGCCGCCCTCAGCGACCACGACGCCAGCAGCTGGGAGATGAACAAGTCCGCCCCGGCGGCGGACAAGGCCGGCGCGATCTACGACGAGATGGCCGGACGGGACGTACAGCAGAACCAGGCGATGCTGAAGGCCATCGGGAAGGAACACGGCCTCGACATCTCGGAAAGCTGGGCGAAGCTGTACTCGGCCGAGGGCTTCAGCCAGGGATACTCCCGGGTCGGGTCCACCGCGCCCTACCTCACGTCCATCGAGCAGGTGAAGCAGATGGCCATAGACCATTGATGGAACGCGTACGGATGAACCGCCCCCTCCGCATCACCCTGCTCACCGTCCTCGCCGTGGCCCTGGCCGCGGCGGGGGCGCTGGGCGGCGTCCTCGCCGGCCGAGGGGACGGCGAGGACCCGGAGAAGTTCTCCGAAGTGCTGGGAGACACCTGCCCCACGGTCCTGCGGGGAGTGCCCTCGTCGCTTCTGGACCGGGTCGTCCCCGCCTCCCGTCACGCGGGCGGCGAGCAGCGGATGACCTACCGGAAACTCCAAGTCAATGCCCATTGCCGGGTCACCGTGGACGGCAAGGAGGCGCTCCGGGTCGACGTCGCGCAGCACAACTCGGTGCACGACCCCGGCCGGGTGGGCACGGGCCCGGGGCACGGCAGGACCATGAGCGTCCCCGGCTACGAGAAGAGCTGGTCCTCCCAGGACGTCGTCAGTCTCACCGTCCCCTGCACCAAGGACACGGGCAACGACAACGCCACCAACGTGTACGTCAGGACGCAGGCGTGGCGGGGGCAGTACGGGGGCCTGCGCGAGGATCTGGTGCGCATCGCCAAGCGGGCGGCCAAGACCGGTCGCGCCCTGGCGTGTTCGGCCACCCCGCCGGTGGCCGACTGACCCGTTCGGACGGCTTGCACCTGCCTGCGCGCGCTTGTTAGCGTCTGGCTGCGACATCTCACCGTAGGGTTCCGCCCTCGCCATTCAGCCTCCTCGTGTCCGGTGACACCAGGAAGGTGGGAGTCACACCGGACAGTGACAAGGGTGTGCGTGCGATGGCTGCGGTTCGGCGAGCGCAGACGGCTCTGGAAGCCGTCGATCTGGTCAAGACCTATTCGGCAGGCAGGAACAACCCACCGGTCCGCGCGTTGCGGGGACTGAGCTTCTCCGCCGCGAAGGGGACCGTCTTCGGGCTGCTCGGCCCGAACGGGGCGGGCAAGTCCACCACGGTGAAGATTCTCTCCACGCTCTCGGTGGCCGACTCGGGGTCGGCATACGTCGCCGGTGTCGATGTCGCGGCGAAACCGCATCGGGTGCGCCGGGCGATCGGGTTCGTGGCTCAGAAACCCGGTACGGACCCGATGGCGACCGCGACCGAGAACCTGGTGCTCGCGGGTCGCCTCCACGGGATGTCCCGCCATGACGCCACCGCGCGGGCCCGTGAGCTCATCGACCGGTTCGGTCTGGCCGAGGCCGCGAACCGGCTGGTGAACACGTACTCCGGTGGTATGGCGCGCAAGCTGGACGTCGCACTGGGGCTGATGCACCGCCCGCAGGTGCTCTTCCTCGATGAGCCGACCACCGGTCTCGACCCCCAGGCCCGGAGCGAGATGTGGCACGAGATCGCCAGGATGGCCGCTGACGAGCAGATGACGGTGCTGCTCACCACCCACTACCTCGACGAGGCCGACCACTTGGCCGACCGGCTCGCGATCGTCGATCACGGCACGGTGGTCGTCACGGGCACCCCCGAGGAGCTCAAGAGCGATCTGCGCGGTGACGCGGTGCAGATCGAGCTGGCCGAAGCCGACGGCAGGGCAGCCTCGGTGCTGCGACGGGTGCGGGGACTGCGCGAGATCACCATGGACGGGTGCACGGTCCGTGGCCGTACCGACGACGGCGCCCGGGCGCTGCCGCCCGCGTTGGCCGCATTCGACGAGGCGGGAATCACCGTGGCCTCGGCGACGCTCGCCCGCCCCTCGCTCGATGACGTCTACCTCCGGCACACCGGCCACGCCCTCAAGGCCCCCGGTGGCGAGGAACTGAAGGCACTGGAGGCGGCGAAGTGACCACAGCACACACGGAGTCCACCGGTACGCGGCCCATGACCCTGATCGCGCACTCCACGTTCCTCACCGGCCGCCTGATGCGCACCCTGTGGCGGACACCCACCTTCCTCATCGTCGGGCTCGTACAGCCGGTGATCTGGCTGCTGTTGTTCAGCCGGCTCTTCCGGTCGGTCGTGGACCTGCCCGGCTTCACCCACGGCGACGGCGGGTTCCTGCGGTTCCTCACCCCCGGTGTGGTGATGATGACCGCGCTGTTCGCCAGCGCATGGGCGGGGACGACCTATCTGCAGGACATCGACCGCGGTGTGATGGACCGGCTGCTGACCTCTCCCGCCAGCCGGGCCGCCATGATGTGCGCGACCATGGCCCACCAGGCGATCCAGACCGTCATCCAGAGCCTGATCATCGTGGTCATCGCGCTGATCGCGGGTGCCACCTTCCCCGGTGGCCCCGCCGGTGTCGCCCTCACCGTGCTGGCCGCGGCGCTGCTGACACTGATCTTCTCGGCTCTGTCCAACGCCGTTGCCCTGCTGACCCGTCAGCAGGCCACGCTGATCGCGATCTCCCAGTTCACCACGTTGCCGCTGATGTTCCTGAGCTCTGCCGTGATGGACCTTCAGCTCGCTCCGGGCTGGGTGCGGAACGTCGCCGCGTACAACCCCGTGGAGTGGGCGGTCGTGGCGGCGCGAGAGGCGATGGTCGCGCACACCGACTGGAGCGCGGTCTGGACACGTCTGGGCCTCCTCGCGGCGGCCGTCCTCGTGATGGGCTTCCTCGCCACACGGGCCTTCCGGGCCTACCGGAAGTCGACGTAGCAGAGCCGGCCCTCCGGTCACGGCCGCAGCCGCGGCCGTGACCGGATCGGTCCGCCTCCCGACCCGATGCGGCCTGTCGCCACCCCGGCCGCGCCGGACAGGCTGGGGACATGACCCGAGCACTCATCGTCATCGACGTCCAGGAATCCTTCCGCGCACGGCCGCTGTGGGAGACCATCTCCGACCCGAAGATCGCCGACCGGGTGGACCGGCTGGTCGGGCTCGCCCGGCAGGCCGGGGACCTGGTGGTGTGGGTACTGCACACCGAGCCCGGCAGCGGCGATGTCTTCGACCCGGCCCTGGGCCATGTCCGGCTGCTGGAGGAGCTGCGGCGCCAGGACGGGGAGCCGCTGCTCCACAAGACCTCGCACAACGCCTTCACCACCACCCACCTGCAGCAACTCCTCACCGAGCGCGGTATCCGCGAGCTCACGGTCTGCGGTATCCGCACCGAGCAGTGCGTGGAGACCACCACCCGGCTGGCGAGCGACCTCGGCTACGCGGTCACCTTCGTCGTCGACGCCACCGCGACCAACCCCATCCCGCACCGTGACGCTCCCGCCGGCCAGAGCGTCGAGGAGCTCGTCTCCGACCCCCGCACCCTGAGCGCCGAGGAGATCATCAGGCGTACCGAGTTCGCCCTCGCCGGACGCTTCGCCACCATCGCCACCGTCGCGGAACTGGAAGCCGCGGCCGGCTCTCGGGCATGATGACCGGATCGTGAGCCACGTCGTCTTCCTCCTGGTGCCCGGTGTCCATCTGCTGGACCTGGCGGGTCCCGCGCAGGCCTTCTCCACGGCCGCGGACCTCGGGCACCCCTACACGCTCACCTATGTCGCCGAGCGGCCGCTGGTCGAGACCGCTCAGGGCCTGCCCCTGGTGGCCCGGCTCGACTGGCCCGCACTCGGCCCCGAGGACCTGATCGTGGTGCCCGGCTGGCGAGCGCCCACCCTGGCCGACAGCCCGGCCATCGGCCCGGACCCCCTGCGCGCCCTCCGGGACCACCACGCCGGGGGCGGGACCGTCGCCAGCGTCTGCGCCGGAGCCGAGGCGCTCGGCCGGGCGGGCATGCTCGACGGCCGCCGCTGTACGACACACCATGATGTGCAGGACGAGCTCGCCCGCCGCTACCCCAGGGCGATGGTCATCCGCGATGTGCTGTACACCGCCGACGACCGGGTGGTCACCTCGGCCGGTATCGCCAGTGGCATCGACCTGGCCCTGCACCTCGTCGCCACCCGGCACGGCCCCGCAGTCGCCGCCCAGGTGGCCCGGGACATGGTCGTCTACGCGCGGCGCAACGGCCATGAACCGCAGGCCAGCGCCATGCTCCGGTACCGGTCCCACCTCGATGACACCGTGCACCGCGCCCAGGACCTGCTCGATGCCCGCTTCGACCAGCCCTTGCCGCTGTCCGCCCTGGCCACCGCCGTGGGCGTGAGCGAGCGTACCCTCACCCGCCTCTTCACCCGTGCCACCGGCGGCCTCACCCCGCTGCGCTATCAGCAGGCGCTCCGTCTCGAACGCGCCGAACACCTGATGAGCCACGGCGCCACGGTCGATGCCGCCGCCCGCGCGGTCGGTTTCGAGGACCCGCGTATGCTGCGCCGGCTGCGGGCCCGCGAGGTGGTCTGACCGGTGGCCGCGTTCCGGCCGCGGCCGGAAGGTACGCCCCCCGGCAACGTCCTTACCCCGGGGCCGGTTCATCGCGCAGCACTCTGGTCGCGATGAGCCACCTGGGCTACCGTCGGTAACACCCTGCCGTCGCAGGGGCTCCACGCGCCTCCCCGTCCCTCCGCATGCCCCCATGTCCCGGAAGGCGAGCCCCCATGCAGAACACGTCAGTCCCGGCCGGTATGACCCGCCGCCACGCCCTGACCGTGACCGGCGGAGCCCTCGCCGCCGCGACCCTCGCCCAGGCCGCGCCCGCCTTCGCCGCCGGATCGCAGGACGCCGACGCGATCGTCGTCGGCCATGGGCTCGCCGGGCTGGTGGCCGCGTCCGAACTGGCGGCGGCCGGACGCAAAGTGCTGCTGCTGGACCAGGAACCGGAGAGCAACCTGGGAGGGCAGGCGTTCTGGTCGTTCGGCGGTCTGTTCCTCGTGGACTCCGACGAACAGCGGCTGATGGGCATCAAGGATTCCCGTGAGCTGGCCTGGCAGGACTGGCTGGGCACAGCAGGGTTCGACCGTGGTGTCGGAGACCCCTCGGGACAGGACCACTGGGCGTACAAATGGGCCGAGGCGTATGTGGACTTCGCCTCCGGTGAGAAGCGGTCCTGGCTCGCCGGGCTCGATGTGAAGTGGTTTCCGATCGTCGGCTGGGCCGAGCGCGGTGGCGGGCTGGCGGACGGACACGGCAACTCGGTGCCGCGCTTCCACGTCACCTGGGGCACCGGCCCCGCCGTCGTCGAACCGTTCGAGAAGAAGGTGCGGGCCGCGCAGGCGGAGGGCAGGATCACCTTCAAGTTCCGGCACCGGGTGGATGACATCGTGACCACGGACGGCCGTGTCACCGGTGTACGCGGCGCGGTCCTGGAGCCGAGCAACGCGCAGCGCGGCAAGCCCAGTTCCCGCAAGGTGGTCGGGGAGTTCGAACTCCGCGCCCCGGTCACGATCGTCACCTCCGGCGGTATCGGAGCCGACCACGACCTCGTCCGGCGCAACTGGCCCGCCCGGCTGGGCACCCCGCCGAAGTTCATGGTCACCGGGGTCCCGGCCTATGTGGACGGGCGGATGCTCGCGATCACGGAGAAGGCGGGCGGGCGGATCGTCAACCCCGACCGGATGTGGCACTACACCGAGGGCCTGCGCAACTACGACCCGATCTGGCCCGGCCACGGCATCCGCATCCTGCCCGGCCCGTCGTCCCTGTGGTTCGACGCCACCGGCAAACGCTTCGACTCGCCCGACATCCCCGGCTACGACACCCTGCACACCCTGAAGTCGATCACCGGCACCGGGTACGACTACTCGTGGTTCGTCACCACCCACAAGATCCTCGCGAAGGAGTTCGCCCTCTCCGGGTCCGAGCAGAACCCGGACCTCACGGAGAAGAACATCTGGAAGCTGCTCTCCCGCATCTGGCAGACCCCCGAACCGATCGAGAAGTTCACCAAGCAGGGTGTGGACTTCATCGTCGCGACGACCCTGTCGGAGCTCGTCCGGGGAATGAACAAGCTCACCGGCGACAACCTGATCAAGCTGGATGACCTCACCCGCCAGATCGAGGCCCGGGACCGGGAGATCGCCAATCCCTACACCAAGGACGTGCAGGTCATGGGTATCCGCAACGCCCTGGCCTACCCCGGGGACGCGATCAGCCGTACGGCCTCTGCCCACCGGATCCTGGACTCCGGCGCCGGGCCGCTGGTCGCCGTCCGCCTCAACATCCTCACCCGCAAGACCCTCGGCGGCCTCCAGACCGATCTCTCCGGCCGTGTCCTGAACGCCTCCGGCCAGCCGGTCCCCGGACTGTACGCGGCCGGGGAGGTCGCGGGCTTCGGCGGGGGCGGTGTCCACGGCTACCGCTCCCTGGAGGGCACCTTCCTCGGCGGCTGTCTGTTCTCCGGCCGCCAGGCGGGCCGGGCGGCGGCGGCCGCCACCGCCACCTGAGCCTCCGGCTCAACGCCGATGCGCCACAGAGGGTGACCGTTTCCGTTGGCAAGGAAAACTGTACAAACGCCCAGAGTTGGACGGTTGGCGCGGGCTATGGACGATGTTGCCCGGCCGGTGCCTTACATACTTCGGTGCGGCCCTTTCCCGAGCAGACCCGTGCAGACCTGAGCAGGTCTGTTCAGGTCTGCTCAGAAGGGCCGCGCGAACGAAGAACGTGAGTGCACGCAAGGAGAGTCTGTCGTGAGGATCACCGCCCTACGGAAGCGCGCCGTCACCGCCCTTTCCGCCACGGCCCTGGTGTACGCCGCGCTGTTCAGCGCCGCCGGTCCCGCCGTGGCGGTGCAGGGCGGACAGCCGGCGCGCGCGGCGGATCACCCGTGGGCCGTCGCGCTCAAGCCCGCGGTGGTCCCGTTCTCCTTCTGCGGGGGCACACTGATCGCCCCGACCAAGGTCCTCACCGCGGGGCACTGCGTCGACGCCTTCCTGAAGGTCCCGGGCCTGCTTCGGGCGGTCTCCGGCCGGAACACCATGGTGTCCCCGGGCGGCACTTCAGTGAGCGTCGCCCGTATCTGGCGCCATCCGGACTACGCCACCTTCACCCACCAGGGCGAGACCGGCTACCGCAATGACGTCGCCGTGCTCACCCTCAAGTCCCCGATCGACGCCCCGACCCTGCCCATCGCCGCCCCGGACGCGCGCGACCTCTACCAGCCGGGACGGAGCGCCCGGATCCTCGGCTGGGGCACCACCTCCTCCGGTGGCCTCGACGGCGGTGTCCTGCGCACCGCGACCGTCCCGGTGACCGCCGACTCCTCCTGCGCGAGCGCCGCTTCCTACGGCGACGCGTACGACTCCCGCCAGTACACCTGCGCGGGCGACTTCGCCCGTGGCGGTGTGGACACCTGTGACTACGACAGCGGCACTCCGCTGGTGGTCGACGGAGTCGTCGCCGGAATCACCTCCTGGGGCATCGGCTGCGGCAAGGCGGGCCACCCCGGCCTCTACACCCGTGTCAGCACCTTCTCCTCGGAGATCACCGCTCAGCTCGGCACCAAGTGATGCGCGGAAGCCCGCTCGGCGCGGTCCTGGCCCTGCCCCGACGCTCGCCGGTCACCTTCGGATACGTCTGCCTGTTGCTGCTGACCCATGCGTGGGTCACCCGGGGCCTGACGGAGGACCGCGCCCAGACCGTGCTGCTCGACGTCAGTACCAACCTCGACAACCTGACGGACCGTCCGCTGGCCGCGCTGCTCGGCAGTGCGCTGTTCTTCGACGGCACACTGACCGACGTCACCTCGCTGCTGTTCCCGGCCACCGTCATCACGCTGGGACTCGGCATCTGCTGGTGCCTGGCCCGTGCCGAGCGGCGGTGGGGGCCGCTACGGGCGTTCGCGGTGTTCCTCACCGGGCACATCGGCGCCACGCTGCTCACCGCGGGCCTCATCGCCGTGGCTCTGCGGCAGGGCTGGTATCCCGACGAGGTCCGCGGCACGCTCGACTTCGGCATCAGCTACGGCGCCCAGGCCGTCATGGCCGCCACCACGGCGATGATGCCGCGCCGCGCCCGGCTTCCGTGGGCGGCCTTCGTGATCGGCTGGCCCATCGCGGGCGTGGAGTGGGTCGGGTCACTGCCCGACTTCACGAGTGTGGGACATGTGCTGGCGGCCGCCATCGGTTTCCTCTTCCTGCTGCCACCCGTTGCGCGCCGGTTCAGCCGGGGTATCCCGCCGTCGCCGGACCATCGGGGGGAGCGGTCGGAGACCGGCGCGTGGGAGAACGACAGCTGACCACCGTGACGGCGGCACCACGCGCTCCGCGTGAAACGAATGTGAGGTGCCCGGCCGGCGGACCGCCGGCCGGGCACCTGTCGTTCAGCGGGTCACCGGAGCGGCTCCCGCCGGGGGCGCCGATGGGTTGTCCGGCGCCGGTGTGCGGCTTCATGGCCGCCGACGGCCGAGTGCATCAGGGCGAGGACCGTGTCGAGGTCATCGCCGTGGTACGGGTCGTCCGCCATGCGGTTGCGTCCACGGGTGCCGCAGCCGGTGCACTGGTGGACGATCATGTACCCCTTGGCGGAGTGGTGCTCGACGGTGACCGGGCGCATCAGCGCGCGGCAGTCGTTGGCACGGTCTCCGGGGGAGATGTCCACGTGCAGCGAGTGCAGACAGTACGGACAGTGGTTGCGGTAGCCGCCGTTGGCCAGTGCCACCACCGCCCTGCCGCAGTACGCGCAGGTGAAGCCGGTGTTCTCGGTTGTTCTTCTGCTGATGGTGCTGCTCCTCGGCGAGTCGAAGGGGGTCTTCAACTCGGAGGCGCAGGGTTCCGTTCGCTCTTCCCCCGCCGGGGCGGGGTGCGCAGGCTCGACCGGGGAGTGACGCGGTTCACCGCCCCTGTGTGCGGGCGATTACTTCCGGCTCCAGCTTCACCGGAGTGGGCGGGCCACCCCGGATCCGGACCACGACCGGGTTTGTGTGTTTGTCCCGGTCACTGTCACGCGGGTGTGCCACGTGCCGCCGGTAGGTGTCCGTCCGGTCTCACTGCCGTCGGCGTCGTCCCCCGTCAGACAGCGTCAGCAGCGGCATGGGTCATCGTGATCACGCCACCTCCCTCTCCTCGGTCCCGTGTCTCTCCGCGTCGGCGGGGATCGCGGAGACGCTTCCAGCCTAGGCGGGGACGAAGGCCGGCCGGGGGATGACGGGAAATAGTGTGCCAAGCGACTATCGATCCACCCTCGGATGTACTCGGGCGTAACCCTCTCTCAACCTCCCGTACGTGATCAGGCGTCTGTATCTGGCAGGGGCTATCGCACGCGTCCACGGGCCGGCCCCGGCCCGTGCGCGTGCGGAGAAGGAGGGGGACGTGGGAATAGATGCGGATCTGCTGGCGGTGGTTCCGCTGGACACCGAACGCGCGAAGGACTCCGCCGTCACCGGTGCCAAGGCCGCTCATCTGGCCCGCGCCGCCGTGGAGGGGCTGCCGGTACTCCCCGGCTTCGCCCTCGTACCGGCCGGGCGGGCGAAGGGCGCCCCCACCGGGCTGGAGGCGCTGCGCCGGGCCTGGTCCGAGCTGACCGGTGACGGCGGGCGGCCGTTGGTCGTGCGGTCCTCCTCGGCGCACGAGGACACCGAGGACTCCTCGATGGCGGGCCGCTTCGAGTCCGTGCTCGACGTGGGGGGCTGGGAGGAGTTCACCGACGCGGTGCGGACGGTCCTGGACTCGGCCCGCCGTGTGCAGGTGCTCCACCCTCCGGAGGGGCGGAACACGGATCCGCTGGACGGAATGGCGGTCCTGGTGCAGCCGATGCTGCGGGCGGTCACCGGCGGAGTGATGTTCGGCGCGGACCCGGTGGAGGGCCGGGAGGACCGCATCCTGGTCAGCGCCGTCAGCGGCGGCCCCGACCGGCTGGTGGACGGCAGCACCCAGGGAGTGCGCTACCAACTGTCCCGCTCGGGCAGACGGTTAGGGTCCGAACCGGCGGAACCCCGCTCCGCACGGCTGCTCGGCCGGCGCGAGACCACCTCGCTGGCCCGGCTGGCCAGGAGGACCCAGCGGGTGTTCGGCCGCCCCCAGGACATGGAGTTCGGCTTCGACGCGGAAGGCCGTCTGTGGCTGTTCCAGGCGCGGCCGATCACCGCGATGGCCGCCCGGCCGCCGCGCGGCGCGCGGCTGCTGGGGCCCGGCCCGGTCGCCGAGACCTTCCCCGGGGTGCTCCAGCCGCTGGAGGAGGACCTGTGGGTGGCTCCCATGTCCCACGGGCTCACCCTCGCCCTCGATATCGCGGGGGCCGCCCCGCGGCGCAAGCTGCGCACCCTGCCGGTGGTCAGCACCGTCGGCGGGCGGGCCGCCGCCGATCTGCGGCTTCTCGGGGCGGTGCGATCCGCCCACCCTCTGCGGGACTTCATCAATCCGGCCCCCGGTGCCCGTCGTGTCATGGCGGCCTGGCGGGTGGGACGGCTGCGCTCCGCGCTGCCGCTGCTCGCGCTGGACCTCATGGCGGACGTCGACCGCCACCTCGCCGACTTCCCCGCCCCGCGGCAGATGCTCGGCGGTCAGCTCCTGGACGCGGTCGCCTGGGGGCGTACCGTTCTGTCCTCCCTGCATGCCCAGGAGTCCCTGGCCGGGGCGCTGCTTCCGTCGGGCGCCGGGGCCACCGGAGCCGGTGAGGCGCTGGCCGTGCTGGCCGAGGGCCGGACGCAGGGCCTGGGTGACGGTCAACTGCTCGTGCGCCACCCCGTTCTGCTGTCCCTGCTGCCTCCCACGCTCGGTGACCGCGGTGCCCTGCCGGAGACCACGGTGGCGGCGGGGGTTCCGCACGGCGTGGGAGCGCTCCCGGTCCGTGAGGGCCTGCGGTTGCGTATCCGCTGGGTGCAGGAGATGCAGGTGGGGATGGTGCGTGAACTCGGTGCCAGGCTGCGGGTCGATGACGGTGCGGTGGGCATGTCCCGTCTCCTGCTGCTGCGGTGGAGCGAGCTGACCGAGGCCGCGGACGGCGGCGGGCTGCCGCCCGATCTGGCCGAGCGCCTGCCGCGGCCGGACGCCCCGGCCCTGCCCGCAGCCTTCCAACTGGCCGACGGCCACCCGGTGGCGCGGATCGTGGACGGGCGCGGCCGTACCGGTGCGGGTCAGGGCGCCGGGGGAGGCATCGGTACCGGTGTCGCCTGGGACGGCCACGGTGACCGGCCCGAGCGCGCGGTGCTGGTCGTCCCCGCGCTCGATCCCGCGCTGGCCCCGTTGCTCCCCGGGCTCGCGGGCCTGGTCGCCGAGACCGGCAGCGTCCTGTCCCATCTCGCCGTACTGGCCCGTGAGTACCGGGTGCCGACCGCCGTCGGTGTACCCGACGCCCCGGACCGTTTCCCGCCCGGCACCGAGCTGTGGGTGGACGGCGGTACCGGAGCGGTGGAGAAGTCCGGTGACCACTGCGCGCCGGAGACTCCGGCGAGCCGGAAGGGAGCGGCGGCATGAAGTACGTGGGCTTTCTCTTCGGCGGTCTTTCGGCCACCTACGCGGGCTACTACCTGGTGCTGTACCTGTACCGGTGGGAGTGGCAGCGCGCGCTGATCTCCGGTGTCCTGCTGCTGGTGATCGAGGGGTTCCTGGCCTGTCTGGTCCTGCTGTCCCGGCTGTCGCGGCTGGAGCGGCGCCTGGTGGAGTACGACGCCCGTGTCGAGGAGGTGCGGCGGCGGCTGGAGCAGTCCCGGGAGGCAGCGCCGGACCGCCGGTTCCGCTGGATCGGCTCGGAGGAGCTGAACGGCACCCAGCGGACGTTCGTCTTCGTACCCGTCCTGATGGTGGCCGGAGCGGCTCTGTCCGGTGTCGCGTTCATCATCCAGAAGGTCGCCGGGGTCACCACCCGCCCCGGTGCCGAACGCCGGCTGGCCGGACGGCTGGCGGGCCTCACCGCCCCTCCCGGCGCGGGCGCGCGCTCACCGCGGCTGGAGGACCGGCCCGCCGTACCGCCGTCCCGCGCCGGGCGGAAGGTGGCGGCCCTGGCCGCCGCCGTGGCCTCCGTGGCACTCCTGGTGGTGATGCGGGGCAGTCTGGCGGACGCCACCCAGACCCGGCCGGAAGCCGCCCCGGACGCGGCGGCCACCACCGTGGTGTTCCAGGTCGACATGCGTGGTGAGGTGGCGGCGGAGGCCCGGCAACTCGCCGCGCACGACCTGTGGCAGACCTGCCGCCGCTCCACCGCGGCCCTGAACGACCGGGCTTCGCTGCACCGTCTGGAGGAGAAGGTGTACGCCGGGGTGATCCGGCCCGCCCTTCCCCCGCACGATGTGATGCGGCTGCGGGGCTGTATCGAGGACGCCTCGACGAACCGTGCCACGGCGAGTGTCCTCGGTGAGGGTCAGGCCGGGCCCCGGCACTGAGGGAGCCGGCGTGGCGGAACCGTCGCCCCGGTCAGGTGCGGGGCGCGGTTTCCGGCGGTGCGGGGCGGTCCAGGCGCCAGATCACGTCGACACCGCTGCCCGAGGGTGCCGCGGGTGGCGGCGCCTGGTCACGCCGGACTTCGGTGAATCCCAGTCGGCGCGGGACGCCACTGCTGGGGGTGTTGGCCAGGTCGTGCGTGATCTCCAGGTAGGCCACGTCCGGCCGGGCGAACATCTCGGCCATCATGGCGGCCGTCGCGCGGGTGGCGATGCCCTCGCCGACGGCGGCGGGATGCAGCCAGTAGCCCAGCCGCCATCCCTGGGGTTCGGCCCCGGGGTAGACCTGGCACATGCCGATGAGCGTGCCGTCCCTGGCGATGGCGTAGTTGTAGGACTCGCCGCTCTCCCACTTGGCCACGTACTTCGACAGCAGCTCCCGGGTGTGCTGTTCGCTGTGGTCGGCGACCCAGGGCATCCACGGGCGCAGATGTTCCAGGGACTCCTCGATCAGTGCGCACGCGGGAGCGACATCGCGCTCGCCCCGCCAGCGTCGCAGGACGACGTCCCCGCACTCGATGCTCTCACTCGGCCGTTCCATGACAGCCATGATCGATCCGTGGGCGGTGCACCGCAACGGGATGGGGGCCGGGACCCCTTGGTCGGGCGTCCCGGCCCCCGCCGCCGGTAGCCGTCAGGAGGAGGGCAGTTCACCCCGGACCGTACGGGCCGCGGTAACCAGGTTCTCCAGCGAGTCACGCGTCTCCGGCCAGCCGCGGGTCTTCAGACCGCAGTCGGGGTTGACCCACAGCCGCTCGGCCGGGATGGCCCGCAGACCGGTCCGCAGGAGTCCGGCCGCTTCCTCCGCGCTCGGCACGCGCGGGGAGTGGATGTCGTACACACCGGGTCCGGCCTCACGCGGATAGCCGTGGGCGGCCAGTTCGCGGGCGACCTGCATATGGGAGCGGGCCGCCTCCAGGCTGATGACATCGGCGTCGAGGTCGTCGATCGCCTGGACGATGTCGCCGAACTCGGCGTAGCACATATGGGTGTGGATCTGGGTGTCCGGACGCACCCCGGAGGTGGTGAGCCGGAACGCCTCGGTGGCCCAGGCCAGATAGCCGGGGCGGTCGGCGGCGCGCAGCGGCAGCGTCTCGCGCAGCGCGGGTTCGTCGACCTGGATGACGGAGGACCCGGTGGCCTCCAGGTCGTTCACCTCGTCCCGCAGGGCGAGCGCCACCTGGCGGGCCGTCTCCGCGACCGGCTGGTCGTCGCGGACGAAGGACCAGGCCAGCATGGTCACCGGTCCGGTGAGCATGCCCTTGACCGGGCGGTCGGTGAGGGACTGGGCGTAGGTCGTCCAGCGCACCGTCATCGGTTCGGGGCGGGAGATGTCCCCGGCCAGCAGCGGCGGGCGGACGTAGCGGGTCCCGTAGGACTGGACCCAGCCGTGCTGGGTGGCGAGGTAGCCGGTGAGCTGCTCGGCGAAGTACTGCACCATGTCGTTGCGCTCGGCCTCGCCGTGCACCAGGACGTCCAGTCCGGCCTTCTCCTGGAAGGAGATCACCGCCTGGATCTCCGCCGTGATCCGCTCCTCGTACCCGGCGGTGTCGATCCGGCCCGCGCGGAGGTCGGCCCGCGCGGTGCGCAGCTCATCGGTCTGCGGGAACGAGCCGATGGTCGTGGTGGGCAGCAGCGGCAGGCCCAGATGGGCGCGCTGGGCGGCGGACCGCTCGGCGTACGGCTGGGACCGGCGGGCGTCGGCCCCGGTGGTGGCGGCAGCGCGCGCCCGGACGGCCGGGTCATGGGTGATCGGCGAACCCGCGCGGGAGGCCAGATCGGCGCGGTTCGCGGAGAGTTCGGCGGCGATCGTGTGGGTTCCCCGGGCGAGGCCCTTGGCGAGGGTGACGATCTCCCGTGTCTTCTGCCGTGCGAAGGAGAGCCAGCGCAGGATCTGCGGCGCGATGTCGCGCTCCACGGCGGCGTCCAGCGGGACGTGCAGAAGCGAGCAGGACGCGGACACATCGACCTGGCCCGCCAGCCCCAGCAGGGTGCCGAGCGTCGAGAGTGCGGCCGACAGGTCGTTCACCCAGATGTTGCGGCCGTTGACGACCCCGGCGACCAGGCGCTTGCCGGGCAGACCGCCGACAGCCGCGAGATCCTCGAGGTTGGCGGCGGCGGCCTCGGTGAAGTCCAGGGCCAGACCCTCGACCGGGGCCTTGGCCAGGACGGGCAGGGCGTCGCCCAGACGGTCGAAGTAGGAGGCGATGAGCAGCTTGGGGCGGTCGGGAAGGGCGCCGAGGTCGCGGTAGGCCCGGGCCGCGGCGTTGAGCTCGGCCGGGGTGCGGTCCTGGACGAGGGCGGGTTCGTCCAGCTGTACCCACTCCGCCCCGGCGGCCCGCAGATCGGCCAGGACCTCCGCGTACACCGGCAGCAGCCGGTCCAGGAGGGTGAGCGGGTCGAAGTCCGCGGCCACCCCGGGCGCGGGCTTGGCCAGCAGCAGATAGGTGACCGGGCCGACCAGGACCGGACGGGCCGTCAGCCCCTGGGTCAGCGCCTCCGTCAGCTCGGCGACCTGCTTGGCGGAGTCGGCCGTGAAGACCGTGTCCGGCCCCAGCTCGGGGACCAGATAGTGGTAGTTGGTGTCGAACCACTTGGTCATCTCCAGCGGCGCCACGTCCTGGGTGCCGCGCGCCATCGCGAAGTAGCCGTCGAGCGGATCGGCCGCGACGGCGTCCCGGTGGCGGTCGGGGATCGCACCCACCATGACGGTGGTGTCCAGGACGTGGTCGTAGTAGGAGAAGTCACCGGTGGGCACCTCGTGGATGCCCGCTCCGGCCAGCTGCCGCCAGTTCGTCCGGCGCAGTTCCGCGGCGGTGTCGCGGAGGGCGTCGGCGGTGACGCGGCCCTTCCAGTAGCCCTCGATCGCCTTCTTCAGTTCCCGGTTCTGGCCCTGACGGGGGTAGCCGTACACGGTGGCCCGTGCTGCCGCGGCTGCGGGCTTGGTGGTCACGGAGATCTCCTTCGCGAGATGAATCCCTGAGATCCCGGGGACGGGACGAGAGCGCGAAGGGGTGACGTACCGGGACGGTCGACCTCGCGCGCAACGGCGCGGTCGTCCACCTGGTATGTTCGCCGACCCGCCCTCGAGGTCACCGGATGTCCGGGTACGCGTCGTACGCACCCGGGCAGTTGGCAGGTCTTCGGACTCACGGGCACGTCCTCAAGGGGAGGACACCTACTGGCCGTCGCTTCCCAGGCCCTCCTCGGGCCCAGTGCGTATGACGGCGGTCGTTCCCGCTCACCGCTGCGGGGCAGTCCCGGATTCCCACCGGGTTCCCTCTTGCGACGCCTCCCGCCTGGCGGACGGGGCGAACCAGCTGCACCGGCCACCCTAAGGGGCCGCCCGCCGATGTGGTGGGACCCGTCCAGCATGCTGAGGGTGAGCTGAGACACCCCATCGGTGCGCGGGGGCCCGGCGGGCGGGCCCCTCGGCCCGGTCCGCCGGGTCGCTCACCCCTGGCCGTACGCATGGAACCCGCGGCCGGTCTTGCGGCCCAGCAGCCGTGCCTCCACCATCCGCTGGAGCAGTGGGGGAGGCGCGTAGAGGGGTTCCTTGAACTCGTCGTACAGCGAGCCGGCGATCGAGGCGAGCGTGTCGAGCCCGATCAGGTCCGCGAGCTTGAGCGGGCCCATGGGGTGGGCGCAGCCCAGCTCCATGCCCGCGTCGATGTCGGCGGCGGTGGCGAAGCCGGACTCCGCCATCCGGACGGCCGAGAGCAGATAGGGGATCAGCAGGGCGTTGACGACGAAGCCCGCCCGGTCCCGGGAGCGGATGACCGTCTTGCCCAGAGTGCGCGAGGCGAATTCCTCGACCGCGGTGACCGTCTCCGGGGCGGTGTGCAGCGAGGTCACCACCTCCACCAGGGGCAGCACCGGGACGGGGTTGAAGAAGTGCAGTCCGACGACCCGGTCGGCGCGGCTGGTGGCCATGCCCAGGCGCATCACGGGGATCGAGGAGGTGTTGGTGGCCAGAACGGCCGCCGGATCCTCGACGGTCTTGTCGAGCGCGGCGAACACCTCGGCCTTGGCGTCGGCGTTCTCGATCACCGCCTCGATGACGAGCTGCCGGTCGGACAGATCCTCCAGACTGCCGGTGAAGACCAGGCGGGACAGGGCGTCCCGGGCCGCGGTCCGCTCCAGCCCGCCCCGCCGCACCGCCCGGTCCAGCGAGGCGGTGACGCGCTCCCGGGCGGTACGCGCGGCCGTGGCGTCGGCCTCACAGACCACCGTGTCCAGCCCGGCCCGTGCGCACACCTCGGCGATGCCCGCGCCCATCTGACCGCCGCCGACCACTCCCACGCGCCGGATGTCCCCGCTCATGCCCGTACCTCCGCACGGCGCACGAGGTGGGCGGCGTAGGCGTCCGGGGTGAAGAACAGCGGCAACTCGCCGCACAGCGCGGTGCGTTCGAAGAGTGCCCGCACCTCGTCGCACGGTGCCCATGGATACGCGGCACCGAGCGCGGCGACTTCGTCATCGAGCAGGCGCAGCACCGTCGCCCGGTCGATGACCCGGTGCCGCAGCCATTGCCAGATCTGCACCCGGGCGATCTCGGCGGTGGCCGCGTCCTCCATCAGACCGTCGAGGGCGACGGCGCCCTGGCCGCGCAGCCAGGCGGCGTAGTAGCGCAGCGCGACCGAGACGTTGGTGCGCACGCCCTCCGGTGTGGGCGGTCCGCTGATCCGGCGCACCGACAGCAGGTCCACCGCCGTCACCTCCACGTCGTCGCGCGTCCGGTCGAGCTGATGGGGCCGGTCGCCCAGCACTCCGTCGAACACCTCGCGGCACACCGGCACCAGTCCGGGATGGGCGACCCAGGAGCCGTCGAATCCGTCCTCGGCCTCGCGCTCCTTGTCCAGCCGCACCGTGGCGAGCGCCGCCTCGTGCGCGGCCGGGTCCTTGCCCGGCACCTGCGCGGCCATTCCGCCGATGGCGTGGGCACTCCGCTTGTGGCAGGTGCGCACCAGCAGTTCGGTGCAGGCCCGCAGGAAGGGTGCCGCCATCGTCACCTTCGCGCGGTCCGGCAGCAGGAAGTCGGTGCGGTGGCCGAAGGTCTTGATCAGGCTGAACAGATAGTCCCAGCGGCCCGCGTTGAGACCGGAGCTGTGCTCGCGCAGCTCGTAGAGGATCTCCTCCATCTCGAAGGCGGCAGTGATCGTCTCGATGAGGACGGTGGCGCGGACGGTGCCCCGGGGAATGCCCAGCAGATCCTGCGCGGTACGGAAGATGTCGTTCCAGAGCCGGGCCTCGTAGCGGTTCTCCAGCTTCGGCAGGTAGAAGTACGGTCCGTGTCCGGCGTCGATCTGCCGCTGGGCGCAGTGGAAGAAGTACAGACCGAAGTCGACGAGCGCGGCGGGCACCGGTTCGCCGTCGGCCTCCAGATGCGCCTCGTCCAGGTGCCAGCCGCGCGGCCGGACCACGATGGTGGCCAGCTGATCGCGCGCGGCGAGCCGGTACTCCTTGCCGTCCGCGGTGGTGAAGTCGATGCGCCGCTCGATGGCGTCCAGCAGCGTCAGCTGGCCGCCGATCACATTGTCCCAGGTGGGTGCGGTGGCATCCTCGAAGTCGGCCATCCACACCCGGGCACCGGAGTTGAGGGCGTTGACCGCCATCCGCCGGTCCGGCGGGCCGGTGATCTCCACCCGGCGGTCGGTCAGCCCGGGGGCGGGCGGTGCCACGCGCCAGGACGGATCGTCGCGGACGGCGGCGGTGACCAGGGGGAAGTCCAGCGGGGAGCCGCTGGCCAGGCGCAGCACCTGGCGGCGGCGTTCTCTCAGGAGCTCCTGGCGGCGCGCGCCGAACATCGCGGCCAGCGTGCCGACGAAGTCCAGTGCGGCGGGGGTGAGGATCTCGTCATGGCGGTCGCCCGGAGCCGCGAGGACGTGGACACGACGGGTCGGTGCGCTGAGGGACATCGGGTTCTCCTGGAGGAGGGCGGGAGCGGGGGTCGGACGGGGAAGGCCGTACGACCCCCGCTCGGCAGGGGCTGAGCGAACGGCGCCCGGGGACGGGCCTAGTGGAACTGCTCCTCCTCGGTGGAGCCGGACAGCGCGGTGGTGGAGGAGGCGGGGTTGACCGCGGTGGAGACCAGGTCGAAGTAGCCCGTGCCGACCTCCCGCTGGTGCTTCACCGCCGTGAAGCCGTGCTTCTGCGCGGCGAACTCGCGCTCCTGGAGGTCGACATAGGCGGTCATCCCGTGCTCCGCGTAGCCACGGGCCAGGTCGAACATCCCGTGGTTGAGCGAGTGGAACCCGGCGAGGGTGATGAACTGGAAGCGGTAGCCCATCGCCCCCAGCTCCCGCTGGAACTTGGCGATCCGGTCATCGTCCAGGGCCGCCTTCCAGTTGAACGAGGGCGAGCAGTTGTACGCCAGCATCTGGTCCGGGTACCGCGCGTGGATCGCCTCGGCGAACTCCCGGGCCTGGGCCAGGTCGGGGGTGCCGGTCTCGACCCACAGCAGATCCGCGTAGGGGGCGTAGGCCAGACCGCGGGCGATGACCGGGGCCATACCGTTGCGCACCCGGTAGAAGCCCTCCGCGGTGCGTTCCCCGGTGACGAACTCGGCGTCCCGCTCATCGACGTCGCTGGTGAGCAGGCTGGCCGCGAGCGCGTCGGTCCGGGCGACGATGACGGTGGGGACATCGGCGATATCGGCGGCGAGCCGGGCGGCGTTCAGGGTGCGGATGTGCTGCGAGGTCGGGACGAGGACCTTGCCGCCGAGGTGGCCGCACTTCTTCTCCGAGGCCAGCTGGTCCTCGTAGTGGACACCGGCCGCACCGGCCGCGATCATCGCCTTGGTCAGCTCGAACGCGTTGAGCGGGCCGCCGAACCCGGCCTCGGCGTCGGCCACGACCGGGGCCAGCCAGTCGGTGGTGTCCCCCGCGCCCTCGGCGGTGGCGATCTGGTCGGCGCGCAGCAGCGCGTTGTTGATCCGGCGTACCACCTGGGGCACCGAGTTGGCCGGGTACAGGCTCTGGTCGGGGTAGGTGTGCCCGGCCTGGTTGGCGTCGGCGGCGACCTGCCATCCGGACAGGTAGATCGCCTGGAGGCCGGCCTTCACCTGCTGCACGGCCTGCCCGCCGGTGAGCGCGCCCAGCGCGTGCACATAGTCCCGCTCGTGCAGTTGGCGCCACAGGCGTTCGGCACCGCGCCGGGCCAGGGTGTGCTCCTCACGGACACTGCCGGACAGCCGGACCACGTCCTCGGCGGTGTGGGTGCGCTCCACGCCCCGCCACCGGGGGTCGGTGGCCCAGCGCCGCGCCAGTTCCTCGGCCGCCCGCGTCCTCGCCTCTGCCATGACTGTCACCGTCTCCTCGGTTTGTGCTGACTGCCAAGCTCCCGCCTCACAGGAGAGGGAGATGGCACTGCGTGTCGTACGGCTGCTCCACGGCCCACCGTCACACCGGGAAGGAGCTGAGCAGTGGTGTCGCTGTCGTCGGGATCCGGCGGGCCGTGCGGAAGACTCTGGCACTGGCACCGAGTGCCATCAATGATGGACGTCTGCCAACTTCCGCAAATCTTTCGCTTATCGTTTGCCAACGTTGCGAAGGCCCTCGACCGGCTGGATGGCCTAGGCTGAGCGGACCCGGACCCGGAGGATCACACGGTGAGCAAGACGTACGCGGGGGCGCGCCTGCGACGGCTGCGTGAGGAGCGCCGGATGAGCCAGGCGGAGCTGGCCCGTGTCCTGGCCATCTCACCGAGCTATCTGAACCAGATGGAGCATGACTCCCGACCGCTCACCGTGCCGGTCCTGCTGCGCCTGACCGAAGCCTTCGGTATCGACCCGGGCTTCTTCTCCGAACGTGACACGACCCGGCTGGTGGCGGACCTCCGCGAGGCGCTGGCCGGTGAGCTGGCCGACTCCCGGGTGTCCGCCACGGACCTCACCGAACTCGCGACCCGGATGCCCGAGGTCGCCCAGGTGCTGCTCGGCCTCGGCCGCCGCAACCAGCTCCTGGCCGAACGGCTCGCCGGGGCCACCGAAGGCCGCGGTGCGGACCAGGAGGAACCCCGCTCAGCCCATGAGGAGATCCGGGACTTCTTCTACCGCCGCCGGAACTACCTCCATGACACCGACCTCGCGGCCGAGCGGCTGGCCCAGGAGACCGGGATCCGGCCGGGTGAAGTGCTCCCCGCCCTGACGGCCCGCCTCGCCGACCGCCACGGGGTCCGGCTGGCCCCCGAGACCGGGGACCGACTGCACCACTACGACGAACCGGCCCGCACCCTGCGGCTGTCCACCCGGATGCGCCCCGGGCAGCGCGCCTTCCGGATGGCGACCCAGCTCGCCCTGCTCGAATACGGCGATGAGATCGACCGGCAGGCGGTCGAGGACTTCCCGTCCGGTTCCCCCGCCCACGCCCTGGCCCGCATCGGCATCGCCAACTACTTCGCGGCCGCGCTGATCCTGCCCTACCGCGCCTTCCACACCGCGGCCGAGGAGGTGCGCTACGACATCGAACGGCTCAGCGACCGCTACGGCCTCGGCTACGAGACCGTCTGCCACCGGCTGAGCACCCTCCAGCGCCCCCGGCTGCGCGGAGTGCCCTTCTCCTTCGTCCGTGTCGACCGGGCGGGCAACATGTCCAAGCGGCAGTCCGCCACCGGCTTCCACTTCTCCCGGGCGGGTGGCACCTGCCCGCTGTGGAACGTCTACGAGGCGTTCGCCGCCCCCGGCCGCATCCACGTCCAGATCGCCGAAATGCCCGACGGCCAGCGCTACTTGTGGACGGCCCGCGCGGTCACCCGGCACCGGGGTGGCTGGGGCGAACCCGGCAAGACCTTCGCCATCGGGCTGGGTTGCGAGATCCGGCATGCCCACCGCGTCGTCTACTCCGACGGCCTCGACCTCGACAACGCCTCCGCCGCCACTCCCATCGGCATGGGCTGCCGCGTCTGCGAACGCCTCGACTGCCCCCAGCGCGCCGCTCCGCCCCTCGGCCACTCGCTCCGGATCGACCAGCACAGCAGCACCTTCGTGCCGTATCCGGTGACGCGGCCCGTGGAGTGAGGGCCCGCACCCCTACCGTCGCCCGGAAAGGCCACATCACCCATGACCACGGACCAACGCCACCTCCTCGTCATCGGCATCGGAGCCGGTGACCCGGACCATCTGACCCTCGCGGCGGTGAAGGCCATCCGCCGCGCCGATGTCTTCTTCCTCCTCGGCAAGGGACAGGACAAGTCCGCCCTCACCGATCTGCGGCGCCGCATGCTCGACGAACACGCGCGGGCGTCCTACCGCCTCGTGGAGGCGGAGGACCCGTGGCGCGACCGGACGCGGGAGGGCCGCGGTGAGTACACCGCGGCGGTCCACGACTGGCGGGCCCGGCGCGCCGATGTCTATGAAGGGCTCATCCGGGACGAGCTGGCCCCGGGGGAGACCGGCGCGTTCCTCGTATGGGGCGACCCGGCCCTGTACGACAGCACCCTGGGGATCCTGTCCGAGATCGAGGCGCGGGGCACGGTCGCCTTCGGCATCGAGGTGTTCCCCGGTATCAGCAGTGTCTCCGCGCTGGCCGCACGGCACGGCATCACCCTGAACCAGGTCGGACGCCCCGTGCACATCACCCCCGGGCGCCGGCTCCCGGAGGTGTGCGCCGACGACGACGGCGACATCGTGGTGATGCTCGACGCCCATGAGTCGTTCACCCGGTTCGAGGGCGACGACGTGTGGATCTACTGGGGCGCCTATATCGGCACACCCGATGAACTCCTCGTCTCCGGACGGCTGTCGGAGGTCGCGGAGCGCATCAGCCGGATCCGTGCCGAAGCACGTGCCCGGCACGGCTGGATCATGGACACCTACCTGCTGCGCGTCGTCCACGACCGGGAGGACGACGGCGGCACACCGACGGCCTGCTGAAAGGGCCCGGCCCTTTCAGCAGGCGTGCGGTCGGCGGGTGTGCGATCAGACGCGGTCGGCCGCGATCAGCAGGTACTGGAACGAGCCGTCCTTGTAGGAGTTGATGAACGCGTCCTCGATACCGGTGACCAGTGAGGACGTGGCCCGCAACTCCCAGTAGGGCAGGGTCGCCGGGGTGAGGTCGATGACGGCCTGCGGTACGAGGCGGTTGCCGGCCATGGCGCGCAGATACTCCCGGCGGGAGTGGATGTTGCACTCGAAGTGCGCGTTGATCTGCGAGACGTACTTCGAGGGCTGCCCGTAACGCGGGTTCCAGCAGCCGGTGATGGTCACGTAGCGGCCGCCGACCTCGAGGATGCGGGAGTGTTCGGCGAAGAGGTCGTCCAGGTCGACGTACATGCTCGACTCGTTGTTCCACGAGGCCGCGGCCTGCCCGGTCTCGAAGGGTGTGCCGAGCATGTTGCAGACGCGGGCGCGGACACGGTCGTCGATACCGAGTTCGCGGGCGCGCTGGTTGGCGAAGTCGGCCTGCTTGGCCGAGAGCGTGACGCCCTCGACCCCGCACCCGAAGCGCTGGTGGGCCATGACCATCGAGCCGCCGCGGCCGCACCCCGCGTCCACGAGCGTGTCCTCGCGCCCGATGGGACCGAGGTGGTCCAGGAGGAGTTCGGCCTGTGCCGACTCCAGGCGGTGCAACTCGGCGATCAGCTTCTTCTCGTAGGTGCTGTCCTCGGGGTCGCCGAGGGCGGTGTGGTCGACGCCGCCGATGCCGTAGTGGTGGTGGTAGAGGCCGTCGACATCGCCGAGGCGGAGGTTCACGGGCCTGGCCTCGCGGTCCCAGTAGCGGGCGATGTCGCCCTGGTAGGGCGTCGCCGGGGACGGGATGAACACGGAGGCGCCGCCTGCGGCGGTGACATCGGTGGTGAGCTCGGTGCTGGTCACGGATGAGTCCAATCTTCTTACCAGAAATCGGGCAGGCTGTAGCGGAAGGTGTTGGTCTGGTGCCAGTAGTGGTTGCCGTCGACCCACACGGCCACGCCCCGCAGGAAGCGCTGCACGCTCGGGACGGGCCAGGCGGCGGCCACGGCCGCGGCCTCGGCCTCGAAGGTGTGCATGAGGTCGTTGTGGACCTCGACCGCCTTCAGATAGGCGTCGCGTTCACCGAGGCCCTCACGTTCGGCGATCACCACGGGCAGGTTCAGATGGCGGCCGGGGCTCGCGAGTTCCTTGGTGTACGAGTACAGGTCGTTCACGATGGTGGTGGCGTTTCCCGCGAGCGCGATGACCCGCTGCATGGCGGGCTGGGCATGCAGATCGGCCGGGAGTTCATAGCCGCCGACGGAGTCGGTGATGGTGGGGCACGGGCGGAAGTTGTTGAACTGGCGCATCGCCAGGTACTCCCACACCTCGGGGACGTGGTCCGCCTGCGCCCAGGCGGCCTCGGCGAGGTATCCCATGTGCAGACGGGCCATATCGTGGCGGAACCGGTCGGCCTGGGAGGGGGTGGCCAGGTGGGAGAAGTACTCCATGGCGGAGCGATAGGCGCGGCGGGGCGCGTCCGAGTGGAGCGACTCCGCCCACGGCGGCTGGTACTCCTCGGTCGTGTGCAGGGGGTCGAGCGCGGTGTGCGCCAGCAGCAGGCGCTGACCGAGTCCGACCGGCGAGCCTCCGTGGTCCTCGCAGTAGCAGTCGTCCACCGCGTTCTCGGCCACCATCAGACGTGTGGCGAGCATCAGGTGGTCGACGGTGGGCGCGTCCGGATGGCAGGCGACCATGTAACGCCCGACGGAGAAGCCGTCGAACTGGTCCTCCCAGTCATCGGGGTAGAGGTCGACCTCGTCCAGCGCCCAGGACTTGATCCGGCGGCTGACCTCCGCCACCCGCACGGGGTCGGGATCCGGCACCGGGTGGTGGTACAGGCCCGGGATCGGGTGGCCTTCCGCCGGAGTGGCGGGCAGCGCCGGCGGCTCCGGTGGCCCCGGTGCGACCGGTGGCGTCGGCGGCTCACCGGGCCGGGCCAGGTGCAGACCCGCAGTGCCCAGACCGCTGGGCCCGCGCAGCAGCCGTCGCAGATCGGCGTCGGGTTTCCGCACCTCCGCGGCGGGGGAAACCGCTGGAGGCCGCGCGCCGGTGGTGGCCTTGATGTCGCGGGCGCGGGCCGCGGCCCTGGTGAGGATGTGCGCCCCGGAGGGCGGAGGGGAAGGCTCAGGGGAGGGCATCCATGGCTCCTCGATGGGGTGGGTGGCTGTCCCGGGGACAGGGCGTGCTCGGCAGGAGAGGGCCTAGTCCTGGCTGCGGGCGATCTGCACGTTCTCCAGCACGCCGAGCGCGTCCGGGACCAGGATCGCGGCGGAGTAGTAGGTGGAGACGAGGTAGGAGATGATCGACCTCTCGTCGATGCCCATGAAGCGCACCGAAAGACCCGGTTCGTACTCCTCCGGCAGACCGGTCCGGTGCAGCCCGATGACGCCCTGGTTGTCCTCGCCCGTGCGCATGACGAGGATGGAACTGGTGTTCTCCTTGCTGATCGGGATCTTGTTGCACGGCAGGATCGGGACCCCGCGCCAGGCCGGGACCTGCTGTCCGCCGAGATCGACGTGGTTCGGGTACAGACCGCGGGAGTTGAACTCACGTCCGATCGCCGCGATCGTCCTCGGATGGGCGAGGAAGAACTTGGAGCCGCGGCGGCGGCAGAGCAGTTCGTCGAGGTCGTCCGGGGTGGGCGGACCGGAGTGGGTCTGGATGCGCTGCTTGAAGTCGGCGTTGTGGAGCAGACCGAACTCCCGGTTGTTGACCAGCTCGTGCTCCTGGCGCTCGCGCAGCGCCTCGATGATGAGCCTGAGCTGCTCCTCGGTCTGGTTCATCGGTTCGTTGTAGAGGTCGGCGACCCTGGTGTGGATCCGCAGAACGGTCTGCGCGACGGAGAGTTCGTACTCACGTGGCTTCAGCTCGTAGTCCACGAATGTGCCGGGCAGCGGGGGTTCGCCGGTGTGTCCGGCGGACAGGGCGATCTCGGCCTCGCCCCGGTGGTTCTGCCGTTGGCCGCGCGATGAGGTGAACCGCTCGACATGGGCCCGCAGGCCCGGCGCCCCGGACAGCACGGAGGCGAAGTCGGCGCGGGACAGGGTGAGCAGGGTGCCGGAGGTCTCGGCGGTGGCGGTGCAGTCCCACCGGGCGTCATCGTCCAGCAGGACGCTCTCCCCGAACCGGTCGCCGTCCGCCAGTACGGCCACGGACGTCTTGTCACCGTACTTGCCGACGGAGGTCTGGCTGACCCGGCCGTGGGCGATCAGGTGGAAGTGCTCGGCGGGCGCGCCGCGTTCGGCCAGCGTCTCACCGGCACGGAAGTCGCGCTGGACGCACCGGTCGGCGATCGCGGTCAGCACCTCCACGTCCTCGAAGCCGCGCAGCAGGGCCAGTTCACCGAGTTCGCGGGGGATCACCCGGACGCTCGAGCCGTCCTGGACGAACTCGATCCGACCGTCGCCGACGGTGTAGCTCAGCCGACGGTTCACCCGGTAGGTGCCGCCCTTGACCTCCACCCAGGGGAGTGTCCGCAGCAGCCAGCGAGAGGTGATCCCCTGCATCTGCGGGGCGGACTTGGTCGTGGTGGCGAGGTTGCGGGCAGCCGCCGTGCTCAGACTGGACTGCCGGTGCGGCTCCGGCTGTGCTTCCGGACTGGTATCAACGGTCATCGGGCGAGCTCTCCTTCGTAAGGGCGGTGGCAGGTGGGCATGCCGGTCACCGGGCAAGAGAAGAGGAGGGGGCAAACATCCAGGAATCCATCCAGATCCTCCGGAACCCTAGCGGCCGGTGCGCCCGGTCGGCGCAGAGAAGCCAGGGGTATTAACTCGATAAGATGATCTTGCGCCACGCGATGTTTGTCCGAGGAGCCGCGGCGCGGGGGAGGCGGGGAATGGTCGGGACGCTTGTGGACCCGGATGAGAGGGATGGTTCCGGGGACCCCTGGGACGGCGTGGACGCGGAGGCCGTGGCCGAAGCGGCCCGGCAGCAGGCCGCACGCCCGGTGCCGGGTGTCGGGGACATGGCGTCCTATCTCGCCGCCCAGGTGGCCGACGACTCCCACCGGGACGTCATCGGCCCGCTGCTGCACGGCGGTGGCGCGAGCGGCACCATCGTGCGGCGCGGCACGGTGATCGCGTCCTGGGGGGACCCGACGCGTGCGGAGATGGCCTACAGCGCGACGAAGAGCGTGCTGGCACTGGTGGCCGGTATCGCCCACGACGACGGGGAGTTGATCCTCGACGAGCCGGTCTCCGTCCGCGTCGGAGTGCCCCAGTTCGCCGACGCCCACGGGCGGGCGGTCACCTGGCGCCATCTGCTGGACCAGACGAGCCAGTGGGAGGGCGAGCTGTGGGGCAAGCCGACGTCGGCCGACGCGCAGAGCACCCGTGAGGGCACCGAGTCGGCGGGCGGGCCGCCCGGTGAGGGCTGGGCGTACAACGACGTCCGCGTGAACCTCACCGCCCTCGCACTCACTGCCCTGTTCCGCCGCCCGCTGCCGGATGTGCTGCGGGACCGCGTGATGACCCCGATCGGGGCGTCCTCCTCCTGGTCCTGGCACGGCTACGCCACGTCCTTCGTGGACATCGACGGCACCGAGGTGCCGGTGGTCTCCGGTGGCGCGCACTGGGGCGGCGGGCTGTGGATCGACGCACTCGACCTGGCCCGCATCGGACATCTGTGCCTGAGCGGCGGGCGGTGGGGTGACACCCGCGTCGTCTCCGCCCGCTGGATCGAACAGATGTGGACACCGTGCCCGGTCAAGCCCGACTACGGCCTGTCCTGGTGGCTCAACGACCACCACACGGTATGGCCGAGTGCCCCGGCCACCGGCCGCTGCGCCCGCGGCAACGGCGGCCGCCATCTGCTGTGGGTCGACCCCGCCCGCGACCTGGTCATCAGCTCCCGCTGGGGCACCGAGGTCGAGACCCTGCTCACCGCGGTGTCCCAGGCGATCACGTCGCGTAGTGTTCCACCATGCTGAGCGGCGCGACGACCCTTCGCTACCTCGAGCGTCTGCGGGTACCTCGCCCCGGGCGCCCGACCACCACGGCCTTGTTCGCCCTGCACCGGGCGCATGTGGAGAGAGTCCCGTACGAGACGCTGGAAATCCAGCTGGGCCGGCCGACGTCCATCGATCCGGGGGAGTCGGTGACACGCATACTCGGCGGCAGGGGTGGCTACTGCTACCACCTCAACGGGGCGTTCGCCGCGCTGCTGTCCAGCCTGGGCTACCGGGTCACCTGGCATCTGGCCGGTGTCCAGGCGGGGCCGGACTCACCGGCGGGCGCGAAGGGCAACCACCTCGCACTGACCGTCGTATGTGAGGGCCGCACCTGGTTCGCGGATGTCGGCCTCGCCGACGCGCTGTACACCCCCATGCCACTCCGCGAAGGAACGTACTCCCAGGCCGGCATGACGTTCGGCCTCCGCGCCTCGGAGGCCGCACCCGGAGGATGGCGCTTCGACCATGACCCCCAAGGGTCGTTTCCCGGTATGGACTTCCGGGCCGGGCCCGCGTCACCGGCCGACTTCATGGCGCAGCATGAGTATCTGTCCACCTCTCCGGAGTCCCCCTTCGCCGCCACGGCCTGTGTCTTCCGGCGCGATGCCCACGGAGTCGACGTACTGCGCGGCTGCGTGCTGACGCGGATCGACGGCGAGGGCCGGCGCAAGCATGAGCTGACCACCGACGAGGCGTGGTTCGCGGTGCTCCGCGCCCGTTTCGGTCTGGCCCTCGACGATCTGAGCGGGAGCGAACGCCACGGTCTGTGGAACAGGGTCCGTGAGGTTCACCTGGCCCGGGAAGCCATGAGCCGGATGTCCTAGACCCGGGCCACCGGCCCGCGGCGCCGGCTACTCCGCGTGTTCCCGCGGTATCCCGTGCCCGTCGGCGGAGTGCCTCCACGGCGTGAGGTGATTCACGATCCAGGATGACCTGTGGCGGACTGGGTACGCGCGACATGATCACCCCATCAGAGGGCGATGTGATCGTGCGGATCCGGCGAACACATCCCTGGAAAGGAGACGACATGTCGTCGAAGCGACGTCGCAAGAAGAAGGCCAGGCGCAAGAACGGCGCCAACCACGGAAGCCGCCCCCAGTCCTGAGCTGAGGGTGACCGAGAGGAGAGGGCCCGATCCCCGATGCCCGGGGAGGGCCCTCTCTCCGGTTGTCGGTTCGCTACCCTCCGCGGTATGACCAACTCATATGCGGGCCTTGACGATTCCGAGGTCGCGATAGCCGCGGCACGTACCGGGGCGGATGTGGCGCGCGGGATGTACGGTCGGCCGCTCTCCCGTATCGACAAGGGCGCGGGGGACTTCGCCACCGCCGCCGATGTGGCCGCCGAGAAGGCCATCCTCGAGGTCATCCGCGCGGCCCGGCCCGATGACACGGTGCTCGGTGAGGAGGGCGGACGGCAGGGTGCCGCCGCCGGCGGGCGCGAGTGGCTGGTGGATCCCCTGTGCGGCACCCTGAACTACGCCGTCGGCAACATGCTGGTGGCCGTGAACGTGGCGCTGCGTGACGGGGCGGCGGCGGTGGCCGACCCGTTCAGCGGTGAGGTCTTCTTCACGGAGGGTGAGACCGCCTGGATGCGGTACGAGGGGGCCGACGTAGCGCTGGCGCCCACGTCCGCCACCCGGCTGGTGGACGTCAACCTGGATCCGCCGTTTCCCGGCGCACCCGGATTCCGGGCCGTGGAGATGCTGGCCGACCCGCGGTTCATCGAGGGGTTCCGGCCGCGGGTGGTGTCCACGACACTGGCGTTGGCCTGGGTCGCGGCCGGTCGGCGCGCCGCGTACGTCACCGATGGCGGTGACCTCTCCGGAAGTGTGCACTTCGCCGCCGGTATCGCCGTGTGCCGGGCGGCCGGCTGTGTCGTCACGGGGATCGACGGTGGCCCGGTCGGTCGGGAGGGCCGCGGGCTCGTGGTGGCCGCCGACGCCGGGACCCACGATCTGCTGATGTCGATGATCCGGCCCTGAGCGTCCGTCCGTCGTACGCGAACGGGGCGGCGCACATCGACGGGGTGTCGGTGTGCGCCGCCCTCGGGTGGACGCGTTGCGGGAGGTGGCCCGCGCCGTCATGACGGTTACTTCGGGTCGTCGTCGAACTTCGAGGTCGACCAGAGGTAGCCGAGCACCGCCAGGCCCAGGCACCAGGCCACGGCGAGCCATCCGTTGTGGCCGATCCCGGTGCCGAGCAGCAGCCCGCGCAGGGTCTCGATGGCGGGTGTGAACGGCTGGTACTCGGCGACGGGCTGGAACCAGCCCGGCATCGCGTCGATGGGGACGAAGGCGCTGGACAGGAGCGGCAGCAGGATCAGGGGCATCGCGTTGTTGCTGGCGGCCTCGGCGTTCGGGCTGATCAGCCCCATGCCCACCGCGATCCAGGTGAGCGCCGTGGCGAAGAGCACGAGCAGTCCGAACGCCGCGAGCCATTCCAGGACGGTGGCATCGGTGGAGCGGAACCCTATGGCCACGGCGACGCCGCCGACGAGCACCACGCTGATGACCGACTGCAGCACACTGCCGATGACGTGTCCCAGGATCACCGAACCGCGGTGGATCGCCATCGTGCGGAAGCGGGCGATGATGCCTTCGGTCATGTCGTTGGAGACGGAGACCGCGGTGCCGACCACGGTGCTCCCGATCGTCATCAGCAACAGGCCCGGAACGATGTAGGCGATGTACTCCGAGCGGTCCGGACCGTCGCCGCCGATGCCCGCGCTCATGGTGTCGCCGAAGACGTAGACGAAGAGCAGCAACAGCATGATCGGGGTGAGCAGCAGGTTCAGGGTGAGCGACGGATAGCGCCGGGCGTGCAGGAGGTTGCGGCGCAGCATGGTGGCGGAGTCGCGTACGGCGAGGGTGAGCGGGCTCATCGGACAGCCTCCTCGGGCTGGTGGGGGATGCCGGTGCCGCCGGTCAGGGCGAAGAAGACATCGTCGAGGTCGGGGGTGCGCACGGTCAGTTCGTCGGCCTCGACACCGGCCGAGTCCAGCCAGTCGAGGAGGGAGCGCAGTTCGCGCTGGCTGCCGTCGCTGGGGATCTGCAGCGCGAGGGATTCGTCGTCGCGGGATGCCTCGCCCAGGGCGGAGGCGGCATTCTGGTACGCGGCCGGATCGGTGAATCGGAGCCGGACGTGTCCGCCGGGGACGAGACGCTTCAGCTCCTCGGCGGTGCCCTCGGCGGCGATCCTGCCGTCGTGGAGCACGGCGATGCGGTCGGCGAGTTCGTCGGCCTCCTCCAGGTACTGCGTGGTGAGGAAGACGGTGACCCCGTCGGAGACCAACTCGCGGATGATCCGCCACATGTTGTGCCGGGAGCGCGGGTCGAGGCCGGTGGTCGGCTCGTCGAGGAAGATGATCCGAGGGTTGCCGACCAGGGTCATGGCGATGTCGAGGCGGCGCTTCATACCGCCGGAGTAGGTGGAGGCGGGCTTCCTCGCCGCCTCGGTGAGGTCGAAGCGCTCCAGCAACTCGGCGGTGACGCGCAGCCGTTCGTGTCTGGCCAGGTGGTGCAGATCCGCCATGAGGAGCATGTTCTCCTCGCCGGTGATCAGCCCGTCGACGGCGGAGAACTGTCCGGTGACACCGATCGCGGCGCGTACGGACTGCGGATCGGTGGCGAGGTCGTGGCCGCCGACCTGGATCCGGCCACTGGCGGGGCCGGGGGAGACGAGGGTGGAGAGGATCTTGACGGCGGTGGTCTTGCCCGCGCCGTTCGGGCCGAGCAGGGAGAAGATCGTGCCTTCCGGTACGGCCAGGTCGATTCCGTCGAGGACGGTCTTGTCACCGTAGGACTTGCGCAGCCCGTTCGCCGCGATGGCCGGGTTGGTCATGAGAGGAGCTCCTTGTTCCTTACAGGCTGCGGGCGGTGATGTCGCCGTAGGCGGTGGTCGCGTGGATGTTCAGGCCGGGAGCGCCGTCGGCGTTCCTGAAGGTGTTGTCGATCCGGCCGTAGGAGGTGCCCGCGTCCAGGGAGGCGGAGACTCCGGCGGCGGCGCCGACCGAGATGTCCCCGTGTGCGGTGCGCAGGGTCACCGTGCCGCGCACGGCCTCGGCGATGTGCAGATCGCCCTTCTGGGTGCTGATGTCACCGGGGCCGCCCAGCCGGCCGACCGAGATGTCGCCCGCGAGGAGGGCGAGCCGGGTGCTTCCGGTCTCGTCGAGCTTGACCGAGCCCTGGGCGCCCTCGAAGGTGACATCGCCGAGCCGTCCGACGCCGCGGAGTTCCGCGCCGGCCGCCTTCGCCTCTATGTGCGAGCCGGTGGGCAACTGGACCGTCACCTCGACGGATCCGGTGGCGCCGAGGATCCGGTTCTTCGCCGCGGCGGCCTCGATCCGCAGCACACCCTCGGCGTAGACGACCTCGGTCTGCTCCGCCGCCTTCACATCGCGGCTCTTGGAGGAGTCGGCGGGGAGGATCTCGACGGTGGTGTCGGCGCGGTCGGCGGCGATGAACCGGATGTGTCCCGCGGGGATGTCGAGGAGGGCCGAGACCGGGGTGGGGGTGTCGAACTTCTGCATCGTCTTCTCCTGCTTCCGCCGCTTCCGCGTGGCGTCGTCCGGTGTTTCTGACATTGGAAAAGCTACGTTGCATTCGCGGAAGCGGCAACGATGTCGTTGCACTCAAGAGGCATGTATGCAGCTCAGCGACGAGAATTCGTTGCAATGGTTTTAAATCTAACGCAACGAACACCTCTGCTTCGTTGCAATGAGCTGACGGTGAACGCTATGCTGGAGGCATCACCGACCATGAAGGGGGCCCGGATGCCCGGCGGCAGGCTCACCCAGCAGGAGCGCCAGCGGATCGCGCTGGGGCTGGCCGACGGCCTCGCCTATGCGGAGATCGCCAGAAGTCTCGATCGTCCGACCTCGACCATCACGCGCGAGGTGATGCGCAACGGTGGCCCCGCCGGCTACCGCGCCGACCTCGCGCACCGGGCCACCGAACAGCGCGCCCACCGCCGCAGGCAGACCGCGACCCGGGAACGGAAGGCATCGCAACAGGCCCACGGACGCGACACCGAGGCGGTGCGCGCGTACGAGGAGATGTTCACCACCGTCCTCATGCAATCGGGCCTGTCCAAGATGATGTCCCGGGTGCTGGTCTGCCTCTACACCACCGACGCGGGCAGCCTCACCGCGTCCGAACTCGTCCAGCGCCTCGAGGTCAGCCCGGCGACCATCTCCAAGTCGATCGCGTTCCTGGAGAGTCAGGGCCTGGTCCGCAGGGAGCGTGCCGAAGGCCGCCGTGAGCGCTATATCGTCGACGACGATGTGTGGTACCAGTCGATGATCGCCAGTGCCCGGTCCATCATCGAACTCGGCGATGTCGCACGGCAGGGCGTCGGTATCCTCGGCCACGGCTCCCCGGCCGCCATCCGCCTGGAGAACATCGCGCGCTTCGTCGACTTCGTCTCCGAGAGCATCACCCGCGCCGCGGAGCAGGCCCGTGAGGTCCTCTACACCAAAGCCGAAACGCCTCGGGGCGGCGCTGCCGAGCCGCCCCCGGACCGCTGACCGCGGTGTACCGCCGGACTCGTCTCAGCTCCAGGGGACGGTCTTCCAGGGGCTCTTCGGATCGGACATGAGGATGCGGTGCGCCTCGTACATATCGGTGTACCAGTGGCCGAACTCCTCCTCGTCGAAGTGGAGACAGCGGCCGAGGATGAAGGCCGCGGCGAAGTCCTCCCACGAGCGGTAGGCGATCCGGCTGACCCGGCCGGCGCGGACGAGGGCCCGCTCGGCCTCCTGCTGGTCGCAGTAGCGTGCCGCGAGGCCCCAGCGGGCCATGGCCGCGGCCCGGCCGTGGTCCCACGCCTCCACGGAGGTGATGAACTTCTCGCTCTCCAGAACTCCGTCCGCACGGAACCGTTCCTCGTAGCGGACGATGCGGCCGATGATCCGCCGCACGGCCGCCACGCGGGCCGACACCTCGGCATCGTCCCCGGCGTCCTGCCGCACCACGCGCTCGGCCGCCTGCCGCCAGTGGGTCACCTCGACCCGGCCGCCGAAGTCCAGGGCCAGGGTGCGGCGGACACCGAGGACGAAGTCCCCGGCGGTGCCGTCCACCATGTCTGCGGTGAGCAGTCGTTCCTGTGACCGCTGCCATTCCGCGCGACTGGTGATGCCCCACCACTCCTCGAGGCGGTTCTTCTGATCGGAGTAGCCGTCGCCGTGGTACGCCACGTTGTTCCACAGCTCGCCGTTGTTCACCATCATCAGTGCGGCCAGTGCCAGGCCGTGGGCCACCGGCCCCGACGCCACTCCGCCCACCTCGAGTGCCCTGAGCCGCAAGCGGTGGTGGGAAGGGCCGCGGTCCTTGTTCACCCGCTCGACGTGCCGGCGCCACAGGGCGCGATGGTGCGGGGTGACGGGGAAGAACACCTCGCAGGGGCTGCCAGGGTTGATCACCACCCAGGGCGAGTCGTCGTGGTTCCGCCAGGTGTCGGCCAGCCAGCCGAGGCTCGCGCGCTCGAAGACGGTGTCCGGGTCGGGAGGGGGCAGCATGCCCTCGGTGAGGAGCGGGAGGCAGTTCGCCCGGATCGCGGAGTACCAGTAGGGGGTGGTCCCGATGGTCCCCGGATCGGACCGGATCCGGGCCGCGGAGTCGGCGACGAAGAGATCGGCACCGGCCAGCACGTCGAAGAACGCGGACCAGTCGCCATGTGTCCTGGCCTCGTGGAGCTCGCGTTCCACCACGCTCGGAGCGCGCCACGGCGCCGATGACTCCGTCTGGCTCCCGGCCGGACCATTCGCGGTGCTCTCCCCGATGACCATGAGCAACGATCCTATCGAGCACGTCGGTTCGTCTCCCGCGGGGCTCGATCCCTCGTGGGTCGCGGGCGTTACGAGGTGCGCACGATGTCGACGGCGAGCAGGACGAGAAAACACAGCACACCCAGCGCGGGCATGAGCCCGATGAGTGCCATCGGACGGCGCAGCAGGGGCTTGCCGGGGGACAACCTGGTTCCGGACAGGTCGTCCCCGGGCTCGGACAGGCTGTTGAGAGTGGCGCGGACCCGCAGATTCAGAAGGAGCGTGAGGGGGTTGAAAAGCAGCGCGGACAGCGGGTTCCACCAGCCCTGCCACAGCGTCCTGGTCATTCCCTGGCGGAGCACCGCGGTGCCGCAGACCTGGCAGAAGCGGCCTGCCCGTTTCCGGAACAGCACGAAGACGATGAGCCCCTGGTGGTGCCGGACCGCCATCCTGGCGGCGGGTGCTCCCGCGCACACCTGGCAGACGGGTTGCTGGGGCGCCGCATACGGGAAGGCACCGCCGGGCTCGTCCGTCGACACCGGGGAGGGACGCGGCCGGAGGGGGTAGCCGGGCAACGGCTGGACGGACGCGGGATGCGCCGCTCCGTTCCCCGGACCGGGTATCGCGCCATAAGGGTTGCCGGTCGACGTCTGCCACGACATGGCCTCACCTTATGCCGCCCAGCCCCGTGGGACGAACGCGGTGAGTCCCGGCCGACGGTCCGATCGGTTGCCCATGCGGTGCACGAGGGCCGGGTACGGCGCGGGAACCGCGCCGTACCCGGCCCTGGTGTCGCTTCCTGTGCCGTTCCTACTCCGTGTCCGTGCCCATCGCCTTCAGCATCGGGACCGCCATCGCCTGCCGTCCCGGCCACAACGAGGCGAGGACACCGATCGCGGCCGTCGCGGCGAAGCACAGGGCCGCCCGGTCCCAGGGGATGACCAGTGGGACGCTGGGCTGGGTGAGGACGGCGGCCGCTCCGATCGCAGCGCCCGCCATGAGCCCGAGCGCCGATCCGAGCAGGGAGATGGTCACCGACTCGATGCGCAGGATGGAGGCGAGCCGCTTGCGGTCGAGTCCGAGGGCGCGCAACATGCCGATCTCCCGGACGCGTTCGGAGACGGCCATGCCCATGGTGTTGACCACGCCCAGGGCACCGATCAGGACGGTGACGCTGAGCATGGCGTACATGATGTTCAGGAACTCGGCCGTGTCGTCGCTCGCCGCCTTCCGCACCTCGGCACGGTCCTGCACCAGCAGCGCGGGATTGTCGAGCGTGTGCCGGATGTCGCGCTGGAGGGCCGCGGTACGGCCGGGGTCGGCGTCGGCCATGACCTCGGCGATACGCGCCTGGTCACCGTCGGTGGCGTGCGGTGGCAGCCGCGTAGCCGAGACGAGCGCGGAGGCGAAGTCCTCCCCCTCGTAGATGGCGACGACCGGGAGGGAGGACTTCCGGTCGGTACCGGCGAGAGTGCCCGTGACACGGCTCCCGAGCGTCAAATGGCGTGCCGTCGCGGTCTGTTCCTCGACGGCGATACCGCGGTCGAGCCGCTCCAGCGAACCCTTGCGGAGCGTGATGGGGGCCAGGCGCTCCACCGTGCCGGGGGACACGGCCGTCACGGGGAGCATGTCCTCGTCGGAGATGTGCAGATCGGTGTTGACGACGGCGCTGACGGCCGCGGCGTCCGGGAGGTGTGCCACACGGTCGGCGACATCGGCCCCGACCTGCCCGAAGGCCACGGCCGTGATCCGCAGATCCGAGGCCATGGCCGCGTCGGCCTCCTCCTCGTCCATCCGGCTGATCGACGCCACGGCGACCGTGACCGCGGTGACCATCGCGAGACCGATCATGAGGGTCGCGGCGGTGGCCGCCGTACGCCGCGGATTGCGGCGGGCGTTCTCCACCGCCAGCTTGCCGCGGATACCCGCCAGCCGCCGCAGCGGTGCGCGGAGCAGACCGGTGACACCGAGGGCGATGAGCGGGCTGAGGACGATCAGGCCGATGAGGAGCACCGGTGCGGCGGTGTAGAGCAGGTTCTCGTCCCCGCCGGCCGCCCAGAGCAGAACCACACCGAGCCCGGTGACGGTCGCGCCGATGATGCCGCGGCGACGAAGTGACGCGGGTGTGGGCGGGCGGCTCGTGCGCAGCGCCGCCACGGGGGAGACGGCGGCCGCCCGACGGGCCGGCACATAGGCCGCGAGCAGGGTGATGGCGATGCCGACGCCGAACGCCGCCAGTACGGGAGTGAGCTGGACGATCCGCAAGGGGGCGGTGGTGCCGCTCGTCGCCCCGAACAGGGTGTTGAGCAGTGCCGCGACACCGATGCCCAGGGCATAGCCCACGACCGACGCGACCGCCCCGACGATCGCCGCCTCGGTCAGCACCTGGCGCATCACATACCGGCGGGTGGCCCCGACGGCACGGAGCAGGGCGTGTTCACGGGCACGGGCGGCGCTCAGCATGGTGAAGGTGTTGGCGACGAGGAAGGTGGAGACGAACAGGGCGATACCGGCGAAGCTCAGCAGCACGTCGGTGAGTTTGTCGTCGGAGCCGGCCGTGGCCTCGTCGCGCAGTTGCGCGGCCGTGACGGCCTCGATCCCGTCCGGTAGCACCTTCCGTACCTGCTGGGCGAGTTGGGCTTCCGAGGTGCCCTCGGCGGCGGTCAGCGTGATCGATGTGTAGCCGCCCTGGTCGGGGGCGAACTGCCGCAGCGCGGTGGCGCCGTCGAACGCGGTGAGCGTACCGCCGGAGGCGAGACGGCTGTCCTCGGCGGTGAGGACACCGACGACACGGGCGTCGCGGGCCGTACCGTCGACGACGATCCGGACCCTGTCGCCGACCTGCTTTCCGGCGCGCTCGGCCGCCGCCTCGTCGATGGCGATCTCCCCGGTGGCGCGCGGACCGCGTCCGGCGGTGAGGGGGTAGCGCGGATCCTCGCCCCCCGGGCCCGGGACGTAGTTGACACCCGCGGACTCGTACAGATCACCGATGAGTTCGCCGTCCGATCCCGCCAGGAACGACCGGCCCTCGGCCGTGCCACGCGCCGAGACGGCTCCCGGCACACCACGGAGCCGCTTCAGCAGCGCCGCGTCGAGACGGGGTGGTGCGGCGGAGGAATCCTGTGCGGACTGCAAGGTGGCATCCGTGGGCCGCACCGCGACGGACACATCCGGCTGGGAGCGGGCCCGGGCCTCGGCGACGGCGGAGGAGACGGAGTCGCCGTAGATCAGGGAACCGGTGACGAAGGCGACACCGAGCACCACGGCGAGTGCGGGCAGTGCGAACCGGAGGCGATGCGAGCGCAGGGTGCGCAGGGCGGTACGGAGCATGGCGAACCTCCGGGACGAGGGATGGGTGCGGCCGCCGCTCATCGGGCTGCCTGCTGCCCGGCGTCGAACGCCTTCATCTGCTCCAGCACCCCGGCCGCGCTGGGGTGCGCCATCTCGTGCACGAGCCGTCCGTCGGCCAGGAAGAGCGCCCGGCCGGCGTAGGCGGCCGCGACCGGGTCATGGGTGACCATCACGACCGTCTGCCCGAACACCGTCGCGGACATCTGCAGGAACGACAGGACCTGTGCGCCCGCCCGGGAGTCGAGATTGCCGGTGGGTTCGTCGGCGAAGACGACCGCGGGTCGCGACGCGAGCGCCCGGGCGCAGGCCACCCGCTGCTGCTGGCCTCCGGAGAGCTGGTCCGGACGGTGTCCGAGCCGGTCGGCCAGGCCCAGGGTGCCGACGAGTTCCCGCAGCCACGCCGGGTCGGGGGTGATCCCGGCCAGGTCGCAGGGGAGGGTGATGTTCTCCAGCGCCGTGAGCGTGGGCATCAGGTTGAACGACTGGAAGACGAAACCGATCCGCTCACGCCGCAGCCTGGTGAGCCGGGACTCGTTGAGCGAGCCGAGATCGGTGTCGCCGATCCGCGCACTGCCGGACGTGGGGGTGTCGAGTCCGGCGAGGCAGTGCATGAACGTGGACTTGCCCGAGCCCGAAGGGCCCATGATCGCGGTGAACTCGCCGGAGACGAACCGGGCCGATACACCGGCGAGCGCCGTCACCGCGGTGTCGCCCTCGCCGTAGACCTTGGTCAGGTGGCGGCCCTCGGCGACCACCGTGCCGATCGTGGGGGAGGACGCGGGGGCGTCCCATCGCTGGCTCATCGCACATCGCTCCTGCGTGACATCGGTTTCTCGGGATGGTTCTCGGGAGGGTCCGCGGCCGTCCCCTCGGACCGGTTCCGATGCTGCCGGGCCGCGGCCCTCCCCCGGATCCACCGGAAAGCCGAAGGGCGAGCCGCCCGCCTCGGCCGAACGGCCGAGGTGTGAAAGGAACCGACTGCCGTAGCGTGACCTGCATGATTGCCGCGTTCCGGGCACGCTCCCTCATCCAGCGAGCCCTTATCTGCCTGGTCGGTGCGGGACTGTTCGCCCTCGTGGTGATGGAGGGCCGCAACGCGCCCCACCCCGCCGTGGCGGCGGCGACGGTCGTCACCGGGGCGCTGTCGCTCCTCGCGCTCTTCGCGCCCAAGCGCTGGTTCCGGCAGTACGCCCTGGCCGCCGTCGTGGCGTCCTGCGCTCTGTCGATCACCCAGACCCAGCTCACGCAACGCCCCGAGAACACACCCGGGATGGTGGAACTGGGTGTGCTGCTGCTGGTGGTCACCCGTGCGGTGCGCCGCAGCAGGCCCCTGGAGGCCATCGGACTGTCGGCGGCGGCCTCCTGCGCGGCGGTGATCCTTCCGCTGCGTATCGAGGCCTGGGACGACCACCTCTATCTGTTCATCTCGCTCATCGCCGTCTGTGTCGTGCCGTTCATGGTGGTCCTCGGACTGGCGCTGCGTCTGCGCGACACCGTGCGGGCGCGCGAGATCGACACGGTCCGCCAGGCCCAACGCCTGGAGTACGCACGGGAACTGCACGACTTCGTCGCCCACCACGTCACGGCGATCGTCGCCCAGACCAAGGCCGCGCGCTTCACGGCGGACGCCGGCCACACCCAGAGCCCGGAGGACCTGGACCGGATGCTGGCCCAGATCGAGCAGGCCGGGGCCCAGGCGCTGGGATCGATGCGCGCGATGGTCTCCGTCCTGCGGGATCCCGTGGCTCCCACGGCCCCCGCGGCGACCCGCCCGGCGGGACACCTGGGCGGGCTGCGCACGCTCACGGAGAAGTTCTCCGTGGCGGGGCCGCCCGCGACGCTGACCGTCGACCCCTCCCTGACCGACCGGCCGGTGCCACCCGAGGTCGCCGCCACGGTCTACAGCGTCGTACAGGAGTCGTTGACCAACGCGCGCAAGCACGCGGCGGGGATGTCATGCGTCGAGGTGCGGGTCGTGCCGCACCCCGAGCGGCCGGACCGTCTGGAGGTGTCCGTGACGGACGACGGCCGCCACGGGGGCCAGGGCACGCATCCGGGGCAGCCGGCGGCGCGTGGCGAGGGCGCGGTCGGCGGGGGATACGGTCTCGTCGGTCTCGCCGAGCGGGTCGAGGGGATCGGCGGGCGGATCAGCGCGGGGGCGCGGCCGGGTGGTGGCTGGTGCGTCCACGCGGTCCTTCCGCTGGACACCCTGCCCTCGTACTGACCTCGGCCTCGTAACGGACTGCGGCCCCGCACGGGCCGCGCCCCTGTACTGACCGCGGGGCGTTCCCTTGGGATCATGTCCTCCATGACGATTCGTGTCCTCATCGCCGACGACCAGCCCATGCTCCGCGCCGCCTTCCGCATGATCCTGGGCTCCCAGCCGGACATCGAGGTCGTGGCGGAGACCGCCGACGGGGCGGCGGCCGTCGAGGAGGCGCGGCGTCTGCGACCCGATGTCTGCCTGGTCGACATCCGGATGCCGAAGCTGGACGGCCTCGAGGTCACCCGTCAGCTCGCGGGCCCCGGTGTGCCGGATCCGATGAACGTGCTGATCGCCACCACCTTCGACCTCGACGAGTACGTCTACACCGCGCTGCGCAACGGCGCCTGCGGATTCCTCCTCAAGGACGGGGCGCCCGGGCTGCTGACGGAGGCCGTGCGGGCCGCGGCCACCGGCAACTCCCTGATCTCACCGTCGATCACCGTCCGGCTGCTCTCGCACATGGCCCCGTCCCGTGAGCGGCCCGCCGGACCCCCGGCGCGCGGTGCGGTCGGCGCCGGTGCGGGTTCCGGTCCGGCCCGGCCCGCGGAGCCGCTGACCCAGCGCGAACGGGATGTCGTCCGTCTCGTCGCCCGCGGCCGTACCAATGAGGAAGCGGCCGCGGAGCTCTACGTGACGCTGTCCACGGTCAAGACCCACCTCGCCAACGTCCAGCGGAAGCTGGCGGCGCGCAACCGCGTCGAGATCGCCGCCTGGGCGTGGGAGACGGGGCTCTGCGGAGGCGGGGGGCGGGCCTAGGTGTATGAGGGCCGGACGTTGGTGACGCCGGTCTTGTGGCGAGACGCTGGAGGGCGACCGCCTGCGGTGCCATGTGGACGGTGATAGTTGTAGTGGATGTTCCAAACTCTGATCGCGGCTGAGCGTTCTTCCTCGTTGGCGAATTCACGGGCGTAGAGCAGCTCTTCGGCCAGGATGCGCTGGTAGCGCTCCACCTTCCCGTTATGACGTGGGGTGTAGGGCTTGGTCCTCTTATGGCGAGATCGATCGCCGACGACGCGGGCAAAGTCGCCGGAGCGATAACACGCTCCGTTGTCAGTGACGACGCGGTGGATGTGGCTGATGCCGTGGGCAGCGAGCCAGACCTTGGCACGGGCCAGGAACGCAGCTGCGGTCCCGCCCTTCTCGTCGTTGAGCGGCTCGGTATAGGCAAGTCGGGAGAAACCGTCGACGATCGAGTGCAGGTAGACATAGCCGCGGTTGGCGCCGACGCTCTTGGCGCGGTCGACGGTCTTCACCTGGTCGCAGCCGCGGCCGTGGACGCGCCATCCGCCGCCGTCGGGGATCCGTCCGACCTTCTTCACATCGAGGTGCACCATGTGGCCCGGCCAACGGGCAGTAATCTTGCGAATTTCCCGGTTGGACTCGCCGGACGGGTCGAGGTCCCGGCGGTGACTCAGTCCGAGCCGTGCCAGGTGCCGGGTCACGGTGCGGCGGTTGATGCTGAATCCGGCCGCGGCCAACTCGTGGGTGATCCGCTGGGCGGACCACTTGTGCCCGCGGCGCCAGGCCTCTATCTCAGCGATGATCTCGGGCGGGGTCGCGTTCGGGCTTGCGTGCGGAGTCGAGGACCGGTCCAGCAGGCCGATTTCGCCGTGCCGCCGCCACCGGTTGACCCATTTCGACGCGCATGCGCGTGAGATCCCCATCTCCGCGGCAACATGTGCGATCGGGCGAGTCTGGCAGCGCTCCACCAGTCGTCGCCTGCCCTGGACCGTCAGCGGTGCATTGGGGTGCGTCATCGGGCAGCTCCCCCAGGCTTGGCGCGCAGCATGCCTGTCACGGTGAGAACGAGGAGGAGCGCCTGGCCGAGGCAGGCGGTGAAGACGAGGGCGAGCGCACGGCCCGGGCTGCTGCCGTGGTTCAGGTATGTCGTGCCGAGCAGAGCCACGCCAAGTGTTCCGCCCAGTTGCTGGACGCTGTTGAGCAGGCCGGCGGCCGATCCGGTCTCATGCGGTTCGACGCGTGAGAGGGCCGTGGTGAAGAACGGCACGGTGAGGAGTCCGCCGCCGAGTCCGGCCACGGCCAGTGAGGCCGGGACCCACACGGAGGCCACCGCGGATTCGGGGGCAACGCCGCAGGCGAAGACCCCGCTCAAGCAACCGAGTGCCAGGAGACCGATGCCGGGGAACATGAGTGTGGGCCCCGTCCTGGGCAGCAGTTTCTGACCTGCGATCAGAGAGGAGATGGCAAGTCCGACGGAGAACGGCAGCACGGTCAGGCTCGCCATCAGCACCGAGCCGTGCAGGCCGTTTTGCACGTAGAGGACCACCGTGAACACCAACCCGGTGGAGGCGGCGAAGTACACGGTGCTCGTCGCGAGCGCGGACGGGAACCCTCGGTCGCGGAAGAGGCTGGGTTCGATGACGGGGTCTCGCCCTTTCTTGCCCAGCCGTCGCACATGGGCGATCAACGCGACTCCTCCACCGAGACCTGCGCCGGCGAAGAGTGTGGTCAGCCACCGAGGCATCGAGTCGTTGATCGTGGGCACGGTGATCGCGGCAGCGACGGCCGCGCTCAGCAAGACTCCCGCGAGGTCGAGTCCGGGCCTGCGTGCAGCCCGGTCCTCGACAAGGAAGCAGGCGCTGGCCAGCACAATTGCGCCAAGCGGCACGTTGATCAGGAAGACGGCACGCCATGACAGACCGGCGAGATCGGCATGGGTCAGCATCCCACCGAGCACTGGCCCGGCCACCGCAGTCAAGCCCATCACGGGGCCCACCAGGCCCAGAGCCTTGCCGAGTGCCGGGCCGCGGAATGCCGCTTTGATGAGACCGATGGTCTGGGGAATGACAAGCCCGGCGGACACGCCCTGGACACCACGTGCCAACAGCAGCACGAACATGCTCGGCGCGGCGGCGCATATGAGGGACGAGGCGAGGAAGCCGAGCATGCCGGCCACGAGCACCCGGCGGCGGCCGAGGATGTCACCCAGACGGCCACCGGGGATCAAGGCAATGGCGAAGGGGAGCGTGTAGGCCGCAGCAATCCATTGAACGCTCGCCGGTGATCCGCCGAGGTCTGCACGGATTACTGGCGCAGTGACGGTCGTGATACTCGCATCCAGCAGGTTCATCGCCTCGGCGAGCAGAAGCCCGCCCAGGGCGATCCGTCGTTTCCATGCTTCGGGTTCGGCACGGGCCGGAATCCACGCGGCATCGCTGTCAGTAGTCATGCGCCCAGGTTCGATGGGCTCCGGGCAGTATGGTCGGCTTCTCGGCTCAGCCCGAGCGGAACTAGCACCAGTAGGCGTGTACTGCGTAAAGATGTTCAAAGGGGCATGTCTGTGGATCGGCTCGACCACCAGGTTCTGCACGCTCTCGGTGTGAACGGGCGGATCGCGCTTCGCCAGCTCGCCACCCCCCTGGGGGCCAGCGAGCACACCGTCGCGCGGCGTTATCGAGCCTTGGTCGAACGCGGAGTCGTCCGAGTGGTGGCCATGCCGGCACCACGTGAGGACGACAAGGGTCAACTGCTGAGACTGAACGTTCGACCCGGGGCCGGCCCCCGCCTCGCCGACGCGCTCGCCCGACGCGACGACGTCGCCTGGATCAGGACCGCAGGGGCCGGCGGGGAGGTTCTCTGCGGAGTACGCGCCGCTTCCACACCGCAACGCAACCACCTGTTGCTCGAACAGCTTCCCCAGTCGGGACGAGTCACCGCCGTCACGGCTTACGAGGTGCTCCACCACTTCCGCACGCCAGGCCATGCCGACTGGGAGGGCTTCCCCAACCAGCTCACTGACGAGCAGCGCAAGGGGATCCGTGCCGGTGCGCCGCACGAGGACGAACCATGCAGGAGCACCCCTCGGCTGAAGGGTGAGGACCATGCCCTGCTCACCGTGCTCAGCCAGGATGCGAGGCAGTCCTCCGCCCGCCTCGCCGCTGCGACGGGACAGGCCGAATCGACGGTACGACGACGCCTCGATGCCCTGTTGTCCTCCGGTGCGATCCGTCTTGACCGCGACCTTGATCCAGTCCAGCTGGGCTACCCCATCGGCGCGACGCTGTACCTGGACGTCAGCCCCAGGCACCTCCACAACGCCGGAGAAGAACTAGCTCAGCACGAACCAACCACGTTCGTCGCCGCTGTCACCGGGCCGACCAACCTCTACGCGGCAGTTGCCGCCAGGACGGTCCACGACCTGTACACCTATGTGCGCTCCACACTGGCCGACGTCGAAGGCGTACTGCACATCGAAACCAGTCTCACCGGCCCCTACGTCAAACACGCCCGCGCTATCCGGACCTCCGACGGCGTCAACAAGGTCCTGCCCCGCAACACCTAGGACACAGTGGTGGGGGGTTCGGGCAGCAGGCGGAAGCGTCCGTCGTGGGCGTGGACACGTCCCGCGGTGGGGTGCGGGAAGTGGGTGCCGAGCAGCAGTCCGTCCGTACCGGCGAGGCCGGACAGCAGATCGTGGCGGGTGCGCACCGCCTGGCGGGGGTCGATGTCCACGCAGCTGGTCACCTGGGGGTGGGCCAGCTGAACGGGGTGGTGGACGCTGTCACCGGTGATCACGGCTGAGCGGTCGGTACCGCGCAGTTCCACGGTGATCTGTCCGGGGGTGTGACCGGGAGCGGGACGCAGCCGGATGCCATCGGCCACCTCGTGTCCCCGGCCGGTGACGTCGACCAGGCCGTACTGCCCGTTGTCGCGGACGGGGTGGACGGAGTCGCGGAACATCTGGGCGCGCGCCTCGTCCATCTCGACGGAGGCCCAGTAATCCCATTCGGTGCGGCTGACGAGGTAGCGGGCGCGCGGGAAGGCGGGCTCCCAACTGCCGTCGTTCAGACGGGTGTTCCAGCCGACGTGGTCGGTGTGCAGATGGGTGGTGATCACCATGTCCACGGAGTCCGGCGCGAAGCCGATGGCGGTGAGGCGCTCCAGGAAGTCGGTGTCCAGGCCGTTCCAGGCGGGGTTGGCGCGGACCTTGTCGTTGCCGATCCCGGTGTCGACGACGATGCGCGTCCCGCCGGCCTCGACGGCGAAGGCGTGGCTGGCCAGCCGTGGTACGTCGGCGTCGGCGAACGCGGGCCGCAGCCAGGGCGCCTCGTCCATGAGCTCCCCGGTGGCCTCGGGAAGCAGCCACGGACCGGTCTGCCGGGGCAGCTCGATCTCGTCGACGCGGTGCACCTCGATGCCGCCGAGGCTCCACGACGGGGTGGTGGCGGTGTGGGTGGCGGCGGTCGCGTTCATGGGCGGGGCCTTTCTCGTCCGGTGAGCGGTCGGGTGAGCGGTCGGTGGCCGGGGCGGGCCGGGCAGGAAGGGGATGGGGCGGGGCCCGGCGGGTGTCAGCGGGTGGCGGGGCTCCGGGTGCCGGCGGTGAGGAGGGTGGCGACGGCGGTCAGGGCCAGGAGGACAGCGGTGCCGGTGTAGAGGGATACGGCCATCCGGAGGCCGTAGTGGTTGGTCAGCAGCCCGGCGATGACCGCGGGCACGCTCATGGCCAGGTAGCTGAGGACGTAGTACGCGGTGAGGGTTCCGGCCCGCTCGCCGGGGGCGGCCGGGGGCAGCAGCAGCCGCAGGGCGCCCTGGGCGACGGCACCGAAGGCGGCGCCCGCCAGGACGGTGCCGGTGAACAGCGCGGACAGACTGTGCAGATACGGGGCGCTCAGCGTCAGCAGGGCCGCGGGGACCAGGGCCGCCGCACCCGCGACGCTCACCGCCCGGGCGGGCAGGGCCCGTACGGCGACGATGGCGACGGCGGCGCCCGCGGTCAGGGCGAAGAAGACCAGACCGGCGGTGGAACGTGAGAGCTGCGGGGAGACCAGGCGCGCCAGAGAGGGGCCGAGCGAGGAGTAGAAACCGCCGAGCGCCCAGGCGGCGATGACACCGGGTGCGGTGACCAGGAAGGCCCGGCGGGAGGCCGCCGCGACGACGACGCGGGGGCGCAGCGAGCGCCATGCGCCCGGGCGCGGCCCGGCGGTCTCGGCGGTGCGGGTGACGGCGGCGGCCTGCACGACGAACAGCAGGAGCAGCAGGACGTAGACGGTGTGCGTGGGGGCGGGGAACCACCGCACGAGCGCCGTCGCGGCCAGTACCCCGGCCGCCATACCGGAGACGGGGGTGAGGCTGTTGGCGAGTGCGGCCCTGCCGGGGTGGCCGGGGTCCTCGAAGTCGAGCAGGGCGGCTCCCGCGGCGCCGGTGGCCACACCCGTGGCCAGCCCCTGGAGGACACGGGCCGCTATGAGCGCCGCCGATCCCTGTGCGGTGGCGAGCGCGGCCATGGCGGCGGCCTCGGCGAGCAGCGCCCCGGCGAGCACCGGGCGGCGGCCGAGGTGGTCCGAGAGCGTCCCGGCCGTCAGCAGCGCCATGAGCAGGGCGAGCGCGTAGGCGCTGAAGACGACGGTGACGGTGAGGGCGGACAACTGCCATGCGGCCTGGTAGAGGGCGTACAGCGGGGTCGGTGCGCTGGAGGCGGCCAACAGGCCGACGAGAACGGACGCGTGGAGGGCGAAGGCGGCACTCCGGCCGAGGGGCCGGCGGGCGCGGGGGTGCGGGTGGGAGTGAGGACGGGGGCAGGACGGCCGGGCTGCGGCAAGAGACATGGCACTTCCGAAGGCTTAAGGCTAAGTGTTTGCCATAAGCACCATAGCCCGGCCGTAGCCGCTAAAGCAAACGATTCGCTTTTAGGGATCGCGGAGGTGCGTCAGGGCCGGTCGAGCGCCGCCCGCACCAGACGGTCGGTGTAGGCGGCCGACAGATCCGAGGGGCGGAACAGGATGCGGTACATCAACGGCGCCACGACGACGTCCAGCAGTGTTTCCACCTCGGGAACCGCCTCACCCCGTCCGGCGGCGCGAACGCCGATGGCCTTCAGCTGCTCCACCGCGTAGTCCGAACAGCGGGCGGCGTTGCCCTGCTCCGGGTCGCCCAACAGCGCGTCGCGGATGTAGACGCGCCCCACCGGCGAGGACATCTCCTCCGCGAACTGCTCGGTCCACGCCTCGAGATCCGCCCGCAGACTTCCGTGATCGGCCGGCGGAGTGTCGGGGCGCAGCCGTTCCACGGCCACGTCGGACAGCAGCTCCCGCAGATCGCCCCAGCGCCGGTAGATCGTGGACGGGGTGACTCCCGCGCGGGCGGCGATCAGCGGCACGGTGAGCGCCTCACGGCCCTGCTCGGCCTCCAGGTCGCGCACGGCCTGGTGCACGGACTGCTGGACACGGGCGCTGCGCCCACCGGGGCGCGCGGTGGCTCGAGGACTCATCTATCCAGCCTAACGCAAACGAATTGCGACCGGAGGTCTGGCGTGAGCCAGGGTCCCGGCGTCCCCTTCGGGCCCCGAGGCAGGCGGAACCGGTCCCGGCCGAAGGGGGCCGGCAGGGCGCGGAGGCGTTGTGCCTCGTGGCCGCCGCACGACCCGAACAGCGCGGCAGCACCGTGGCTTTATCGCCAAACCAGCAGGTCGCATAGGGTGACCACGTCCTGGATCACACAGGGTCCGGGATGCCGGAAACGGTCTGTGCGTTGGACCGTTGGGCCCACGAATGAGGAGCGCGACCCCATGGCTGCCACACTGGACGAGACCACCCGAGCCTGGCTCGACGAACCGAGGTTCTGGCAGGTGGCCACCCTGAATCCGGACGGGTCACCGCAGTTGACACCGATGTGGGCCGAGCTTGACGACGGTCTGATAGTGATCAACACCTCGGCCGGCCGGGTCAAGGAGGAGAACCTGCGGCGTGACCCCCGGGTGTCCCTGTGCTGTATGGACACCGAGAACCCGTATCACCGGGTGGAGATCCGGGGACACGCCGTCCGCTTCGTCGAGGGAGAGCCGGCCGTGCGTGTCATGGACCGTCTCGCGCAGAAGTACCTCGGCACCGAGACGTTCCCCTGGCTGATCCCCGGTGAGGTACGGGTGGCGGTCTACATCGAGCCGCGCCACGTCCACCGTGTCGTCGGCGTCGAGAAGTTCCGCCCCGGAGTGCTGCCGGAGGAGTGAGGGTGCCGGACCCGGAACCGCGGAATGCGCGTGCCGGGCAGCACACGCACCGGCGTACGCCCCCGGTTCCGGGTCCGTGGGGCTCAACTCGTGGCGCGGCGCGGTTCTTACGGCGGGTGGGTAGTAGCTTGCCGGGGAAGCCGGGCGGAACGTCCTCGGACGTCCGAGGACATCCTCGACCGAGGTCCGCTCGTCCCATGCAGTGTCCCGTGTTCGCGCACGCAGCCATCGAGCAGGAGAGCGCATTGGCCACCACAGCCCCGCAAGGCGTCCCCGTCCCGTCATCCGGGCCCGGTGCCGTGCCGCTGCCCCCGGAGCTCGATCCGGCGGCCCTCGCCCGGTGGCGCGCGTCCTCGGGGGCCGTGGTCGACCTGCTGGCCCTGGCGCGTGAGCTCGGCGGGGTCAGTGCGGTACGACTCGGGCCGCGCCCCACGGTGCTGGTCACCGACCCGGGGGCGGTCCAGCACGTTCTGGCCCTCCACCCCGACCGTTACGTCAAGCGTTCCCACCGGGCCCGCGTACTCGTCGGGGACGGTGTGCTCGCGGCCACCGGGGAACCGTGGAAGCGCCAGCGGCGCCTGCTGCAGGCCGAGTTCACCGGGGCCGGGATCCGCCGCTACGAGCAGCGGATCGTCGGCGCGGCGCGCCGCACCGCCGACCGCTGGGCGGAGTGCGCCCGCACCGGCACGCCGACCGACGTCGGTGCGGACATGCGCTTCTTCGCCCTGGACACCATCTGGCGCTCCCTCACCGGCCATCCCCTCGACGAGGCCACGAACCGTGAACTCGGCGCCGTCCACGCGGTGGGAGCCGCCCTTCCGGCCACCCCTTCGGCATCGGCCGACGTGGCGGAACTGCGCGCCACCGTGGCCGCGGACCTCGCCAGGATCGACGCCGTCGCCGAACACGCCATCGCCGCCGCCCGCCGGGGAGAGGCGGGCCCGGAGGGCCCCGCTCTGCTGCGTGTGCTGGTGGAGGCGGGGGAGACCCGGCCCGAATACACCGATCAGCTGATCCGCGATGAGCTGGTCACCCTGCTCGCCGCCGGTCATGAGACCACGGCCAACACCCTGTCGTGGCTGTATCTGCTGCTCGACCGCCACCCCGAGGCCCGCCGCCGGGCGCTGGACGCGGGAGCCGCCGGCTCGCCCGGACGCGAGACGGCCTTGCGGTCTCTGGCCTCGGAGACCCTGCGGCTGTATCCGCCCGCGTGGCTGATCCCCCGTCACGCCACCGAGGACGACACCCTCGCCGGCTACCGTGTCGAGGCCGGTACCGACATCTTCGTCTGCCCGTACCTCACCCACCGCGACCCGGAGCTGTGGCCCGAGCCCGAGCGCTTCGACCCCGAGCGGTTCACCGCCGCCGACGAAGGCCGCCGCGTGTCCCGGCACGGCGCGTACTACCCGTACGGCATCGGTGCGCGGGCCTGCCTGGGCGCGCAGTTCGCCGTGCGGGAGATGGCCGTGCTCCTGGAACACCTGCTGCCCGCCTTCGTCCCCTCCTTCCACGCCGCGCCGACCTCCCCCGTCTTCGGCCTCACGGTCCGCCCCGACGGTCCGATGCGCGCCACCATCACGGCCGCGTCGTCAGGCTCCGGTGGCTCCGCCCGGCGGGACGGGCCAGACCGGGGTCAGGGCCCCGAGCAGTGACTTGTGGTGGAAGCGTACGAGGCCGGGTATCGCGTCGAGGACGGCGATCAGCCGCTCGCCGCCGACGGTGGCCGCGTGGGACTCCAGCTCCTCGAAGACCATGACGCCGTCGCGGATCGCCCCGCGCAACTCCTCGAGGAACGCCAGGTCCTGCGTCCGCACCTCCTCGCAGACCGTTCGCAGTGCCGACCAGGTGGACTCGTCCACGGCGGCGGGGTCGCCGTCGACGGACCGGTAGGCGGTCCGGAAGTCCTCCGCGAAACGGGCCGCCGCGAGGGCGTCGGGCTCGGACATGGTCCGGGTGAGCACGTCGCCGAGGTCGCGGTCGAGACCCCGCGGCGCGGCGAGGGCGGTGGTCAGCGCCCACAGCGTGGGCAGTTCCTCCGTCAGCACGGCCTGGTAGTAGCTGCCCAGGAAGCGCTGGTGGGCGTTGGAGGCGTACTGCACCTTCAGCGCGTTGAGCCCTTCCGGGTCGTCCCCGCGGGTCATCGCCCGCGTCAGGAAACCCCAGTCGTTGGCGAGGGCGTTGGACATCGCGGTGAGCAGGTGCAGCAGACGGACCCAGCAGCGGTAGAGCTCGTCCAGCGACACCTCGACGGGGCCGTGGCCCGGGGGTACGGCGGTGCCGCGCTGGTCGCCGAGGCGCGGGCGGCGGACGGTGCCGATGCGGTACATCGCGAGCATCGCCTCGATCTCGCTGTTCTCGTGGTGCAGTACGGCCCGGTACTCGGTGGTGGCGTCCAGGCCGATGTTCTCGGTGAGGATGCGCGGCCCGCCGGGGTGCAGATGGAGGAACTCCGTCAGGTCGTAGACCGCGTCGTCGATGATCAACCACTGCCCGGTCCCGGGGGTGGTGTGCCGCGCCACCTCCGAGATGTCGTACACCGCGCCGTCGGCCGCGGACGGGGTCCACGAGCTGAACACGTCCTGGAGGTAGCGGCCTTCGGCCACCAGACGGCGCAGTACGTTCTCCGGCTGCTCACCGGGGCCGGAGAAGCGGGCGGCGACCTGGTTGAGCGCCGTCATGACGCTCCCGGCGAACTCTGCGCGCCCGCAGACGTAGAAGTGTGCCCCCTGCCCGCCGTCCTCCTCGCTGCGCATCAGGTCCCACAGGGTCCGCTGGGCCTCCGGGTCGTCGGCGAGGACCTCGTGCAGGCGTCCGGCGGGGGTCTCGACCGTGCGGACCGGCTCACCGAATCCCGCGCGCACACCGCCGTCCTCGGCGGAGAAGGCGGCGTAGAGGGCGAGTGAGCCCTCCGCCACCGCCGAGCGGATCTCGGGCTCACCGTAGATGTGGCGATGCGTACGGGTGCCGAGGAACAGCCAGTTGGGCCCGGCCGCCGGGTCGGTCCGGCGGTGTGCGAGGAAGCTCAGGAAGGGGGAGACGCCCACCCCGGCGGCGAACATCACAACGGGGCGGGAGGCATCGCGCGGCAGACCGAACCGGCTGGGCCGCACCAGTCGTAGTGGGACCTCCTCGGTTTCCGGCCCCACCGCCGGTCCAGCCGATTCGGTGTCTCCGGAGATGAGGGAGCCCGAGGTGAGGTAGCCGGAGGCGGTCCCCAGGAGTTCGGCCTCCGGGCCGCGCGGGCTGTCGTCGTCCGACCGGTGGCTCAGCCGCGCGACGGTCAGCCGGACCTCGTCGGACATCTCCCCGGTGCCATCGGTGCCATGTGCCGGGGCCGAGGAGACCGAGTACATACGGAAGTCCTCCGGTGGCACGATCCGGGCCAGTGCCCACTCGTCCCGGACGTCCGCGGTCAGCAGCCGGTGGAGGGGGTGGCCTTCCTCGCACAGCACGGCCAGCGCGTCGGACAGCTCCCACCGGTCCAGCCCCCGGCTCCCGATGACGGCCCGCAGGGCCTGGGATCCGGTGATCTCCAGCAGTGCCCCGGCCAGACCGGCGGTCAGCGGACGGAGTCTGGCGTACGACAGGAAGGTCCGCAGCGGCAGGGTGTCCGTGGCCAGCGGATGCCGGGCGCGGTAACGGACCGCCTCCCGCCACGCGGTGGTCAGCGGTACCTCCTCCTCGCCGGTGGCGCCCAGTGCCTCCAGGGTGGCCCGGACGCTCTCCGGCCGGTTGGTGGGCAGTACGCCGCACCGGTCACCGGGACGGTAGAGGGCACCGGTCCCGGAGGCGTCCAGCACCACGTGGGTGACATCACCCTCCTCGGCGGCCGGTGTCCGGCTGCTGATGCGCGCGTGCTGAACGTGCGGCGGCAGCTCCCGGTAGCGTTCCAGCCGGGTCTCCTCCAGGATCTCGTCGAGCGTCTTCCACTGCTGCTCCTTGAAGCCGCCGACGATGCCCGTGATGGTCTTGGCCCGGCCGACCTTGAACGCCAGTTCCAGGAAGCCGTAGACCTTCATCCGGTGGGTGCCGAGGTAGCCCTTCTTACCGGCGTAGGCGTCGAACAGCGTGGAGAAGAGGTTCTGCAGACGCCGGTCACCGCTCGCGGCGACGAAGTCGCGCACCGAGACCTCCTCCACGGCCTCGATGAAGGCGATGTGGTGGGGCGGGAACCACGTCCGCAGCTCCGCCACCTCCTTGCCGAGGCGGGACTCCTTGTGCTTCCGGCCGAGGAAGGCGTCCATGAGGTGGAAGACCGGGGACGCCTCGCCGCCCGGCCCCGCCGTGCCGTCCTTGATCGGCACGGCCAGCGGGGCGACGGTGTAAGCCCACACCACCTGGTCGACGTAGGTCGCCGACAGCGGGTTGGGGTCCACCTTCCGGAACGACAGCTCGGTGATGTCGCGCCAGATCCGCAGCATCAGCGTCAGTTCGGCGGTGAGGGCGTCACGGTCGTCGCTCGCCACGGCCTCCTGGGCGCGCACCACCGAGGCGATGAGGGGGGCCGACCGGGCGAGGATCTCGACCTGTGCCAGGTAAAAACGTTTCTCCTCGCGGTTGTCCACACTCGGTACGAGCAAGTCCATGTTCTCGACCCGATGGGGGTCCGGCAGACTGTCGTCGCGCAGCGCGTGGTTGTAGATGATGAGGTCGTTGTACGACATATGTGGTTCGCGACGGTCGAGACGTTCACTGATCTGCGCCCAGGGCACGGCGATCGAGGGCGGCAGCCCGCCGTCGGGCAGCACCTCCACACGCACGAACGCGTGGGCGAAGACGCTCATCGCCACCGATGCCCGCCAGACGAACGCGTCGGGCAGGTCGTCGGGACCGGCGCCGAGTACCGGCATATCACGGAGCGTCTGGCGGAGCGTCACCGTACTCCAGAGCTCCGGCATACGTGCGATCACCTCGTCCCACGCCCGGTGGCTCGCCGGGAAGGAGCGCACGGTGGGGAGTTTGGGCACGAAGCCGGACGAGACGGAGAGGAAGCCCTTCAACTCGTGGCCGTGTGCCGCGTTGTACTCCTCGGCGGACTCCAGCACCCGCCTGCTCGGCACCACGGGGTCGCCGGTGGCGCGGATGCTCTCGGACGGCGTCGGGTGGATACGGGAATCGGTCATCGTGCGACTACTCTCCGGTGGCGTGCCGAGGGGCGGTACGGATCGGGACATGGGCCACCCACGCACCATGGGGGCGAGAAGGCGGCCGGATCGGTCCGTCCGGCGGCTTCGAGGGCCTTCATGGAGAAGAGAGCGGCGCTCCCCCCGGCCGGTTGTCCGCAGGGTGGAGAACCAGGATTCGCCCCGAATCGGCGGTGCGGGGGCAACCGGCACGACGCGGTTGCCCTCGCCCCCGGCCGGGCCGTCGGCGGGGGTGACTCACCGGTGACAACCGGACGGTGGCCGGGCCGGGTTGGTACTCGGAAACCAGGTGCGGACGGTCGGCGCGGTGGTGTGTGATCGGCGGTATGGCGATGGAGTTGGGCACGCCGGGAGCCGACGCGCTGAGCGAGGCCGTGGGCGTGCTGCGGGAGTGGCAGTACGACGGAGCGCCGACGCAGTTGCATCCGGGGGACCTGGGCTGGTTCTGGCGGTCGGGCGCGGAGGCCACCTCCGCGGCGGTCAGGACGTGGAGCCGGCGCGGACGGACGCTCGCCGTGGGACTGCTGGACGGTCCCGGGCTGTTGCGGCTGGCGATGGCGCCCGGCGCCCAGCGGGACGAGGAACTGGCACTTCAGGTGGTCCAGGACGTGATCGACCCGGAGCGCGGTGTACTGCCCCGGGGGAAGGCGAACGTCGAGGCGCCGATGGGCTCGCTGGTCCACGATCTGCTGTGCGAGGCCGGCTGGGGCGCCGACGAGCCGTGGACGCCGCTGCGCCGTGACCTCACGGAGCCGGTGCCGGACCCGGGTGTGCGGATCGAGGTGGCCGGGCCGGAACGGGCGCATGTGTTCGCCGCCGTCCACCGGGCGGCGTTCGACGGATCGAGGTTCACCGACGAGGGATGGCACACGATGGCGGCCGGAGTGCCGTTCGCCGACGCCCGGTGTCTGGTCGCGTATGACGACCAGGACACCCCGGTGGCCACGGTGGCGGTGTGGTCGGCCGGTCCCGGCAGACCCGGGTTGCTCGAACCGATGGGCGTGCACCGGGACCATCGCCGTCGCGGCCACGGCGAGGCGATCTCCGTGGCCGCGGCGGCCGCGCTCCGGGAGCTGGGCTCGTCGAGCGCGATGGTCTGCACCCCGAGCTCCAACGTCGGTGCCGTCGCCACCTATGAGGCAGCGGGGTTCCAGCGGTGCCCCGAGACCCGGGACCGGTACCGGGACGCCCGGAGGGCCTAGTCGCGCATCACTTCCGGTTCGTGCCGACGCAGCAGTCGGGTCACGGCGAAGCCGCAGAGCAGGCCGAGTGCCAGGAGTATCCCGAGGTCGACGGCCCACTGGGTGACGGTGTGGGCCCACAGCGGGTCGATGTCATCCGGCTTGTCGAGGTTCCAGGGCGGCATGGTGTGCCCGAGGTCGAGGGTGGTTCCGGCGCCCGCTACCGCCCAGCGGGCGGGCATCAGCCAGCCGAGCTGCTCGATACCGGGGGAGTTGAACAGTTTGAAGAGGACACCGGTGAAGACCACCTGGACGACGGCGAACATCACCAGCAGCGGCATGGTCTTCTCGGGGGTCCGCACCAGCGCGGAGATGACCAGGCCGAACATCATGCAGGTGAAGCCCAGTGCGCAGACCGTCGCACAGACCTCGACGGCCGTGGGCATGAGCAGCCCCCGGGCGGGGAGCTGGTGGACGGAGAAGCCGATCGCGCAGATGACGACGCCCTGCACGGCGGTGATCAGACCGAGGACGATCACCTTCGACATCAGATAGGCGGACCGGGACAGACCCGTGGCCCGTTCCCGTTCGTAGATCACCCGTTCTTTGATCAATTCACGGACGGAGTTGGCCGCGCCGGAGAAGCACATCCCGACGACGAGCACCAGCAGGATGGTCCCCGCCTCCTGGTTGTAGCGGAACCTGCTGTCGGGCGGTGGCGGGGCGAGACCGTACATGGCCGGGATCAGACAGCTCACCCCGCCCAGTACGGCCGGGACCAGCATCATCAGCGCCATGAAGCCCTTGTCGGAGGCGATCACCGACAGATAGCGGCGGATCAACGTCCACAACTGGCCGCTCCAGCGCTGTGGTTTGGGCTGCCGGATCCGTGCGGCCGGCTGGGCCGGGCGGGCGCCCGGCTGCTGCGCCGGTACGGCCGCGTCGATCTCGGCGACGCACCGGTCGTACTGACGGGAGGTGCGCCAGCGCCCGCCCCAGTCGTCCTCGCGGTGGTTCTCGAAGGCGGAGAAGACATCCGCCCAGCTGTCGTGGCCGAAGAAGTCCAGCGCGTCCGCCGGGGGGCCGAAGTACGCCACGGAGCCGCCGGGCGCCATGACCAGCACCCGGTCGCAGAGGGACAGTTCGGCGACGGAGTGGGTCACCACCAGCACGGTGCGGCCGTCGTCGGCGAGCCCCCGGAGCAGCTGCATGACATCGCGGTCCAGGCCCGGGTCGAGACCGGAGGTGGGCTCGTCGAGGAAGAGCAGCGAGGGCTTGGTCAGCAGCTCCAGCGCGACGGACACCCGCTTGCGCTGGCCACCCGAGAGCGAGGCGACCTTCTTGTCCCGGTGGACGTCGAGTTTCAGCTCCTGGAGCACCTCGTCGATCCGGGCGCTGCGCTCGGCGGCCTTGGTGTCCCCGGGGAAGCGGAGCCGCGCGGCATACTTCAGGGCGGTGTCGACGGTCAGTTCCTTGTGCAGGATGTCGTCCTGCGGAACGAGGCCGATCCGGCGGCGCAACTCGGCGAACTGCGTGTAGAGGTCGCGGTGGTCGTAGAGGACGTTGCCGCGGTCGGCGGGCCGGTAGCCGGTGAGCGCGCGCAGGAGCGTGGACTTCCCGGAGCCCGACGGCCCGATCACCGCCACCAGCGACTTCTCCGGGACGCCGAAGGAGACGTCGTCCAGGATGGTCTTGCCGCGCCCGACGGTCACCGTCAGGCTCCGGGCGGCGAAGGAGACCTCACCGGTGTCGACGAACTCCTCCAGCCGGTCCCCGACGAGACGGAAGGTGGAGTGGCCGACACCGACGATGTCGTCCGGGCCGATGACCTGGCGGGACACGGGTTGCCCGTTGACGTAGGTGCCGTTGTGGCTGCCGAGGTCGACGATCTCGTAGCGCCCGCCGGGCAGGGGCTGGAACTCCGCGTGGTGGCGGGAGACATACGGACCCTCGACCACGAGTTCGTTCTCCGGGGCGCGGCCGATGCGCAGCCGCTGTCCCAGGGAGAGCCGGTGGACGCCGGAGGGGTCCCGGTCGAAGGAGAGGGCCGCGGCGGCACCACGGGGGCCGTGCGCGTCCCCGTCGGGCCGGTGGGGGGCCTGGGCGCCGGCCGTGCCCGCGAGGGCCCCGACGAACGCGGCACTGGTGAGGTCGGCCGCGTGGGGGTGGGGGACCGGCCGGAACAGGCCGTCGCCGGGGGCCGCCTCGTGCTCGTGCTCGGGCCCGGGACCGGTAGCCGCGGCGGGCCACGGCTCGCGCGGCGGCCGCGTGCCGGAGGCCGCCGGGGCTGGGCCCGGCGCCGGGGCCCTGCGGGTGGCTGCCGGTCCTGGCGCGGGGGTCCGCGGACCGGAGGCCGAGGGGCCGGACGGGGCGGAGGGGTCCGAGGCACGCGGGCCGGTGGCGGGGGCGGCCTCGCCCTGGTGCGCCGCCGCGCGGCCCTGGCCGCCGTTCACCGCCGACGGGGCCCCGGTGAAGTCCAGCCGCGTACCGGTGGTGACGTCTCCCAGCCGGACGATCGAACCGTGGCCGATCTCGATCCGCTGGATACGGCGTCCCTCGGCGAACGTGCCGTTCGCACTGCCGAGGTCCTCGATGACCCATGTCCCGGCGTCGCAGCGGATCGTCACGTGCCGCCGGGAGACCCGGCGGTCGATGAACGAGATGTCGGCCTGGTGGTCGCGCCCGATGGTGTAACTCCGGGCCGCGTCCAGGGTCCAGGTGCGTCCATTGGCATGCAGTTCGAGTTCCGGCACGTCTGCCCCCAGTCGATCGTGTGCACCGAGGCCGGCCGCGCGAGGAGCGACGACGGCCCGGACGGGTCCTGCGGTTCCGGCCTGGGCCCGGACGGCCCCGGGGCCGGCGGACGTCATGTGGTGTTCCGTGCGCGGTCCACGGCCCGGACGGCAGGGGCAGCCTCGGCCGTGTTCCCCCGGCGAACGGACGGGGTTGCGCGCCGGCGGCCGGTGCGATCGTCGGGCCTGCGGTGGACGTGTTCGTCGGGGGTCACGGCGGTGTGTCCTCGTGGGGTCGGTCAGCCGGGGTGCGGCCCTGACCGGGTGCGCCGGTGCGCACGGTCATGGCCGGACTGGAAGAGGGTGTGGGACGTGCGGAGGTTGCGTGTGCGGGCGTCCGGTCGGAGATCGCCGGTCCGCAGGCGCGGCGCGTTAGTGAGGCGTTAGCGGTGCGGCAGCGGTACGGCAGCCGAACGCCAGCGGGGCCGGACAGTCTTGAGACGTACCGCAGGACGACCGCACGACCACCGCAGCACCGCCCATACGACCCGCAGGGGGAACCACCGATGTCGAACTCCACCGTCAACGCCCGCACCGTCCGTACCGCCGTCGCCAGTGTGACGCTGATGGCCGCCGCCCTGACCCTCGCGGCGTGCAACAACGACGACGGGGGTGGCGTCAAGCGCTCCGGCTCCGCCGAGAGTTCGGCCGCCGCCGACACCGGTTCCGACTCCAAGGGTGGCGACAAGCAGGACACGACGGCCGGGGGCGGCGCCGACGCCGGTGCCCAGGAGGGCGGCAAGAGCGGCTCCGGTGGCAAGATCGGCACCTGTGATCCCAGCAAGGTGACGATGACGGCCTCCAAGGTCTCCCGGCCGATCAACCACCTGCTGCTCGAAGCCACCAACAACTCCGGCGTCACCTGCAACCTTCCGGGCTTCCCCGCGCTGCGGTTCGATGACGCGCAGGCGGCCACTCCGGTCATCGAGGAGAGCAAGCCGCAGGCGGTGGTCTCCCTCGCGCCGGGCAAGTCGGGCTACGCGGGCATCCTCACCTCCAGCGCCGACGGTTCGGGCAGCGAGGGTACGAAGGTCAGTGAGCTGAGCGTGTACCTCGAGGGCGAGGACTCCGCCACGTCCGTCTCGCTGCCCGGCGGCTCGGTGTACATCGACAGCAGCGCGAAGGTCACCTACTGGCAGAGCGAGAGCGCCAACGCCCTCGACTGATGAGCCACGGGCGGCATCCGCCCGTCCCGCGGACCCGGGCAGCCGACTCCCCTGCGGCTGCCCGCTGACCGACGGCCCCCGGCACCCCCGCGGGGGCCGTCCCGTCATGTCACCCCCTGACGGCCGTGGCACACCGGGCCGTGACCGGCCATCGGCCGCCGACCGCCCCGCTCACCGCGCCAGATCGGCGGCCCTGCCGGAGCTGCTCGCCGAAGTCGGCACCGTGACCACGACGGAAGCCGCGGCCCGGCTGGGCCACAGCTCCGGCCTCTGCTCCCCCGGCCCGAGGGGGCCCGGCCGGCAGCCCTCATCACGCGGCTGTTCCCTCTGCTTCCCGACTCCGCGGACGGCCCGGACCGGCACTGAACGCCGTGCCACCGGAACACCCGCGTCAGGCCCCCGCGGTGAGCTGGTCGCCGAGGGCGCTGCGCCGGTAGAGGACCTGCCCCCTGCTCAGCCTGCGGGTGTTGCAGGATCCCGGGCTGTCCGCGCTGCACCTCCCCTGGCGCAGATCCGTCCTGGGCGGGCTCGGCGCTCTCGACACGGAACTGCTGATGTCCCTGGTGGCGCAGCGGCGCACCCTCCAGGACTTCCTGACGTCCCATCCCGGCCGGTTTCGCACCGGACTTCGAGGAACAGCTCGCCGTCGTCCGCCGGACACCGCCCGCCCCCTGTCTGGCGTTCCTGCTGTCCGGTCCGGCCTACGGGCTGAGCCCCGGGCCGTCGGAGCGCTGGCCCTGGTCGGCGCGGCGACCATGCTCTGCACCCCGTTCGCCGGCCGCCTGGTGGACCGCCACGGGCCCGACCCGGTGAACCTCGTCTGTCTGCTCGGTGTCCGGGCCTGGGGCCGGACCGGCTGGGCGGGGGTGTGCGCGCTCGTCGCGCTGTTGGCCGCGGTCGCGCTGATCCGCCACCTCCTGGCGCCGCGCCGCCGGACGCACCGGCCGGGAAGCGACCGCCTCGGCAGCGGGAACAGCGCGGACGTCATAGCTTCACCGCGATGAGCATGGCGAGGAAGAGGAGGATCTCTGCGAACAGTCCAGCGAGCAGACCCAGACGGAGCATTTCGGGTAGACCACCGTTCCTGTGAGGGGTCGGCGAGTGTTCGCCGCGGCCTCGGGGCCCATGAGAAGGGCCTGTGCGTTCAGCGTAGGAAGAGGGAGAGAGGGTGGGCATCAGGGGTTCTCCCTAACCGGCTGCCCGATCATCGAACGGATGCGGCCGCGCCGATGACTCTGTGCCCGGAGTGTGTCACTCCCCGTGGCGCCCGGAGCCCCCTGGCTCCCCGGCGGGCCGTCCGGGACTGGGGCGGCGCGAACGCGGTGATGACGACCGGGGCGGAAGGAGAGAAGGCGGCCAGGCGCGGGCCCTCCTGGGGCACGGACACCGTGGTCCGCCGCGCGGACCCGGACGAGCCGCCGGTGGAACGCGAGCCCCCGGTGGCCGAGTTGGTTTTGGGGCGATGTGATCCGCCTCGGCCCAGGCGACCTGGTGCCCGCCGATGTGCGTCTGCCGCGGTCGCATGGGCTGTCCGTGCACCAGGCCCCGCTCACCCGCTGAGGCGGGCTCGCGAACGCCTATGGTGACGGTCGGGTAACTCCCGCACGGCTAGGGGGGCTCCCCCTTCACGCCAGCCACACAGAGCGTGCAAGATTCCTCCTATCTCGGTATACCTGCGCCGGGGCAAAGAGGAGAATCTTCAGTGAAGTCAAGAAAATTGAGCCGGACGCGGAGCCGGGTCACGATACTCACGGCGGCGGCCGCCTCGGTCGTCGCGGGGGCGGCGCTGCTGCCCAGCTGGAGCGCGGGCGCGTCCACCACGAACGAGCCCGAGGTGGACGCCAAGACCAAGGCCACCTTCCAGCGCCTGGCCGACGCGGTCTTCACCGACCGCACCAACGCGCTGCTCGACAAGCCGGGCCAGAAGAAGGGTCCGCTGACGGACGGCTTCTCGGGCAAGGTCGCGCTCTCCTCCGGGAGCGCCCGCACCGAGGGCAGCGCCCTGGGCCGGCTCGGCGACCGCAAGGACCGTCTCGCGAAGTACGGCGAGAAGTACAGCTCCGGCGGCACCACCGTCACGCTGGACCGCACCCGGGTCAAGGGCGCCAAGGCCGTCGTCACGGTGACGGAGACCACGAAGCTGGAGTACAAGAAGGTCCGCGGCGATGAGCCGAAGACGACCGGCTTCCAGGCGCACCATAAGCTGACCTTCCGGGCCAACGAGGACGGCGAGTGGCGGCTGACCGCCATCCGCGAGACCGACGACAGCTACCTGGCCGTCAACCAGACGGTCAAGCCGAAGGTGGCCACCGTCGCGGCCGACGGCGACATGCCGTCGGCCCCGCGCGCCGCGACCACCCGGCCGGCGCCCGCCAAGCCGAAGAACCTCAGCTCCGGTACGTACAACTACAAGGCGATGGCCACGTACGCGGAGAAGTACTGGAGCAACTACAACCCGGCCTACCCGAACTTCAACGGGCACGGCGCCGGTGGTGACTGCACCAACTTCGTCAGCCAGTCCCTCAAGGCGGGCGGCTGGAAGCACAAGCCCGGCTACGTGTACGACTACACCAAGTGGTTCGGCAACGCCGACATCCAGTCGGACTCGTTCGTCGGTGTCAACGAGTGGTCGTGGTTCGCGCTGAACTCCAAGCGCGTCACCAGCCTCGCCAACGTCTACCAGATGGACGTCGGCGATGTGCTCCAGGTGGACTTCGACAAGGACGGGTCCAAGGACCACACCATGATCGTCACGTACCGCAGCCCGCAGGGCGTGCCGTACCTGACGTACCACTCGACCAACACCTACCGCCGGTCGGTGGCGAGCGTCATCGCGTCGTACCCGAACGCCGCGTACTACGCCTACCGCACCTGATCCGCGTCATCCGCACGACCCACCGCCCGGAACCACTGGTCCGGGCGGCGGGCCCGCGCCACGGCCTAGCGGCCGAGCACCGCTCCGTAGGCCGGCGGGTCGGCGGAGGCGGGCAGCCCGAGGGAATTCGGGGTGACGACCGAGCCGCCCGCCGCCGCGCCGGGCAGGTCCCAGACACCGCCCGCGGCGGAGTTCTCGCCGGGTGCGGCGACGGACAGGTCCGGTACGCCGTCCCCGTTGTGATCGCCCGTGGCGAGCGCCGCGCCGAAGGTGTCACCCGCTTGTGCGATGCCCAGGATGCCGGGCGAGTTCTGCTGGTACGCGACCGCGTCGGCGGCGCCCCGCGCGTCCAGGATGCCCTTCGCTCCGCCCTTGAGGACGGTGACGCCGCCCGCCCGCGCCGCGGTGCCGATGGCCTCGCCGGGAGCGCCCGCGATGAGGTCGTCCTTGCCGTCACCGTCGACGTCCGCGGCGGTGAGGGCGCTGCCGAAGTCATCGCCGGTCTCGGCGGCACCGGGGACGCCCGGGGTGTCCTGGTTGAGCGTCTGCCCCTCCCATACGGGCTCGCGGCCGTCCCCGTAGTGGATATGGATGCCGCCACCCCTGGCGAGCTCCTCCGGGCCGCACGGGTCGTCGATGTTCTCGTCGGCGATCTCGCGGCAGTTGCCGAGGGCGAGGTCGTCGTGGCCGTCCCCGTTGAAGTCGCCCGCGGCGAGGGCGTCGGCGGCGCTGTTGTCACTGCTCCAGCTCAGGCCGAACCTGTGCTCCTCCGTGCGGTAGTGGAAGAGCTGCACATGGGACTGGGTGTAGGGCTGGTTCCGGGTGTAGAAGGTGACGGCGAGCTCGGGGCGGCCGTCGGAGTCGAAGTCGCCGGTCGTCATGACCGGGGCGCGGCCGCCCATGTGGTCGCCCATGAGGGGCTCGGTCCGGTCGGCGAGCGGGTTGTAGTTGGCGACGACCCGGTCCTTGCCGCCGATCGCCAGGTCGACATCGGTGTCACGGGTGAAGTCGGCCGCGGCGAGGGCGTTTCCGTAGGCGGCCCGGGACGTCTCCCCGCGGGCCGCGGTGTTGGCCTCGCCGAAGCCGTCGGGGCCGCCGTACAGGACCGTGACGGACCCGGCGTCCGTCGCGGCGCCGATGTCCTCGCCGGGAGCACCGATCACGAGGTCGGCGTAGGCGTCGTCGTCGATGTGCGCGGAGACGACGGAGCCCCCGAAGCGGTCACCGGCCTCCGGAGTGCCCGGCACCTCGGCGGCGGACTGCGTGATACGCGCGGTGCCGTGCGGCCCGGGGCCGCCTGCGCCGCCGAACACGACGCTCACATATCCGGCCTTCGCCTTGCCGCCGACGGTGGCGCTGGGCACGCCGACGGCCAGGTCGGCGTAGCCGTCGCCGTTGAAGTCACTGGTGGCCGGCGCGTCGGCGGGGGCCGCTGCCGCGGTCGCCGCGAACGGAAGGGTGAGGCCGGTGGCGGCCAGGACGGTCGCGGTGGCGGCGACGGCGAGGGTGCGTGCGCGGAGGGGCAAGGGAGCTCCAACTCGTCAGGTGGGCGGCGGGAGTCCAGGTGTCCGCCGCGCTGATTCACCTGTGTGACACCTGGACCCGGACAGTGGTTGCCCCGCCTTCCGCCTTCCGCCTTCCGTCTTCCGCGTGACCGGGTTGACCGGGAGTGGTCAGCGGTCCGGTGTGAGCCGTCGGGGTCGCGGCCGGCCGCATGCGCGACACGGATCGCGACCCCCCGGCACCTGAGAGCGCCCTCGCGGCCGGAGCCGCGTCGGCCGTCAGGAGGTCTGTGTCTTCTCGTAGAGGGCCTTGGCGACGTCACCGAAGTACGGGCCGAACATCTGGTTCGGCCAGAACACATAGCCGAAGCTGTTCACGGAGACCTGCACCCCGGTACCGGTGGACTCGTTGAAGCCGGTGAGCCAGGGGCCGCCGCTGGAGCCGCCCGTCATATTGCAGCCGAGCCCGTGGTCCTGGGTGAACAGGAAGTCCTTGGTGCTGTTGCCGCTGCAGTAGATGAGCTTCGTGCCGTCATACGGGGCGGCGGCCGGGAAGCCGAAGGAGTACATCTGCTTGTTGTAGCCGCCGTTGAACTGGATCCCCTGGGCGCCGACGACCGAGGTGAGCTTCTGGCCGTTGAGCGGGGCGACGACCGCCGCGCCGATGTCGTTGTTGATGTCCTCCGTCGCTTCCCACTGCGGGGTGGTGAGCGTCTTGGCCGCCGCCCACTGGCCGTGCGGCGCGTTGCCGTTGTTGTAGGCGGGCACGAAGACCCAGTTGGTGTGCCAGCTGCCCTGGTACTTCACACAGTGTCCGGCGGTGATGACGGTGCTGGCGTTCTGACTCGTCACGGCGTTGCCGGTACAGGAGGCGGTACGTCCCTGGAAGGTGAAGAAGACCCGGCCCGAGGTGGTGACGACGCTTCCGCCGCCGGTCCAGGGGCCACCGGCCTGCGGGAAGGCGGTGGGTGCGGCGGTGGGGGCGACGGTCGTCGACCGTCCGCCGGTCTCGGGGGTCTTGAGGCGGGTGGTGGCCCGTGAGCTCAGCAGCAGATCGAGCGGGGTGGCCGAGCGCATCCGCTCGGGGGTCCAGAAGGCGCGGGCCTTCTGCTGTTCGGCGGACGAGGCGGTGTGGGCCGCCGCCGAGGGCCCGGAGGCCGGTCCGGCCGGTCCGGAGGATGCCGCGGTGGCCGCGGTCGAACTGAGGAGGCCGCCGGTGAGCAGGGCTCCGACGGCCAGCAGAACTCCCGTGGCGGTGCGATGGCGTCTCACGCATGACTCCTTCTGCCGTGCCGGGACGGATGGGGTCCGGGCAGGGTGGGGGAACGAAGAGCGGTGCGGACAGACCTGCGTGGGCAGGGTGCCACGGGAATCTTGACTTGTCAGGGGCGGGTCAACACCTTTCTTGGTCCGGTCGCCGTCGGTGCGGTGGGCGGCGGCCACCCGGGGGCCGCGGTGGGCGCCCGCGCGGCGCCGGTGCGAGCCGAGCGGCGGTGCCGGGAATTCGGAAAGGCCGTGGGTTCCTGCCGTTCCGCGGTCGAGCCGTGTCCGGGAAATGACAGAGCGCGGTGACATCACAGAAAAAGCACCGGCCGCAAACCGGGCCTTTTCAATCCGGCTGGAAGAACGGTCGAGGGCGACTCCGGGATTTCCCTCCGCCCTCGGGCGCCGTTCCCGTCATTCCTCCTCGCCACCGTCCCCGCGGTGCCTGCTGTGGGCGTGCAACCGCCCCCGCCAAGAGCACAACTCGCCCGCACCTCAATTCTCACCTGGGGATTCTTCGAGATCGCGGTCCGGTCGCGCGCTGGAGGACTCAGGGGGAACAAGGGTGTGATCTCCCGCGCACCCGACTGCGCGGAGCGCGCTCCCGGCCGACGATACGAGGAATGGCAGGGCGGTATTAACTTCCTTTGGCCGGGGGGAAGTTCCGAACTGCCGACGCACTTCCGGCTGATTACCCGTCATATCCAAGAACCCTGTGGGGAGGGATGAGATGCTGTCCGTCTTCGATTTACTGAGGGATTGTTCCGACGATGCGCGAGACGGTTCTCTGGGCACTGTTTCCGTTCTCCGGGACGGGGCCCGGATACCCCGCCGCCCGGCGGACGTTCCTCGCGGCCGGTCTGGCGGCCCTGCCGGACGACCGGCCCGGATCGGGGTGGGTGCAGTGCAACATCCCCTGTGGTGCGGACGGCCGGGCCGGGCTCTACCGGCGACTCGCGGACGTGGCGCCCTCGTTGCTCGTCTCGGGCGCGGCCGTCAACTTCTTCTTCATGCACAAGCCGCCGGGCCTGCGGGTCTGCGGGTCGCCGGATACGCCGGCCATCCTCGACCGGGCTGGCTCGAAGGCCGGATCAACACCGGTATGGGACACGGTGTGGCGGGCCTCACCGCCGCGCTGACCGCCCTGGTCCGTACGGTGGGCCCGGAGCCCGCGACCGTCCGCGCGCTGCGGCAACACCACCCGGTGGCTGATCGGTCAGTCCTTCGACGACGCCCGGGCCGTCCGCAGTTGGGACGACGTGGAACGGCACGGCCCCCCCCGCCGCCGGGGGCCCGCGCCCGGCAGGCATGGTGTTACGGCAACCCCGGGGTGTCCTGGGCGGTCTGGGACGCCGCCGACGCGCTCGGCGACCGGCGGTCGGCCGTCTGGGCGGCCGACGCGTTCACCACCCTGGCCGACCACTACGACCCGGAGTTCCATCTCCACGGCGAGGATCCGTCCGATCTGCTGGGCCTCTGCCATGGTGCGGGAGGTGTTCTCGCCGTGGCCGACGCCTTCGCCCGGCACGCCGGGCTCCCGGCCGCCGCCACCCTCCGCGACGGGCTCAGCGTCCGGCTGCGGCAGCGATTGCCCCGGCTGCGCGCACTCGGCATCCGGCCCGCGGGACCACTGGCGGACGCCACCGGCCCGCTGTTGGCCCTGCTGAGCGCCGCCCACCCCGACGTCCCACGGCTCTGGCAGCCCTGCTTCGGACTGCGGTGAACCTGACCTCGGGAGCGTCGGGGGAGTCATCCCGCCACGGCGAGGTGCCGGGGCCGGGTGGCCGGAGGACGGGCGACCGGGTGGAGGGCGGCGTACTCCAGGGGTGCCGAGGGGTCGATGGAGACGTCCAGCGGCGCGGGTTCGGCCCCGGCCCGGACCAGGAGGTCGCCGACGGCGGCGATCATCGCGCCGTTGTCGGTGCACAGTTTCAGCGGTGGTACCCGCAGGGTGATCCCGGCGGTGGCGCAGCGTTCCTCGGCCAGTGTCCGTACGCGGGAGTTGGCGGCCACGCCGCCGACGACGACGAGTGTGTCCACGTCGTGTGCGGTGCAGGCGGCGACGGCCTTGCGGGTGAGGACGTCGGCGATGGCTTCCTGGAGGGCGGCGGCGCCGTCGGCGACCGGGAGTTGTCGGTCCCGGTGTGCCTCGGCCCAGCGGGCGGCGGCGGTCTTGAGGCCGGAGAAGGAGAAGGCGTACGGGTCGTCGCGCGGTCCGGTCAGCGGGCGGGGGAAGGCCACGGCGTGCGGGTCGCCCCGGCGGGCGGTGCGGTCGATGGCCGGGCCGCCGGGGTAGGGGAGGCCGAAGACCCGGGCGACCTTGTCGAAGCATTCCCCTGCCGCGTCGTCGAGGGTGTCGCCGAGGTGGATGATCGGGTCCCGGGCCAGGTCCCGGACGAGCAGCAGTGAGGTGTGGCCGCCGGAGACGATGAGGACCACGCAGGGGTCCGGCAGCGGTCCGTGTTCGAGGGTGTCGGCGGCGACGTGTCCGGCCAGGTGGTGCACCCCGTACAGGGGTATGTCCAGGGCGTAGGCCAGGCTCTTGGCTCCGGCGAGGCCGACCTGGAGGGCGCCCGACAGGCCCGGTCCGGTGGTCACCGCGACGGCGCCGATGTCGGACAGGGTCAGTCCGGCCTCGTCGAGGGCGGTGCGGACCACCGGGGTGAAGGCGTGCACATGGGCGCGGGCCGCGATCTCGGGCACCACACCGCCGAAGCGGGCGTGCTCGTCCATGCTGGAGGCGACCGCGTGCCCCAGCAGACGGCCCTCGCGGACCAGACCGGCGCCGGTCTCGTCGCACGACGACTCGATCCCCAGTACCACCAGCGGGGATGCGCTCATCCCACCACCTCTCTTATTGCACATAACTTGCAATTGAAGAGTACTGGCAGTTCCTGCTCAGCCCGACGCGCTGCCTCGTGCCCCAGCAGTGGGGCCCGGTCATCGGCGGCCGGGACATCTTCACCAAGGCCGTGAACTCCGTGTACGCGAAGGCGGGCTTCACCACCTCCTACATCGACGACTGGTACACGTACCACATCGGCATGGGCGAGGTGCACTGCGGCACCAACACACTGCGGGACGCCACCGCGCCGTGGTGGCCCACGGCGTAGGGCCTCACCCCGGGACTCCGGCGCGCCGCCACGGGCGGAGATGCCGGTGGCGCCTACCGTTCCGGGCGCGGTCCCACGGGGCGGTCCTGGACGAAGTGGCTCGGTCTGCCGTCCCGTGAGACCAGTCGCCCCTGTTGCGCCGCTCTGGCACGTGGCATGAGGGTCCAGGTGCCATCGGCGCGGCGCAGGGCGGACGCGTGCCACGGGGTGGTCCAGGCATCGGGCGCGTCGAGGAGGCGGATGCCGAATTTGGCGGCGCCGACCGGCTGCGGATGGATGGACAGGCGTACGGCGCCGGGATGGTGGTCGGCGATGAGATCACCCCACGCGCGGCTGCGCTGGATGACGCCGTACGCCCGCTGCCGGCACTCGCGCTGGAGGGCCGAGCGGGTGCCCGGGTAGTCGGCGGTGTCCTCGACGAGGAAGCGGGTGATGCCGCGGTAGAGCGCGAGGGTGTTCCCGTCCGCACGGACCTCGGCACGCAGCGCTTCCACGGAGGGGGCGTACGCCGCGTCGACGTGGGCGCGTTTGGCGTCGTGCGGGAGGTCGCCCAGGACGTCCCGCAGGTCGAAGACGGACAGCCGCTCCAGACCCAGTCGGCGGATGAGGGCGCGGAGTTCGTCCGCGTAGGCGTCGATGTGCTCGTCGGTGACGCCGATGAGGTCGCCGAAGACATGGCCGTCGGAGCAGATGACCATGTGTGCGCCGGGCGGATGGACCCTCTCGATCTCGGCGCACAGGGCATCGAGGAAGGTGAGGGAGACGCGCTCGCCCATATCGGGGAGGTGACCGAGGACCTTCGCGGGGTTGGGGGACTTACAGGGGAATCCGGGGAGGGTCAAGGTGATGGGCGCCCCCTCGCAGACGTGTTCGCTGATCTGGCGGAGCTGGTGCGGAAACGCCTCGGCAGAGGTGCGGACCGGCTCGGTCGTGCGGTGGTGCGGCAGGAGCAGGTCCAGGATCGCGGCGCTGGTCTCCGTGGCGAGGTTCTCCGGCGCGGTCGTGAACGGCATGGTCGTTCCTCCTGGTGCGTGGGGGCATGACGGCATGGCGCCGCGGCGGACGCGACCGGGCGGCGTGGGACGGCTGGGGGGGGCGGTCGGCGGAAGCGGGCCGGACGGCGCGGCTGGCCCGCTTCCGGCGTCAGAGGCGCTGGTCGTAGCCGACGGGCAGGCGGAGGGTGCCCCGGCCGAGGACCGCCGGGGTCCACTCCAGTTCCCCGTCGTCGACGGCCAGATGCAGACCGGGGAGACGGTCGAGGAGGGTACGGAGCGCGATCTGGAGCTCAGCGCGGGCGAGTGCGGCACCGGGGCAGAAGTGGACCCCGTGGCCGAAGGCGAGATGGGGGTTGGGCGACCGTTCGAGGTCGAGGGTGTCGGGATCGCTGAAGCGCCGCGGGTCCCGGTTGGCGGCGCACAAGGAGATGATCACCGAGTCCCCTGCCGGTACCCCGCGACCGTGCAGATCGCTGTCCTTGTCGAAGAAGCGCCAGGTCGTGAGCTCGAAGGCGCTGTCGTAGCGCAGGAGTTCATCCACCGCGCGGGGTATGAGCTCCGGGGTGTCGCGTAGCCGTGCCAGCTCCCCGGGGTGGCGGAAGAGGGTGACCAGGGCGGTGGTGATCTGGTTGGTGACCGGCTCCTGCCCCGCCACCAGCAGCTGGAAGATCATCGAGTCCAGTTCCTCCTGGGACAGCTCACGGCGGTCCCGCGCCACGACCAGGCGGCTGAGAAGGTCGTCCTCCCCGTGGTCGCGCTTGTGGGCGACGACATCGGCGATATAGCCCTGCAAGCCGTGCAGTCTCGCCTCGTACACCGGACGGCCCGGGTCCGTGGGCCCGACCGGCTGGACGACCTTGCCCCAGTCCCGCTCGAAGCGCGCCGCCAGCTCCGCGGGCAGCCCGATCACCTCGGCGAGCACCTGGAACGGGAAGTGCGCGGCGAAGCCCGCCACCAGGTCGGCGGGGCCCGCCGCGGGCAGCTCGTCGATGAGGGCGTCGGCCAGTTCCTGGAAGCGGGGTCGCAGACCTTCGACACGGCGAGGGGTGAACGCGTCGGTGACGAAGCGCCGCATCCGGGTGTGCTCGGGCGGATCCTGGTGCAGGAGGTGGACCTGGAGCTGGGAGTGCTGTGGCTCGGGCATGATCGAAGCACGGGCGCGCCAGCGCTCGTTGCCACGGTCGTGGTTCTTGCCGAGCCGGTCGTCGTTGAGCGCGGCGTGAGCCGCCTCGTAGCCGGTGACCAGCCACGCTTGCACGCCGCTGGGAAACAGGACGCGGTGGACCGGACCGGCCTCGCGCATCCGTTCGTACAGCGGATAGGGGTCGGCCTTGTACGGGCAGCCCATCAGCGGCACCGGCTCGGGCATGGTGGCGCCGGTGGCCGTCCGCGGTTCCTGGAGTGTCATGAGCGGGGCTCCTCAGAGGGCGAGTTCGGGCTGGTGGTGATCAAGCCACAGGGCGAGGTCCACGACGCGTTCCAGACGCAGCCGGTGGCCCCACTGGAGCTGGTCAGGAGGCGTGTCGAGGCAGGGCTTGACGAGCGTTTCGTCGGCCAGGGAGCGAACCGTCCCATCGGCCAGGGCGTCACGGGCCATGTTCTGCAGGCCACGGTTGTAGTCGGGGTGGTGGGTGGCCGGGTAGTGGTTCTTGGGCCGGCGGAGCACCGACTCGGGGGCGAGACCGGTGCCCACAGCGCGCAGCAGGCTCTTCTCGCGGCCGTCGAAGCTCTTCAGTGCCCAGGGGGTGGAGAAGGCATACTCCACGAGCCGGTGGTCGCAGTAGGGGACGCGCACCTCCAGGCCCCGCGCCATGCTCAGCCGGTCCTTACGGTGCAGCAGCTGGCGCAGCCAGCGGGTCAGGGACAGATGCTGCATCTCACGCTGCCGGTGCTCGGTGGGTGTCTCGTCATCCAGATGCGGTACGGCGGCCAGCGCGTCCCGGTAGGTGTCGTCGCGGAACTCGCCGATGCGCAGGTCGAGTTCGGGATTGAGCGGCATCGCGGCCTCGTCCCCGGTCACCAGCAGCCAGGGGAAGGTCCGCGCGGCCAGCGCCTTGGGGCTGTGGAACCAGGGGTAGCCGCCGAAGACCTCGTCGGCCGCCTCGCCGGACAGGGCGACGGTGGAGTGCTCGCGGATCCTTCCGAACAGCAGGTAGAGCGAGGTGTCCATATCACCGACACCGATGGGCGAGTCACGGGCCGCCACGACCGCCTTGCGGTGCTCGGGATCCAGCAGGGCACGCGGATCGAGGACGACGGTGCTGTGGTCGGTGCCGATGAAGGCACCCGCCTCGGTGGCGAACGGGGTGTCATGGCCGGTCCGCAGGACGTCCCCGGTGAACTCCTCGGCCTGGTCGCTGTAGTCGACGGCGTAGGAGCGGATCCGGCCCGACGGCCCCTCCCGCAGCCGAAGTTCATCGGCGAGCAGGGCCGTCAGAACGGTGGAGTCGATACCGCCGGACAGCAGGGAGCACAGCGGTACGTCGGCCTCCAGCTGTCCGCGGGTCGCTCCGCCGACCAGCTCGCCGAACCGCTCGACCGTCTCGTCCCGGCCGTCGCCGTGGGCGCGGGCCTCCAGCTCCCAGTAGCGGCGTTCGCGGATACCGCCCCGGTCCAGAACCAGCAGTCCGCCGGGCTCGACCTCCCGTATCCCGGACCACACCGTCGGGCCGGTGTTGAACAGCAGGCTGTACGCCTCCCGCAGTCCGTCGGCGTCCACTCGCGGGCGGATCTCCGGGTGCGCGAACAGCGCCTTGGGCTCGGAGGCGAAGGCCAGACCGCCGTCGACGGCCGCCCAGTACAGCGGTTTGACGCCCAGCCGGTCCCGCACCAGCAGCAGGCGCTCCGCCCGCGCGTCCCACACCGCGAAGGCGAACATGCCCTCCAGGTGGTCCGCGACGTCCTCGCCCCACTCGGCGTAGGCGCGCAGCACCACCTCGGTGTCGCTGCGAGTGCGGAAGTCATGGCCACGGGAGCGCAGTTCGGCCCGCAGCCGATGGTGGTTGTACACCTCGCCGCTGTAACTGAGCACCAGGGTGGGGCTGTCGGCCCGGTCGGTCATCGGCTGTGTGCCGCCGGTGAGGTCGATGACGGCCAGCCGGCGGTGGCCGATCGCGGCGTGTTCGCCGAGCCAGACTCCACCGGCGTCCGGGCCGCGTGGGGTGAGGGTGGCGGTCATGGCCTCGATGACCGAGGCGCGGGCGGTGGCGCCGTGGCCGCCGGGCGGTCGGAACGACGCCCAGCCGGTGATTCCGCACATACGGATGACTCCCAGGTCAGTTGTGCGCGGCGGGCGCCGCATCGGTGGTCTTCTCGGGAAGAGGGCCCGGCCTGCCGCCGGACCACGCGAGCAGCGGGACGCCGAGGCACGCGGACGCGGCGGCGAGGGCGAGTGCCGCGCCCGCACCGTCGGTCATCCCCCAGGCGGCCGTCGCCAGGGCCGGGCCGAGGGTGAAACCGAGGCTGCGGGCGAGCTGCACGGTGGAGCCGACGGTCGCGGCCCGGTCCGGCGGCGCGGCGCCCATGACCAGGGCCTGGGTGGGGCCACCGTTCAGCCCCATCCCCATGCCCGCCAGCGCCAGCCGCCAGGCCACCTGTGGCGTGGACCAGTCCTCGCCCAGCGGAACCAGCAGCAGCAGTCCGGCGGCGGTGATCGCGGCTCCGGCGATCGCGACCGGCCGGGGCGAGAACCGGTCGGCGAGGCGTCCGCCCAGCGGACCGGCCAGCCCCATGCCCAGGGGGAAGGCCAGGACGGTCAGTCCGGTGGCGGTGGCGCTCAACCCGTCGTCACGCTGGAGATGCAGGGCGACGACGTAGTGCATGGCCGCGAACCCCGCCGCGAGGGCCAGCACCGCGCCATGGGCCTGGAGCAGCCCGCCCGTGCGCAGGGCGCCTGTGACGGGCCGGCCCCCGGGGCCGCGCAGCCACCACCACAGCGGCGGAACCGCGACCGCCACCAGCGACAGCCAGGGGAGGCCGCTCGACGCCAGGGTCAGCGCCAGCAACAGGCCCGCGACACCGGTGGCCACCAGCACGGCGTCGGCGACCGAACGGCGGTCGGGAGCGCGCAGCCCCCCGCCCCTGGGCATCGCCCGCCAGGCGATGACGAGGGCCAACACACAGAAGGGGATCTTGACCAGCAGAACGGACCGCCAGCCGAAGTGGTCGATCAGCAGTCCGCCCAGCGCCGGTCCGGTCACCGCGCCCAGCGGGCCCAGGGTCGCCGGTATGCTCATCGCCCGGCCACGGGCCTCCGGCCGGACCGATCCGATGGCCAGTACCGGCATCAGCACGAACAGCACCGCCCCGAACACGCCCTGCGCGAGGCGGGCGGCGATGAGCCAGCCGGCCCAGGGCGCGACGGCGGCCAGGGCACTGCACCCGGCGAAGCCGGTGGTCGCGGTCAGCAGCGCGGACCGGGCCCCGACCCGGTCCAGCCAGCGCCCGACCGGCAACAACAGGGATACGACGGAGATCTGATAGCCCAGAGCCGCCCACTGGGCGGTCCGCGCCGAGACATCCAGGCTGTCGGCGATGTCCGCCAGAGCCACGTTGACGATGTTCATGTCGAGCATCGCCACAAACGCCAGTACGCCCGCCACCGCCACCAGGGCCCAGCGGTCCCGCTCCGCGGAAACCGTGGAACCCGCAGACTTCGCCGGACCTCCCGTGTCGCCGGATATGGCTCCAGGCCGTTCCGCACCGCGATGTGGCCGTCTCACCCTCGTGCCCCTCACCGTCTCGGCACGGCTGTCGGACGACAGCCTCATCTCAACAGTCGGAAGGCAGGCGGGGTGAGTTCCCGGCCCGTGGCGGGAATCCAGTGCCCCGTCACGCGCCGATACGCGCCCGCGGAGTCGTCGGCGCGCCGTCGGCCGTCGTCCGGTGGTCGAAGGCGATGAGCGGATCCCCGGTCAGGGGATGGTCCACGACGGCCGCCCGCACCCCGAACGCCTCCGCCATCAACTCCGGGGTGAGCACCTCGCGCGGCAGTCCGGACGCGATCACGGCACCCGCGCGCAGAACGTGCAGCCGGTCGCAGACCGAGGCCGCCGCGTTGAGGTCGTGCAGGGACACCAGCGTCGTACGGGCCTGTGCGCGCAGCAGGGCCAGCAGCTCCACCTGGTGCCGGACGTCGAGGTGGTTGGTCGGCTCGTCCAGCACCAGGACGTCGGGGTCCTGGGCGAACGCACGGGCCAGCAGCACACGCTGGCGCTCCCCGCCGGACAGCGCCGTGAAGCGCCGCCCGGCCTGTTCTGCCATGCCCACATGCGCGAGCGACCGGGCGACGATGTCCCGGTCCTCCAGGTCCTCCCCGGCGAAGGCCCGCTTGTACGGGGTGCGGCCCATCGCCACCACCTCGCGGACCGTCAGTTCGAAGTCGGCGCCCCGCTCCTGGGGGAGCGCGGCGACATGCCGTGCCGACTGCTGGGGGGTCATCCGGCGGAGGTCCGCACCATCGAGGAGTACCCGTCCGGCACTGGGCTTCAGATGCCGGTAGACCGTGCGCAGAAGAGTGGATTTGCCACTGCCGTTCGGTCCGACCAGGCCGGTGATCTCGCCCTCGGCCGCGATCAGATGGGCGTCCGCCACGACCGTGCGTCCCGCGTACGCCACCCGCAGGCCCTCGATCTCGATCCTCAACTGTCGCTCCCCAGCCGTCGGTCCAGCAGGTACAGCAGCGCGGGGGCCCCGATCAGCGAGGTGACCACGCCCACCGGAAGCTCCTGGGTGTCCATCGCGGTACGGCAGACGATGTCCACCACCACCAGCAGCAGCGCGCCGAACAGCGCCGAGACCGGCAGCAGTCGACGGTGGTCGCCGCCGATCACCAGACGGCAGGCGTGCGGGACCATGAGGGCGACGAACGCGATGGCGCCGGAAACGGCGACCAGCACCCCGGTCAGCAGACTGGTGAGTGTGAACAGTTCCCGGCGGAGCCGGGCGGGATCGACGCCGAGCCCGGCCGCGGTCTCGTCCCCCATGGTCAGGGCGTTCAGCGCGCGGGCGCGGGCCTGGAGCCACAGCATGGTGGCGGGTACGGCCACGGCGGGCGCGGCGAGCAGCGGCCAGGTCGCCCCGCTCAGACTGCCCATGAGCCAGAACAGCACACTGTGGGTCTGCTGTTCGTCCCCGGCCTGGAGGACGAGGTAGCTGGTGAAGCCGGACAGGAACTGTCCGATCGCCACCCCGGCCAGTACCAGCCGCAGCGGTGCGAACCCTCCCCGGCGCTGGGCCACCGCCCAGACCAGGGCGAAGGTGGCCAGCGCCCCGGCGAAGGCCGCCCCCGACAGACCGAGCCCCAGAGCCCCGCCCGTGCCGAGCCCGAGCACGATCGCGGCGACCGCCCCCAGGGAGGCACCGTTGGAGATCCCGAGGAAGAAGGGATCGGCCAGCGGATTGCGCACCAGGGCCTGCATCGCCGTTCCGACCAGGCCGAGTCCGGCGCCCACCAGGGCCGCCAACAGGGCGCGCGGAAGACGGAGCTGCCACACGATCAGATGGTCCGTGCCCGGTCGCGGGGGCTCCCCCGACAGCCGTCGCCACACCACCCCCCACACCTCACCGGGCGGGATGGAGGTCGAGCCCCAGGCCACCGCCGCCGTCAGCGCCGCGAGCAGCGCCAGCCCGAGGGCGATGGCCAGTGGACCGGTGCGCGGGCCGCGGGAGGTGGCGGCGGTCTCCTTCCCGGTGCCACCGCGCTCCAGGAGTGACGTCACGATGCGCCGATCTTGCCCGGGTGGAGCGTCTTGGCGATCTGCTCGATCGTGTCAGCGTTCCGGACACCGGCGATGGTGGTCCGCTCGGAGCCGATGCGCAGGAGGTGTCCCTTCTTCACCGCTTTCAGGCCCTTGGTCGCGGCATTGGACTTCAGCCACTTCTCGGCCTCGTCGAACGCCTTCTCGTTCGCCGCCCCGCTGCCCCGGTCGCGTACCCCGAGCTGGATCCAGTCGGGATTCTTCGCGATGACGTCCTCCCAGCCGACCTGCTTGTAATCTCCGTCGCAGCCCGCGAAGACGTTGCGGGCCCCGGCCAGGGTGATCACCGCGTTGGCGACCTGCCGGTTGCAGACGGCTGTGGGCTGCTTGGTCCCGGCGTCGTAGTCGAAGAAGAAGTAGGTCGGCCGCTTGTTCTCCGGGGTGCCGCCGACCGCCTTCTGGACGGCGGCCACCTTCTTCTTCATCCCGGTGACGAGTTCCTCTGCCTTCGCGCTGGTGCCGGTGACCGCTCCGAGGGAGGTGATGTCCGCCTCGACGGCAGACAGATCGGTCACCGGGCCCTTGCGCTGGGCGGCGCAGGCGGTGGACTTCAGATAGATGTGCTTGATCCCGGCGGCCTTGAACTCCTCGGGGGTCGGCGCGTCACCCATGCCGCCGCCCATGTCCATCGACGCGAAGGTGTCGATGTAGAGATCGGCGCCGGAACCCAGCAGCTTCTCCTTCGGGATGACGTTCTCGCTGAGCACCTTCACCTTGGACGCTTGCGCGTCCAGCGCGCCGGGCATCGTGCCCTTCCCGGGCGGGAATCCGGTGCCGATCACCTTGTCCCCGGCGCCGAGCCGCAGCAACAGCTCCAGACTGGAGGCGTTACTGGTGACGATCTTCTCCGCAGGGCCGGAGAAGGTGGTCTCGGAGCCCGAGCAGTCGGTGACGGTGACGCTCGAGCCATCCTTCCCGGACCCCTCGTCCGCCGTGTCCTTCCCCCCGCCGCCGCAGCCCGCCGTCAGCAGTCCGCCGAGTACGACGGCCGCCGTACCGCCCCACACACGAGAACGCATCGAAACTCTCCAGCTCTCACTCAGCAACGGGGCGAACCTTCGTCACCCGGTCTAGAAGTCGGAGCGAACAGGCCGTGAGTTCCCGCCGATCGGCAATTCACCATGAGTGGGCGGATCATCTCACCACCGCGACGGCCTCGACCGCCCCGCTGCGCTCGAAGTGCAGGGTGAACGGCACGGTGTCGCCGACGCGCCACCCCGCCGCGGACGTCAGGGTCACATCCAGGCCCTCCGGCGACATGGACAGCACACCACCGGCCGGAACGGTGGCCGATGTGACCTCGGGGGTGGAGGTGGCCCGGCTGCCGGCCGGGGGAGGACGCCGCAGGGTGATCTTCCCGCCGGTGGCCGGGGACGTCACCTTGAGCAGCCGGTCGTCCGCGCCACCGCGGTTGGTGACCACGAAGAGGGCCGCGGTCTCCGCGCCGGGGTCATAGGGCAGGAAGACCCGTCCGCTGGACACGGAGATCCGGGCCGGGCTGCCCGCCTTCCCGGCCGTGACCCAGATCGTCAGCGCGCTCAGGGCGACGGTGCACACGGCCACCAGGACCAGCGCGGGGAACAGGGCGCCGAGCACCCGGCCGCGGGTCGGCCGCCAGGGGGACTGCTCCGTCATCGGGTGGACCTCCGGGCGGGTGAGGGCTGCCAGCCACGCAGCCGCAGGCTGTTGCCGACCACCACCAGTGAGCTGACCGACATCGCGGCGGCGGCGAGCATCGGGTTGAGCAGGCCGACCATGGCCAGCGGCACGGTGACCACGTTGTAGCCGAACGCCCACACGAGATTGGCGCGGATGGTGCCCAGCGCGCGCCGGGCCAGCCGTACCGCGTCCGCCAGTACCTCGATCTCCCCGCGCACCAGGGTCACATCGGCCGCGCCGATGGCCACGTCGGTGCCGCACCCCATGGCGATGCCGAGATCGGCACCGGCCAGCGCCGCGGCATCGTTCACCCCGTCGCCGATGACCGCCACCCGGTGGCCCCGTTCGCGCAGGTCCCGTACCAGGTCGGCCTTGTCCTCGGGGGAACAACGGGCGTGCACCTCGTCGATGCCCAGCTCCCGGGCGACGGCCCGGGCGGGTGCCTCCCGGTCGCCCGTGGCCAGCACCGGCCGGACACCCAGGCGCCGCAGCCGGTCGAGGGCCCGGTAGCTGCCGGACCGTACGGCGTCCCCGACCTCGATCACCGCCGAGGCCACCCCGTCCACCCGGACCAGGACCGAGCTGTGCGCGGCCTGTTCCGCCGCGTCCACGGCCTCCGTGAGGACGGCGGGCAACTCGCCCTCCGGGGACGCGATCTCCACCGAACGTCCTTCGACCCGACCGCGCACCCCCCGCCCCGGTACCGCCTGGAAGTCGTTCACCTCCGGCAACGGCGCCTCGGGCAGGCTCCGCCGGACAAACGCGGCGATCGCCCGGCCCAGCGGATGCTCCGAGCCCTGCTCGACCGCACCGGCCAGCCGCAGCACCGCCTCCTCGCCCGGTTCCCCGGGGGCGGCCGTGACCCGGGTGACGCTCATATGGCCGGAGGTGAGCGTGCCGGTCTTGTCGACCACGATCACGTCCAGGTGCCGCAGCCCCTCCAGCGCCCGCGGACCGCTGACGAGGACGCCCAGTTGCGCCCCGCGGCCGGTCGCGGCCATCAGCGCGGTCGGTGTCGCCAGGCCCAGGGCGCACGGACAGGCCACGACCAGGACGGCGACGCACGCGGTGATCGCGGCCTGCGGATCTGCCCCGGCACCGAGCCAGAAGCCGAGCACCGTGACCGCCAGCGTCAGCACGACCGGCACGAAGACACCGGCGACCGCGTCGGCCAGCCGCTGCGCCTTGGCCTTCCCGGCCTGCGCCTCGGTGACCAGCCGGGTGATCCGGGCGAGCCGGGTGTCCGCCCCGACCGCCGTGGCGCGGACGAGCAGCAGCCCGCCGGCGTTCACGGCACCGCCGACCACCGCCGACTCCGGCCCCACCTCGACCGGTTCGCTCTCCCCGGTGACCAGGGACAGATCGACGGCCGAACTGCCCCGCACCACCTGTCCGTCGGTGGCCACCCGCTCCCCGGGACGGACCACGAAGACCTGACCGGCCCGCAACTCCTCGATCGGGACCAGCCGTTCGGACCCGTCGTCCTCGCGGACCGAGACCTCCTTGGCGGCGAGTTCGGCCAGCGACCGCAGTGCCGCCCCCGTCCCCCGCCGGGCCCTCGCCTCCAGATACCGCCCCGCCAGCACGAAGAGCGGTACGCCCACCGCCGCTTCGAGATAGATATGCGGTACGCCGTCCGACACCGAGGGCACCAGGCTGAACGGCATCCGCATCCCGGGATCCCCCGCGCCGCCGAGGAAGAGCGCGTACGCCGACCAGGAGAACGATGCCAGGACGCCCAGCGACACCAGGGTGTCCATGGTGGCCGCGGAGTGCCGCAGCCCGCGCGCCGCCCGCAGGTGGAACGGCCACGCCCCCCATACGGCGACCGGCGCGGCCAGCACGAAGCACAGCCACTGCCAGTTGCGGAACTGCCATCCGGGCACCATCGACAGGACGAGGACGGGCACCGAGAGCAGCGCCGTGATCAGCAGCCGCTCACGTTCCCTGCGCGCCTCCCCGGCCTCCGGCGCACCGGCGCCCTCGTCGTGGCGCCGCCGTTCCGGCGGCTCGGGCAGTGCGGCCGTGTACCCGGCCTTCTCGACCTCCGCGACGAGTTCCGCGGCGCGGATCCCCGGCGGATGACTCACCCGGGCCCGGCCGGTGGCCAGGTTGACGCTCGCCGTCACCCCGTCCAGCCGGCCGAGCTTCTTCTCCACGCGCTTCACACAGGCCGCGCAGGTCATCCCGCCGACGGTGAGGTCGGTCGTCACCGGTTCGGTCACCGCGTCGGCGCTCATCGGCCGTCCCCTCCGTGCATACCGCCCATACCGCCCCCGCCGCCGTCGTCGTCCCCACCACCGCTCGTGCCGGTGCTGTGCATCCCGGGCGCGACGGGACCCGCGGAGGCCCCGACGGCGTAGGACCCCACGAACACCAGGGCCAGCAGCAGGAGGAAGCCGCAGAGCGCGGGCGGGGGAACCAGCTTCCGCGGCGGCGCGCCCGCGCCGGAGGGGGATTCTCGGGAGTCGTCCATCACCGGTCTCCAGATCGCGTCGTACGGCATCGGTCGGATCATGCCGTACCGCAACAGGAGTCGTATCGGACATGGACGGAGTTCCCGGGGCGTCCTATGGCGCGGATCACAGCGCGTCCCACGCCTCCCCGGAAAAGCCGACGGCCGGCACCCCAGGGGGGTGGGTGCCGACCGCCGGGTCTCCGCGGTGGAGGGTCGGCGACATGGACCACTCACACCTGTGGGGTGTCCACTCCCGCCCGCGTGCTCCCCCGGCTCTCCGGGGTCAGCGCACGGTTCCGTTCCACTGCCAGGCCGTGAGCCGGGGCAGCCCGGGAAGCGCGGTGCGTCCCGTGCACCACAGCAGGGTGGCGAACGGCTCATGGCCTGACGGCGCGTCGGGGAAGAGGCGCCGCACGGCCGCCGCGCAGACTTCGCCGGGCGGGGACCAGGGAATGCCGAGGGCCCGGGTGATGTCGTCGGTGTGGAGGACGAGTTCGGTGATCCCCATGGCGGCGAAGCCACCGGCGTCGGAGTGGCCCCAGGGGTGCCAGGCGCGTACGTCGGGCGGTGTGTCCCGGACGGTGGAGGTGAGGAGGGTGGCGGCGATGCGCAGTCCCTCCACACAGTCCGCGACGGGGGCCTGGGGGTCGAGCGAGGCGAAGAGGGTGATGTAGCGGTCGTCGGGGCGGGAGACGAGCAGACCGGTGTAGCCGGTCAGACCGAGGGCGAGGTGGTCCAGGGTCTGGCGGCAGCTCCAGTCGAGGCCGTGCGCCGGATGTGACCAGTCCCGGTCCGCGCCCTCGAGGAGCGCGGCCAGACAGGTGTCGGTGGCGGCCGTCAGCAGGTCCGTCCACCGCGCCGGGGGAGGTGCGTCCACCGGGGCCGCCGCGGCCGGGGAGGGGGCCGGAGCCGTTGTGGCGGTCACTTCTCGCCCTCCCGGCTCTTCAGGACCTCGATGACGCTGGCGAAGCTGTCCTGGCCGTGGCCCGCGGACTTGGCCTTCACCATGGCCGCCTTCAGCAGCTCGGGGAGGGCGTTGTCGACGCCCCGGGACGCCCCGGCGTGGATGAGGTGGTCGATGGCCGCGATCTGCACGTCGACCGTGGCGTCGTCGCCCGGGTAGTGACCGGCGTCCACCTGGGGCGCGTACGTGGTCAGGAATCCCTGGACCGCGGTCAGCCAGCGGAGCGCGACGGGGGTGAAGTCCGTCGCGGGCGTCTTGTCCGTGCCCACCAGCGCGGTGCCGTGCAGCCACCCGGTCATGGTGGCCCACATCAGACCGAGCAGCGCCGCGTCGTAGAGGGAGGCGGTACCCGGCTCGGTGCCCAGGTGCAGCGGGTCGGCCAGGGCCGCCAGGGTGTCCCGGTGGTCCTCGAAGACGGTGTGCGAGCCGCTGTACAGGATCATCATCTCCGGGCTGCCGATCCCCGGCGGAGTGGTCATGATGGCGCCGTCCAGGTAGTCGGCGCCGTGCGAACGGGCCCACTCGGCCGCCTGGTCGGCGTGGTCCGGGGTGCCGGAGGTGAAGTTCACCAGCGACCGGCCCGCCAGGGCGTCGGCCACCGGGTCGAACGCGGTGCGTACGGCTTCGTGGTCCAGCAGGCAGACGAGGGTGAGCGGGCCGGCCGCGATCGCCTCCCGGAGCGTCCCGGCCAGTCGGGCGCCCTTGTCGACCAGCGGCTGTGCCTTGTGCGCGGACCGGTTCCACACGGTGGTCGGATGTCCTCGCTCCAGCAGCGCGGCGGCCAGAGCCGAGCCCATCGAGCCCAGTCCGACGACCGTGACGGCCTGGCGTCCTGCCTTCATGCCCATAACTCCTCGCAGCGTTGGGTCCGTACGTGATGTGTTCTCACGTACGGCCCCCACGTTCGCAGCGTGTGGCGGACGGAAGAAGTGACACCGATGACAGCCGTCACCAAATTCCTGCCATACGCTTCGGGGCATGGGTGCCGGTTCTGTCGCTGTGGTCGTCGTGGGAGATGTCGAGGTTCCCTCGTGGGACCTGTACGAACTGAGCATCCCCTGCACCGTCTTCGGGAAGCAGCAGTCCGATCTGGCCGACCCCTGGTACGACCTGCGGCTGTGCGGAACCGGAGGACCGGAGCGGGAGGACACGGCGGCCAGTGGCTTCGCGTGGCGGACGCCCCGCGGACTCGACGATCTCGCCGACGCCGACACGGTCATCGTGCCCTCGGTGCCCGACCCCTGCGTCGAGGAGGGCAGACCACTGCCGCCGGAGCTCATCACGGCCCTGCGGCGTGCCTACGACGCGGGAGCCCGCATGGTCTCGCTGTGCACCGGGGCCTTCGCGCTCGCCGAGGCGGGGCTGCTCGACGGGCGCCGCGCCACGGCCCACTGGATGCACACCGGTCAACTGGCCGAGCGCTACCCCAAGGTGGACGTCGACCCCTCGGTGCTGTACGTCGACGACGGCGACGTGCTCACCAGCGCCGGGCTGACCGCGGGTCTGGACCTGTGTCTGCACCTGGTGCGCCGTGACCTCGGTGCGCAGGTGGCCAATCAGCTGGCCCGCCGGATGGTGGTGCCCGCCCACCGGCCCGGCGGCCAGGCGCAGTTCATCGACGTGTCCGTGCCCACCAGCGACGACGAGGGGCTGAGTACGGTCCTGGACTGGGCCCGTGCCCATCTCGACCGGCCCCTGACCGTCACGGAGCTGGCCCGGCGCGCGGCGATGAGCCCGCGCACCTTCTACCGGCGGCTCCAGGCGGCCACCGGGGCCACCCCGCTCCAATGGCTTCTCCACCAGCGTCTGGGCCGGGCCCGGACCCTGCTGGAGGCGACGGACTTCTCCGTGGAGAAGATCGGGGAACTGAGCGGACTCGGCACCGCCAACAACCTGCGCCACCACTTCCTGAAGCAGCTCGGCACCACGCCGAGCGACTACCGCAGGGCCTTCCCCGGGGCGGTCCGGGGTGACGGTCCAGGGTGATGGGGTGTCGCGCCGCCCGCACGGGGCGCGGGCGGCGCGCGGAACTACGCCCAGCAGCCGTTGACGGTCGCCGCGAGACCGTCCAAGGCGTCCTTGGTGTCGTTCTGCTCGGCGGTGGCGCCGTTCTCGATGAACGAGAACACCTTCCACCGTCCGTCCTGGGCCTTGGTGAAGCCGCTCAGGGCGATGGCGCCGCTGAGGGTGCCGGTCTTGGCCATGACCTTGCCGACCGCACACTTGGAGTCCGGGGTGTCGAACCGGCCGAACTGGGGCCCCAGGCTGGCGCCCTCCTCGCCCGCCACGGGCAGGCCGTCCTTGATGGACTTCAGGGTGCGGTGGTGGCGCGGGTCCACGGTCAGATCGAGGATGTCCGCCAGGGTCTGCGCCGGGATGCGGGTGGCGCGGGAGAGTCCGCTGCCGTCGTGCATCTGGAAGTTGTCCAGCGACACACCGTAGTTCCGGCTGAGCACGTCCCGGACGACCGCCGCCCCGTCCTCGAACGTGGCCGGCCGTCCCGCACCGAGCGCGGTCATCCGCAGCAGCGACTCGGCGATGTTGTTGTCGCTCACCTTGAGCATGTGCTTGACGATCGCGGACAGCTTCGCGGAGGAGTGCTGGGCCACCGGGACGTCGCCCTTGCCGGCCACGCCGCGCGTGACCTCACCGTCGACCGTGATGCCCCGGTCGGCGATGCGCTTGGCGAAGACCTTCCCGGCGTCCAGCGCGGTGTCCGAGAGGCTGCGCCCGTCCACCACCAGGGGCCGCACCGGCGCGACCGTGTCCGGGTAGTAGCCCTCGTTCCAGCCGGTGGCGAGGGTGGGTTCGGGGAAGAGGCTGTCGTCGATACGGATCTTCACCTTGGTGAGGCCCGCGCTCTTCAGCCCGTCGACGGCGGTCTTCGCGAGGGCCTCGACATCGGGGATGGTGAGGGTGCGGTCACCGCCGCCGACGAGGGTGAGCGTGCCGTCGCCGTAGACGACCTTGGTGGTGAACGTGTGGTCGGGGCCCAGGACCGTCAGCGCGGCGGTGGCGGTGGCGAGTTTGGTGTTGGAGGCGGGCATCAGCGCGTTCTCCGCGCCATGACTCCAGACAACGTTGTCCGACCCGGAGTCGATCACCACACCGCTGAAGGTGTCGCCCAGCCGGGGGTCCTGGACACGGGCGTTGAGCTTCTCCGCGATCTGCTGCTCGGCCGGGTCCAGCTCCGGGGTGCCGTAGGTCTTCGCGGTGTCCTTCCCGGCGGCGAAGGCGGAGGGGGCGGTCAGGAACGTTCCGGCGATGGGTGCGGCTGCCGCGATCACGATCGCGCGGCGGGCCGCCGGACTCAGCGGTCTCGGCTTGCGGTGGCGTCCGCGGCCACGGGCGGAGGAGACGGTGGGGGGCATGGTGGTCCTTGTTCGTGGATCGTGGGTGTCGGAACCGACTGCAAATTAACCACTGAACAGGTCCGGTCCTTTCAAGCGAGGAGCCGGAACACCAAGGATCTCCCCAGTTTGTGGCGGGGAAAGTGGTGATCGGCCGGCTGAGCGGCCATCGCGCGCGAGGCCGGGCCGCATATCCGGCCGGTGAACCGCCCGCCGAAAGGGGGAAGACGGTTCCCGGGTGGCAGGCGTTGCCATGTCTCCCGAAGTCCACGGGTTACTTCTAGAGGTCCACCGGCGAGCGCCGGACGTTCTCCCCCGGCCTCGTAGGGTGCGACTCCCGCATGGGGGCTGTGGTGCCCTCGTTCGTCCGCGGGAAGCGTGAGGAGAGCACCAGTGCCACCGACTGACGGGGAGAGGGTCCACGTCTTCCGCACCGAACGGCGCCGGGACGGCGCCGAGACGTGGGAACCGGGCCCGCGGCTGCGGGTCGCCGTCGAGGCGGGCGAGCCGTCACCGTTCGAGCCCGGACTCGGACCGGGACTGGGACTGGGGCCGGGGTTCGAACTGGAGCCCGCGCTCGAACTGGAGCGGCTCGGCTGGCGCACCTGCGACGGGGCGGAAGCGGCGATCGGCTTCCGGGCGGCCATGGACGGCTTCCACGGCTACTACCGCTGCGCCGGGGGTGCCTCGGCGGAGTACCGCGGCACACGGGAGCGCTGCGAGACCGCCGGGGAGAGCACAACCCACCGCTTCCGCACGGAGGAGAGCCACGGCACCGGGTGGCACACCGCGGGGGATCTGTCGCTGCTGCTCGAGGACGGCGACGCCCATGTGGTGCACATGGACTGGCACGGCGAGGCGATCGGATCCGGTGCGGTGGCGCTGCGGACCGCCGCCACCGGGCCCGACCCCGGCAGTGAGGTCACCGGCCTGGTGGGCGCCGTGCGGGCGCACGACGAGTACGAGGCGGCGGGCGAGGTCGCGAAGAACCTGATGGACTGCTCCGCCGGGAAGTGGCTGGGCGACGGAACGGGCAGCGCATGGCTGGAGTTCGACTGCGTCCGGCCGGTCGTCGTCCGGCACTACGCACTGGTCTCGGCGAACGACTGTCCCGACCGCGACCCGGTGGACTGGACGCTCCAGGGGTCGTCCGACGGGCGGCACTGGGCCGTGCTCGACTCCCGTAGCCATCAGGTCTTCACCCGGCGGCACCAGTCGCGCGGTTTCACCGTGTCGGCCGGGACCGGTGTGGCCTACCGCCACTACCGCCTCGAGATCACCGCCAACGCCGGATCGGACTCCGTCCAGCTCCGCCAGGTCCGGTTCTTCGAGACCGCTCCCGTCGCCGCCTACGAGGGCTTCTTCGGCTACCGCCAGCCGACGGGCGGTGAGCCGACGGGGTTCCGGGGGACGGTGCGGACACCCGCCCGGGAAGAACCCGGCCCCCGCACCGTCGAGGAGTGGCGCGACTATCTGGCCGACTACGGCGCCGACATCATCCGCCTGTCCGAGGAAGGCGAGCTGTCGGAGGTGAGCGAAGCCCAGCGGGCCGCGGGCTGGCTGGGCTTCGACGGCGCGGACGAGGCACGGCTCACGGCCCTGGAGGAACGGCTCGGCACCCGGCTCCCGCCCAGCTACCGCTCGTTCCTCGGCGCCTCCGACGGCTGGCTGTACCTCAGCGACTTCATGTGGGAGATGCGCACCACCGGCACCGTGGACTGGCTCACCGAGGCGGACCTGGCCCTCGCCGACGCCCTCATGCTCGGCGACGACCCCGAACAGGACGCCGTCTTCCAGCGCTCACTGCTCATCTCCCAGGAGGGTGACGCGCAGTACTGGCTGCTCGACCCCGGTGATGTGTCCGAGGACGGGGAGTGGGCCGCGTACATCTGGGCGAGCTGGTACCCCGGACTGGGCGAGCGGCACGGGTCGTTCGCCGAGCTGGTCCGGGCGGAGCGCGCCGGTTTCGAGCAGCTCAGGGGCCATGAGGGACGCGGTGTGGACCCCCGGAAGGCCGGTGAACTGCTCGCCCGGGGCCGGGAGCAGGCACTGCGCGGAGAGGCGGAACAGGCGCTCGCGACCTTCGAGCGCGCCGCGGAGAAGGGTTCGAGTACCGGTCTGTACCTCATGACCATCCTGACGGCCTTCCTCGACCCCCGCTCCGTCCACCACGAGATCCGTGACAACGTCCTCGGCCGGGACCGCGTCATCGCGGCGGTCGGCGAGGACCGGGTCCGGGCCGAGGTGGTCCCCCTCTACCTGCGCCGTACGGTGGAGGACCACCGGCCGGACGGCGGGCTGCCACGGCCGGAGGCGCTCGGCCGGATGGTCCCCGAACTGGCCTTCCAGGCCGAGCTGTCCGACGACGCCTGGATCGCCCGCGCCGCCGCCCACGTACCGCCCCGTCTGCCCGAGGCCCCGGCCTTCGAACAGGCCCTGGACCTCGCCCGTACGCTGGCCACGCAGGGCGATGACGAGGGGGCGTGGACCGTCGTGGTGGCCGCGCTGCGGCACTGGCACTCCGACGACCCGGACCGCATCGCCCCCGTCGTCCTGCTCACCGACCCCGTGCTCCGTGATGTGATCACCCCGCACCGGGCCCGGCTGGTGGTGACGCTTCCCCGCGGGCGGTAGCCCGCGGCCGGGGTCAGCCCATCGTCCGCCGGTCCACGAACGCGCGGAGTTTCCCGCTGGTCGCCGCCCGTTCGAAGGACGCCACATCGGTGATCTCGACGGAGAGGGTCAGCGTGCCCTCGTCCTCGACCGAGGAGCGCAACTCCGGGATCGCCGTCAGGAAGGCGGCACGGGCCTCCTCGGCCGACGGGGCGTACGCCCCGTCGAGGCGCACCATGAGCCCTTCGCGGTCGGTCCCGCCGGTCAGGACCACCTGGAGTTCACCGCGGTAGCCCACCTGCGTCCGGGCGGCGTCCACGAAGCGCCGGTAGTGGTAGGAGTACGTGCCCACGCGGACCACGTCGCCGTGGCGGCCCAGGAGTTCGACGCGCGGGGTACGGCTGCCGCAGGGGCAGTCGCCCGCCAGCGCGCGGCCGAGATCGCCGATCTGGTAGCGGTCCAGCCGCTGTCCGGCCCTGGCCCGGCTGGTGAAGACCAGACGGCCCGGTTCCCCGGCCGGCACCGGCCGGTCGCTCTCGGTGTCGAGGACCTCCAGGGTGTGCAGATCGGTGAGGATGTGGTGGACCGAGCCCTCGGCGCGTTCGCACTGGTAGCCCAGCGGGCCGAGATCGGTGCTGCCGTAGGCGGCGGAGCGGATCACCTCGACGCCGAAGTCCTCCTCCAGGACACGGCGTTGCTCACCGGTGAAGTGCTCACCCCCGTAGTACACCTTGCGCACACCGCCCCAGGCGCGCAGGGTTTCGCGCTGGGTGTGGAACAGCTGCCACAGGTAGGACGGCATACCGAAGAGGGTGTCGGCCCGGTAGGCCACCAGCGCCTCGGCCACGGCGGCGAGGTCGTCACCGGCGGCCAGCGGGATCTGTGTGGCGTTGAGCCGCTCCAGGATGGAGAAGAAGCTGATGAAGCTCCCGTACATACCGCCGCAGTAGAACAGGTTGGCCGCGCGGTCACGGGCCGGGTCGAAGCCGGAGTCGAGCAGTCCGTGCGCGGCGGCGCGCATCTGGGTGTCGTAGTCGGCGTTGGTGAACACCGACAGGGCGGGTGCGCCGGTGGTGCCACCGCTGCGGAAGTACAGATGCGCGTGCTCGGGCGCCAGATGGCGCAACTGCTCCTGCACACCCGCCTTGTCGAGCAGCGGTCCGGTGGGCGGGGCGGGCAGCAGCGGTGCGGCGACGAGGTCGTCCAGGCAGGAGGTGGCGGTGAACCGCTCGTCCGCGCGTACGGCGACCCGCCTGCTGTAGCGCTGCAACGCGTAGACACCGTCGTGGGGTTCACCGTCGTAGGCGTCCAGCATGGCTCCCACCGGTGTGACCCGGGTGACACCGGCGCCGAGCAGCGTGCGGGAGAGCGCGGCGACATCACCGCGGTCACCGCCGACCGCCGCGGTCTGGAGGTAGCGGCGCATCGGACGCAGCGTGGCGGTGACATCGCGGCGGGGCAGTGGCTTGACCCATACGCTGCGGTGGAGCGGCGAGGCGGTGAGGGCCGGGCGGGTGTCGGCGAGGACCCGCCAGGAGCCGTCGTCGGCCGCGATGACACGGGTGAGACCGAGGTGCTGTTCCAGCCGTGCGACCAGCTCGGTGTTGGTGATCTCCGCGTGTTCGGCCAGGCCCAGCTCCGGACGGGGCAGCTTGTCGGAGACCAGAGCCAGCTGTGCGGCCAGGTCACCGGCGACGGCGAACACCTCGTCCGCGTCGTCGGTGTCGAGGTAGACGACCTGCGGGCTGGAACACGCCTGCTGCTCCAGGCGGCAGACATCGGCGGCGAGCGCGGCGAGGACGGCCGGATCGGACCACGAGCCGCGGCACAGATAGGCGAAGGAGATCTTGTGTCCCCACTCGACGACCCGGCAGCCGGGCGGGGCCAGTTCGGTGACACCCGCCACGGCGTCCTCACCGCCCCAGACGGCGATGGCGTCGGCCGCCGCGCACAGGGGCTCCAGCCACGCGCGCCGTCCGGAGGGGAAGCTCAGTACGACGATCCGGCGGGCGAGGGTGCCGGTCGGATCGGCGGCGGCCAGTTCGGCGAGCAGCAGCCGGGCGAGCGCGGTGTCGGAGCTGCTGGTCTTGAGGACGTTGAGATTGCCGGACAGCAGGCCCTCGACGACGCTCAGCGGGGCCACCCCGGTGGCGTTGCCGGGCGCGATGTGCACCAGCAGACCCACCGGCGCCCACGCCTCGTAGACGGTCTCGCGCGCGTCGGGCCGGATGAGCCGCTCGGGGTGGGGGCCGCCCAGTTCCCGGCGGAGTTTGCGCTCCAGCGCGGGACGGCTGAGGGCGGCGGCGAGGTCGGCGAGCAGTGCCGCCGCCTCCTCGGCCTCGGTGCCCTCGTCGGTGAGGCACCGGATGAGCCGGGTGTGCACGGGGCCGCCGGGGGTGCCCAGCGCGCCGGAGAGCCGGTCGCAGGCGGCGAGGACGATCTCGGTGGGCAGCTGCTCGCCCAGGGCCCGGTCGGTGAGGGCGGGGAGGTCCGCGAGGCGTGCGGTGACCTCCGCGTCGCCGATGAACGCGCCCTGCCACCAGTGGTGTTCGCCGCCGGGTGTGCCGGAGGCCGGGGCCGCGTCCGCCGTGGCGGCCGTCCCGGACATCGGTGCGCTGGTCATGACGTTCCCTTCAGGAGTTCGGCGGCGGCCACCGCGCAGCTGCGGTTGCGGCTGATCCCGGCCCGGCCGTGCACGGTGAACCACTCGGTCGGCTGGGCGCAGCCGCATTCCTCGCCCGGGTGCAGGGACGCGAGGTCGCCCATGAGCACGCTCTGGGCGGGGACGGAGGTGATGTACGGCGAGACGAGGTGCAGATAGCCGCGCTCGCCGTAGGGGAGCGGCTCCAGGGTGGCGGTGTCGCGCACGGCGGCGCGCGACCACACGGGGATGTGCAGCCGGTGCCGTTCGCACTCGACGTAGGGCACGCAGTGCTCGACGGATCCGAAGGTGTCGCGGATCCTCTCGGAGGGGATGCCCAGTTGTTCCTCGACCCCGGCGTAGAAGGTGTCCTTGGCGATGGCCCGGTCGGCGTGCCCCTTCCAGCCCCCGCCGAGGACCACGAGCGATCCGGCGGGCAGCCGCACCGGGGGGACGCCGAGCGAGCGCATCCGCTCCAGGGTGAAGTGGAGGAAGGCCGGGAAGCCCAGGATGCGCACGGGCAGGCCCTCGTCGGCGTAGCGCTGGAGGGCTTCGATACAGCCGCGCGCGTCGAACTCGTGGCCGTCCCCGGTGTGCCGCAGGGCGTGGGTGGTGTCCCGGGCCGGGGCGAAGTCGCAGAGGTAGTTGTCGGTGAAGGAGGTGCCGAGTTTGAGCGAGGGCGCCGGTTCGTAGCTGTAGAGCAGGTAGTTCACCGGCTGGTCCGGGGTGATCCAGCCGTAGTGGTCGAAGATCCGGGCCACCATGCGCTGGGCGGCACGGATGGTCCACTCGTCGAAGAACATCTGTGACTTCTGACCGGTGGTCCCGGAGGAGGTGAGGTGGAGGTGGACCTCCTCCCGGGGGATGGAGAGCACTTCGTGCCGCTTGAAGAAGTTGGCGTGCACCAGCGGGGTGCGGACGTCCCGGCCGACACCGGGCGCGGGCGTGGCGGGCTCGTCCTCCAGCAACGAACGGAAGAACGGGGAGCGTTCGGCGTGCCAGGCGTTGGCCTCGGCCATGGCGGCCGCGAAGAGGGCGTCGGCCTCGGGACCCCGCTCATACGGTGCGGTCAGGTCGCACAGCCGCTGGACGTGTGACAGGGCACCGGGGTCGGGGACCTCGACGGGGAGCAGATGGGGGTTCATGAGACAACCTCGTGAAGGGGAAGGTAGGTCGCGGTCCAGGCCCGTACGTACGCGCTCAGATACGGCCGCACCAGCGGGCTGACGGCGGCGGTGCGGAAGTCGATCTGGCGGTTGGTCCGGGACAGCACCACGTGGTCGTGGAAGCGGTCGCCGACGCGGCGCATGGCCGGGTAGAGCGCGCTGGGCACGAAGCCCGCGGCGAGGAACGCGCCGAGCCCGGTGGTGTCGGACAGCGGCAGCAGCGTCTCGACGTAGTCCGCGCCGGTGCGCCTCACCACGGCCATCAGCGGTTCCAGCGCGTGTGCCATGGCCGCCGGATGCGGGTGCACGGCGATCAGCGAGCAGCTCCGGGCGGCCGGGTCGAGATCCGCGTACACCTCGAACGCGCCGTCCTCCGGGGTGAGGATCGCGTTGGGGGAGTGCAGCGGGAAGAAGCGGTCGGCGGGGTCGGGGAACCGTTCGAGGAAGCGGCGCCGGACGAAGGAGCGGGCGGCGACGATCTCCATCGCGGTGGTGGCCGGAGTGGCCGGTCCGGGGACCGGGGCGGCGTCCGCGGTCCCGACGGGCCGCGCCCCCGCGTAGCCGACCTCCGGGTAGCCCACCTCCGCCACCGCCTCGGCGGCGGCGAGGAGCGGGGCGAGTGGTTCGGGCACCCGGGTCACGGCCTCGCGCCGCTCCAGCACCCCGTCGGCGTAGCGCACGAACAGGGCCAGGCTCTCGCAGCCGGCGACCTCGACGGCGTTGGGCATGAGGCCCAGCGGCCGGAATCCGTTGCGCACCACGACGTGCTGGGGGCCCTCGGTGACCACGCGGACGGTGGCGTAGACCGAGTCGACCGTGCCGGTGGCCAGCGCGTCGGCGCACCCCGCGCCGGTGAGCCGGCCCGCGAGCCCGCCGTGGCGGTGGGAGGGGTGGACGGCGAGGCCGACCAGTTTGCCGATACGGGTACCGGGGTCGGTCTGCACCACCACCGAACCGGTCGGCTCGTCGTTGCCCGCGCGGCGGGCCACCAGCCAGTGGGTGTGCGGATCGGTGATGAGGCGTCGCATCTCGGCCGGGTCGCTGCCCAGCGGGACCGGATAGCCGTGGCCGTAGACGTCGAAGTACAACTGCCGCAGGTCCGCGATGTCCTGGAGGACGGCGGGGGTGATGGTGACGCTCATCGTGCTCCTCCTCCGGTGGTGGCGGTGATGGTGTCGTCGGCGGCCGTGCCGGTGTCGCCCGGGGCGTCGCCCCGCGTGCCCGTCCACCACAGGGCGACGGCCACCGGCACCAGGCCCGCGGCCTGGACCAGGCACAGCGTGCGCGGCGAGATCTGGTCCCCGAGCGCCCCGAACAGCAGGGAGGCGACGGGGAACGTGGCCCCGAGGAGCGACTGCATCACGGCGAAGAAGCCGGGCTTGTCCGCCGTGGGCACCATCCGCTGGAACAGGGCGACGAACCGTACGCCGATGGTGCCCACGCACCAGCCCGCGACGGCCATGGCGGCGGCGTACGCGGCGCGGTCCGTGACGAGGCCCGGTACGGCGAGCGCGGCCGCCATCAGGCCGAGGCAGACGGTGCCGGTGGTCACCGGACGGCCCGGCAGCCGCCCGCCGGTGAACGATCCGGCCAGTGTGCCCGCACCCAGCGCCGCTTCCAGCAGCGCGACGGTCGAACCGTCCTGGTGCAGTACCAGGGCGGTGTACATCGGCATGACGACGAAGACCGCGGTGGTGACCACGTTCGCCGCGGTGAAGCAGAGCAGCACCCGGCGGATGAACGGCAGGTCCGCGAGGATGCGGCGCAGTGTGCGGCGCGGGGCGGCGGGCGTTCCGTCGGCCGGGTCCGGCGCCGCGGGGGCGCCGGTGTCCCCGGCGGCCGGGAATCGGGTCACAGCGATCAGCGCGGCCGCGAGGAGGTACGCCCCGGCGCATCCGGCGACGACACCCGGGAGTTGCCAGGCATCGATCACCAGCGGTCCGAGGAGCCCACCGGCCAGCCCGGCGAGGGACTGCGTGGCCAGTTCGAAGCCGGTGGCCGCCTCGATATCGGCGTCGTCGACGAGGACGGGCAGCGAAGTGGTCAGACACGGGTCGAACAGCGCCTGACAGCCCGCCAGCAGCAGTGCGGCGCCGTAGGCGAGGCCCATCGGCAGCGGGGTCGCGTACGCCCATGTGGCCGTCGCGGCGGCCACCAGCCCGGCCCCGGCGGCGGCCGCGGCCATGACGGTCCGGTACGGGTGGCGGGCGATGACACCGGCGACCACGGGGGCGAGCGCCACCGCGGGCAGGGTGCTCACGGCCAGGAACGCACCGGAGGCCAGGCCCCGTTCGGATCCCGCGGACCACTGGATGAGCCACCACACGATGCCGACCTGGAACATCCGGGCGGACGCCTGGGTGAGCACCTGGGCGACCCAGACGGCACCGAAGGCCGGGTTGCGCAGGACGACCGGCAGTCGGGAGGCGGATCGTTTCGGCAGCGGTGTGGCCGCGGGCGCTCCGGGGAGGATCGGCGCGGTCACGCGTGCGGCCTTTCGTCGAGCACGCGGATCAGCTTCCCGGAGCGGGCGTTGACGGCCAGATCGGCGTGGCGCGACCAGACGAGGGCGACGGGGTGCACATGCCCGGCCGCGGCCGACTGCGCGTACATCGGACGGGCGGCGTGGAACGCCTTCTCCACGGCCGCGGCGAGTTCCGACAGATCCTCGGACGGGTCGTCGCACGCCAGGCGCAGCAGCAGGCCGTCCCGGTCCTCCCAGCGGCGCACCACGAGTTGCACACCACTGATCCGGCCCGCCACGTCGGCGGCCCGCACCAGGTCGTGCACGTCCTGCGTGTGCAGGGCCACCGGGCCCACGCGCACGCCTTCCTCGGCGCGGCCGAGGACACGGAAGAGTCCGGCGGCGGGATCGGTCCACTCCGCACGGTCGCCCACCGGGTAGCGCAGCACGGGCATCAGCCGGCGCCGCAGATCGGTGACGACGACCCGGCCGGGGACGCCCGCACGGGTGACCGGCTCCCCGGTGTGCTCGTCGAGGATCTCGACGACCGTGTACGGGGCCGGGACCCGGTGCAGCCGCGGATCGTCGCCGGGCTCCGGAAGGCCCACCAGCCCGGCGTCCACGGCCGCGTAGCCGATGGAGGCCACGCGGGCGGCGGGGAACGCGCCGGACAGCAGCCGCCGCTGGTCGCTGAAGATGCTCTCGCCACCGAAGAACAGGGTGGTGACTCCGGGCAGGACGCGTCCTTCGGCCCTCAGGTGTTCGGCCAGGGAGCACAGGGTGGTCGGGGTGCCCGCGATGACGTCCACGCCGAACTGCTCGAGTGTGGCGACGGTCGACGCCGGCGGTGTGGCGCCGCCGATCGGGAGCCGGACGTTGGCCACCGGGGAGTGCGCCAGACTGTCCAGGATGAAGGTGTAACTGGCGTACAGGTCACCCGCGTAGAACAGATCGGCGACCCGCTGGCCCGGCCGGAGCCCGGCCCCGACCAGTCCGGCCCCGAAAGCGGTGGTGAATTCCCACCACTCCTCCCGGGTGTAGAAGGAGAACTTCGGTGCCCCGGTCGTCCCGCCGCTTTTGAATACCACGGCTTCCTGTAGCGGGCCGGTCAGGAGGGTGTTGTGGTGGGGAGTGTTGGCCTGCCAGAACTCGGATTGGGGTATGACCGGCAGTGCGGTCAGCTCCGAGACGTCCTCGGGTAACCCGGAGTAGAGCGCCGAGTAGAACCCCGAGTTACGGCGGGCGAAGTGAATGAGTTCCGCTGGTGATTGAACGGGCATCAATTCCTGCTTTTGGGCATGCGAAGGAGGACGGCGTCCCGGAAGCGCGAACACCGCTATGAGGTGGTCTGGTTCAACTGCTGGTCAGGCAGATACGGCGGTGCGTGCACGGCTGGTCCGGAGGTCTCACGGGTAGCCGAGATACGGCCCCGGGCACAGGGATGGAAATACCTGCTCCGACATGGCCGATCTGGTCTGTTGCTTACCGTATGGTGCTTGCTCGACCACAACGATATCAGCCGGTGAGGGGTCCTGATTACCCGCTGTGCGACAGAGCGGAGATATGGGACTCGACGGTGGCGGAAACGCCATGGGAAGAGGCGCGGGGACCGGCCCCGGGTGTGCGTCAGAAGCAGCCCGGCGCGGTTCTCGGGGGGCATACGCCCCGGGTCTAGTCGACGATCGGTGTCCCCTGGAACTACTCCCATTCCGGGCCGGTTCCGAGACCGGTGGAGAATCCCCCGGCCGCGGTGCGGCGACATGGTTTCCTACGGCTCGGAGGGCCGCCTACCGTTGCCGGCGGCCGCGTGGCTGGCCGGATCCCCCGGGGGTGATCCGCACTTTCACGCCGTCCTCGCGCTCGGCCGTCCGGCCCGTGTGACAGGGTGCTCGGGAAAGTCGAGGACACAGGTTCGGGGGCGTACGGGTATGAAAGAGCTCGGCAAGGGCGGGAACACGGCCATGGCCGAGGGGCGCGTCACCGTCGCGTTGCGTGCGGTGGGTGAACCGGTCGATCTGAGCGCGCTCCTGGTGGCGGCGGACGGCAAGGTCAGGTCCGACGACGACATGGTGTTCTACAACCAGCCGTCCGCCGAGTCCGGTGCGGTCCGTCACCTCGCCGCCGACGCCGACGGCCCCGAGCGGATCGAGGTGGACCCGGAGTCCCTGCCCGCCGACGTGGACCGCGTGGTGCTCGTCGGCAGCTGCGACCCCGATGACGCGATGAGCACCTTCCGCGCGGTGCGGCAGGTGGTGATCGGCGTAGGGCAAGTCGGCGCCGAGCCGGTCGAGTTCCGCCAGCCGGAGCTGGTCGACGGCGAACGCGCGGTTCTCCTGGCCGAGCTGTACCGCCGGGGGAGCACATGGAAGCTGCGGGCTATCGGCCAGGGCTATGCCGAGGGACTCGCCGGTCTCGCCACCGACTTCGGGGTGCGGGTCGAAGAGCCCGTGGAACCGGAAGAGCCCGAAGGGCCCGAGGAGCGCTCCGTGGCTGAGCGGCCCGAGCCGGTGCCCGCCGCGCCCGTGCCCGCGGACCCCCCTCCCGCGCCCCGTACCAGACTGGTCAAACCGCCGCTCGGCACGATCAGCCTGGACAAGGGCGGCCAGGTCTCGATGGGCCTGGACAAGGGGGACCGCGGACTGGTGGTCGCCGCCTCGCTGGAGTGGGACGGCGGCAGTGAACGGCGGCGCCGGATGGGGGCCGACCTGGATCTGTACGCCCTGTTCGTGCCCGCCGCCAAGGCGCTGCGGGGGACGGACGCACCCGGCACCCTCGTCAAGTCCGGCCATGTTCCGCAGGGTGAACCGCTGCTGCCGCCGGGATCGTCCGGCGCGGGGGACACCGGGCGGGCGGCCGATCCCGCGAAGAAGGGATCCGCGAAGAAGGAGAAAAAGGGGAAGGAACAGCAGGCTGATGTCGTCTATTACAGGCGCCGCGGCTCGCTGAACAACCGGCCCTTCATCAAGCTCGACGGTGATTCACGGGTGCCCGGACGTGAATCCATCAGAATCGTCCGCCCTGCCGAGCAGGGATACGTACTGCTCTGCGCGTACTCCGCACTCAGCAACGGTTTCGGATCCTTCCGCAGTTTCGGCGCGAAGGTCGTCGTCACCGATGGCCGCGGTTCCACCGTCACCGTCCCGCTCTTCGAGAACACCCGGACCCGCTACTGGGTCGCCATCGCCCTCGTGGACTTCACCGCTCCCGACGGAGCGGCCATCCACCACGTCGAGGCGTACAGCGCCCGGATGACCGAACGGCGCCCGGTCCTCCACACGGACGGCACCATCGAGATGAACGGGGGTCCGGTGGAGTTCAAGAGGCGGTGACACGGCAGCGGCCCTGGGACCGGGGGTCCCAGGGCCGCCATCCCGCAAGGGGACGTTCCGCGTGCTGATCAGTGGTGGAACGTATCAGTCCTCAACGGCGATGTTGGCGCACTTGGAGCCGATGTTGACGTCGCCGGTCGGAGCGGCGGCGCCGACCGGGGCGATCACACCGGTCGAGGTCTCGCACTCGTTGCTCTGCAGGGCGGCACCGCGGTTGGTGAAGTTGATGCAGTCGGAACCGACATTCACGTCACCGGTGGGGGCGAGCCCGCCGACCGTGGCGACATCGCCGACGGCCGTGTCGCAGTGGTTGGACTGGGCGACCCAGCCACTGTTGGTGTTGCCCAGAGCCATGGCGCCGGCCGCACCGCTGACGACCAGAGAGCCAGCCGCTGCGGTCAGGAAAAAGGCCTTCTTGCCGATGTTCACTCGAAATCCTCCGTCTGAGACTGTCCGTGAATTCATGGACGCCTGACACAACGAAGCTCATCGGGGAAGGACTCGGGTTCGGCGCAGCTTCACTCGTCCAGCACAACGGAGCCCTTTAATCGTCAGATATCCAAGCGCGCAGGGCAGTTGCCGGTCTGTGTAGAGTGCGCTTCGGGTGGGCCGCTGCCGGGCCATCCTCCGTCCCGGCGGCGGCCTTGACCCGGGCACGTCAGGGAGTGGGGACTCCGCCGGGCCGTGCGGGACGGCCGAAGCGCACGGGCACTCCCGGGGAGTACAGCAGGCTCACCGGTGGCCCGGTGGGCGTGGACAGGCCCGCCGCCCGTATCAGGTCCTCGTCGCACTCCAGCAGTTCGGCACGGTGCAGGGGCCAGCGCGGGTGGGTGTTCGGCAGGAACACCGAACGCGCGAAGAAGGCGTTGTGCATCCCCCAGCGCGCCGTCAGGAAGTGCTCGAGTTCGCTCGGTTCGGTCACGCGCTCACCCACGCGTATCGCGATCCGGCTGCCCGCCCCGCGGGGCCCCGGCCAGCGCCGCGCGCTGGTGTAGGTGAGGGTGTCGCCGTCGCGTTCGACGGCCATCCGGGACCACAGGTAGGGCAGTCGGAAAGCCGCGCGGGCCACCGCCACCGGGATCAGCCGGGAGGCGTCGAGCGAGCGGAAGACCACACCGCGGCGGCCGTGTTCGTCGACCGAGTACAGACGGACATTGGTCTCGGGGAAGCTGCCCAGGTAGGGGATGCCGGGGAGCCGGAACCAGCCCACCCGGTGCATCCGGAAGGCGACGAGCCCGACGTAGGTGACCCCGTCCAGGGTGTCGGGAACCGTGCCGGCCGGGAGGAGCGCCGCCACCTCGTCCGGGTCGGCGGCCCAGTGGAGGAACGCGAGATCCAGCCAGGACTGGGTGAGGAAGGGGCGGGGGGTCTCGCCGGGCGGGTCCGGGGTGATGGCTTCCGGCGCACGAGGGGTGAGCGTCACGGGGGCAGTGTCTCAGGGCTCCCGGACGGCCCCGACGGCCGGTCCCCGGCGCGGGAGGGAGCCGGTCCGCACGGTGCCCTCCCGGCCGGTGTGCGTTCGACGGGGACTCAGCGCTCGGGGCGCAGAACGGGCCGCAGAGCGTCCAGCACCGCCGGGTCCTCGATCGTCGACGGCACCGGCTCGTCGCGTCCGTCGGCGATCCCGCGCATCGTCTTGCGGAGGATCTTCCCCGACCGCGTCTTGGGCAGCGCGTCCACCACCGAGACGGCCCGGAACGCGGCGACCGGACCGATCTCCCGGCGCACCGCCGCGACCAGTTCCTGGTGGAGGTCCTCAGGCCTGATCTCGACACCCGCCTTGAGGACCACGAAGCCCCGGGGCAGCTGGCCCTTGAGCTCGTCGTGCACCCCGATGACCGCGCATTCGGCCACCGCGGGGTGTGCCGCGAGCACCGCTTCCATCGCACCGGTCGACAGACGGTGCCCGGCTACGTTGATCACGTCGTCCGTGCGGCCCATGACGAACAGATAGCCGTCCGCGTCGCGGTACCCGGAGTCACCGGTCAGGTAGTAGCCGTCGTACTGGGACAGATACGCCTCGACGAAGCGCCGGTCGTCCCCCCACAGGGTGGGAAGCGCGCCGGGGGGCAGCGGGAGCCGGATGGCGATCACGCCTTCCCGGCCCGCGGGCAGTTCGGTGCCGTCCTGGTCGAGGATGCGCACGTCCCAGCCGGGCACCGGAACCGTGGCCGACCCGGGCTTGACCGGCATCGGCTCCAGCCCGTGCAGGTTGGCGGCGATCGGCCAGCCGGTCTCGGTCTGCCACCAGTGGTCGATCACCGGTGTGCCGAGGCTCTGATGGGCCCAGTGGTAGGTCTCGGGGTCCAGCCGCTCCCCGGCCAGGAAGAGCGTGCGGAACGACGACAGGTCGTACTTCTCCAGCTCGGTGGCCTCCGCGTCGACCCTCTTGATCGCCCGCAGTGCCGTGGGGGCGGTGAACAGTGCCTTCACACCGTGGTCGCCGATCACCCGCCAGAACGCCCCGGCGTCCGGGGTGCCGACCGGCTTGCCCTCGTACAGCACGGTCGTGGCACCGATCAGCAGCGGCGCGTACACGATGTAGGAGTGGCCGACCACCCAGCCGACGTCGGACGCGGTCCACCACACATCGCCCGGACCGATGTCGTAGACGGCGGACATCGACCACGCCAGCGCGACCGCGTGGCCGCCGTTGTCGCGGACCACGCCCTTGGGCCTGCCGGTGGTACCCGAGGTGTACAGCACGTACAGCGGATCGGTCGCCGCCACCGGAACCGGATCGGCGGGCCGGGCCCCGGCGACGAGCTCCGCCCAGTCCAGGTAGCGTCCGCCGAGTTCGGCCCGCGCCCTGTCGCGCTGGAGGACCACGACGTGGTCGGGCTGGTGCGCGGTCAGGCCGAGCGCCGCATCGAGGATGGGCTGGTACTCCACGACCCGTGTCGGCTCGATCCCGCAGGACGCGGCGACGATCACCTTCGGTGCGGCGTCCTCGACACGGGCAGCCAACTCCTTGGGCGCGAAGCCGCCGAAGACCACCGAGTGCACCGCGCCGATCCTGGCGCAGGCCAGCATGGCCACGACCGCCTCGGGCACCATCGGCATGTAGACGATGACCCGGTCGCCCTTGGTGACACCCAGCGAGCGCAGGGCCCCGGCGAAGACCGCGACCTCGTCACGGAGCTCGGCGTAGCTGAACCGCCGGACGGTACCGGTCACCGGGGAGTCGTGGATCAGCGCGGTCTGGTCGCCCCGGCCGCTCTCGACATGCCGGTCCAGCGCGTTGTACGAGGTGTTGAGCTCACCGTCGGGGAACCACCGCCAGAGCGGGGCGCGGGAGTCGTCCAGGGCCCGGGTCGGTGACCGGGTCCAGTCGATCGCCCCCGCCGCGTCCAGCCAGAACCCTTCGACATCCTCGAGGCTTCGGTGGTAAGTCTCCTCATACGCGCCCATCAGGGACCTTTCACATCGTTCGGCCTGGAAACTGTGAGCAGTCTGGCCCATCGTCCGGACGGCGACCAGCCCCGTCGGTGTGATGGGTGTCGCCTCGTACGCATGCGCGGTCACCGGCCGGACCCTCCCGGTGGCGGAGGGTGGAGACCGCCCGGATACCCCGCGCCCCGACGGTGCGTGTGAGTATCGACTACTCACCTTCTGCCCGCGCTGACCTGGGAGGATCACAGCGGCAGGCACAACTCCCGTGCCGCCGTGCCCTCACCGCCTCGCTGATCCCAGCTGCCACCGGGGGAGGCGGTCCCCACACGAGAAAGTGTGCGTCGACTGGTGTCCAGGACCCTGCTGTTTGATGAAGCCGCGCGCCGTTCGCTCCAGCGGGGCGTGAACTCCCTCGCGGACGTCGCCAAGGTGACGATCGGACCTCTGGGCCGCAATGTTGTCATCGGAAACGTCGAGGTCGGGCCCGACGGCGGCGCGTTCAAGAACGTGCAGGGCGGCGGGCTGACCGTCACCAATGACGGCCTCCTCATCGCCCGGCAGACCGCACCGGCCGACCCCGTCGAGAACCTCGGTGTCCGGCTCGTCACCGAGGCGGCCGTACGGACCAAGCGGACGGCGGGCAAGGGAGCGACCACGACCCTCGTGCTCGCGCAGGCGATGCTCCGCGAGGGCCTGCGCAATGTCGCGGCCGGTGCCGACCCGGTGGCGATGCGGAAGGGCATCGAGGCGGCCGTACGCACCGTTTCCGAGTACCTCGCGTCCGTCACCCGCGGCCTCGACGGTCCGGGGGAGATGGCCGCCGTGGCCGCGTTGGCGGCGAAGGACCGCGAAGTCGGCGACCTGATGGTCGAAACGATGGCGAAGGGCGGCATCGTCACGGTGGAGAAGGGCCATGCTCTAGGTCTTCACCTGGAGTTCGACGAAGGGGTGAAGCTGGCCGGGGGATATCTGTCGCCGGAGATGGCCACCGACCGGGTCAGCGGGCGATCCGTTCTGCACCGCCCCCTCGTGCTGGTCCACCGGGGCGCGATCACGTCCCTCGACGCGCTGCGGCCCCTGCTGGAGAGGATGCTCGAGAAGGACTCCGGCCGACCGCTGTTGATCGTCGCCGAGGACGTCCGGGGCACCGCCCTGTCGGCCCTGCTCGCCAACAACGAGCAGGGCGTCGTCACGACGGTGGCCGTGAAGGCTCCGGGAACGGGTGCACACCGCGATGCGCTCCTCGGGGACATCGCCACGGTGACCGGTGGGACCGTGGTGGCCGATGAAGCCGGGCCCACCCTCGAGAAGGCCGGCCTGGGTGTGCTGGGCGGTGCCCACCAGGTGACGGTCACCCGCCGGGGCACGACGATCGTCGGAGGCGAGGGCTCGGCACCAAAGATCGCGCTCCGGAGCGATCACATCAAGGCCGAGGCGGCGCGCCGGACCGCGCCCCATGAGCGCGTCGACCAGGAGAAGTTGCTCGCGCGGGCGGCCAATCTGGCCGGCGGATCCTGTGTCATCAAGGTCGGTGCCGCCACCCGGGCGGAGCTCGACGAGCGCCTGGCGAGGGTCGAGAACGCGGTGTGGGCCACCCGTGCCGCCCTCGAGGGGGGAGTCGTGCCCGGTGGCGGCGCATGCCTCGCGCAGGCGGCCACGGTGCTCGACAGCCCTCCGGGCACACCGGACGGCCAGTCCGTGGGTATCGGGGTGGTCCGGCGTGCCCTCGCCGAACCGCTGCGGTGGATCGCGGAGAACGCGGGCCACGACGGGGCCGTGGTGGCCTCCGAGGTGGCCGGGCTCGAGACGGGTGAGGGTTTCGACGTGCTCGCGGGGCGCCGGGCGAACCTGCTCGAAGCCGGTGTCATCGATCCCGCTCAGGCCGTGCGGGCCGCGCTCACCCATGCCGCGTCGGTCGTGTCCCTGCTGCTCACCACCGAGGTCGTGATCGTGGACGGCCGACCGGAGTAGCCGGTGGGCACGACGGCGCGGCGGGACCGGGCGGACGGCCGAAAAGGTGTCCGCCCGGTCCCGCCGCGGTGGCCGGAACGGGCGCCCGGCTCGGTGCCGGGCGCCACTGCTCCGATCAGGGTGCCTGGTGGGCCGGCATGTCGTAGTGCTTGATCCAGACGTTGTCCTGCCGTCCGGTGAAGCTGTTCTGGTCGAGTACCACCATGCTGACCTTGGAGCGGTGCCCCTGGCCGTCGTTCCACTCGACCGGGGCGTAGCAGAGGCCCTCGATCTCCGTGGCACCGTCGACCACGTCGTCGGTCTCGGTGACGGTGTAGGTGCCTTCGATCACCATGGGATCGAGGTCGTGGATGCTCGTGCTGGGGTTCTCGCGACCGAACTTGAAGCAGATGATCTGGCCGGGGTCTCCTTCACGGGAGACATAGAGCCGTCCGCCCTTGACGAATCCACCCGCGATATTCACCAGTCCGTGCGGCATCCTGGACGCGCGCATCGCCTGCAATTGCCCGAACTTCGGCGGCGCGCCACCGGGGTACGCGGAGTTGTACTTGTACCCGTACACCGTGTCGGTGTCATCGTTGGAGCTGTAGAGGTATCCGCCGTGGGGAATCAGCACCGAGCCCGACGGTACGACGTGACGGGGGTCGTCCAGGTCGGTGGAGCACCACGGGGCGCTCGTCTGGTACCGGCCGGAGCCCGCGATGCCCAGGTAGTACATCTGCCCCGGGGTCTTGTCCGCGGCGCCGAACGGCTTCGTGATCCAGACGCGCGGTGTCCCGTGCTCGACCGGAACGTACAGCCGTCCCGTGTACTTGCCCGAGACGATGTGGTCGTTCGCGTGGATGGCGCCGACGTGGTCCTTGTTGTCCCCCTCGGGCCACCAGTTCTCGTCATAGGCGAGGAAGTCCACGCGCTCCCAGCGGAAGTTGAGCTTGTGGATGCCCCGCCACTCCGGCAGTTCCTCCGTCGAGCAGCAGACGACCCACCACCAGTCCTCGGCACCGTACCTCGCCCGGGAAAGCCCCTGGCACTCATCGGTCCAGGCGAAACGGTCCTCACTCTCCAGGTAGTCCTCCCGGGAGCGGTACCACTGGGAAAGGCGGCCGTCGCTCGCGGCCGCCGCCGGCTGGGCGCCGCCGACCGCGGCGGCCCCGCCGAGGGCCAGAACACCGGCCGCTCCAGCGGTGCCTCGCAGAAAGTTCCTTCTGTCCATTGAGCCTGCTCCCGTAGGTGAGGGAAATGCCAACTATCTGGAATGGAGCCCGTGCGCGAGAACATGTCCGAGGGAATGACGCCGATGAATGACGTTCCTCAATGTGCCGACATATACGGCGAGTTCAGCGCGCGCTCACGGTATCCCCGGCGGGAATGCGCACCAGAGAGTAGTTCTTACTCAGGCGTGGATACTGGTGAAATTCGGGATATGGCGCCGATGGCGCGCCATGCATGAGGGTGGCTCGCCATTCACCACAGGAGTGAGCTCGGGGACGTCCCGAGGGGCCGTAGGGGGCCGCCGGACCGGCTGACCCCCTACGGCTGTCCGCACCAGCGCGCTGTCATCGGGCGGCGGTGCGGAACGGCGGCGTGTGATCAGCCGCGCTGTGCCTGGTCGTACACCTTCTTGGCGGTGCCGCCCAGCACCGCGCCGAACATCTTCTCGGTGTCCTGCAGCCCCTCACCGTGGCTGTTGACCGAGACCAGAACGCCCTTGCCCGTGGTGGTGTCGAAGTCCGCCAGCCACGGACCACCGCTCGAACCGCCCGCCATACCGCAGGGGATGACCTGCTCACCGGCCTGTGGCGCCTTCTTCGCCTTGCCCGTGCAGTGCTGGAGTTCCTCCCCGAGCGACGGACGCGACGCGGGGTAGCCGAAGGCCCGGATCGTGCCGCCGACCGGGCGGTCGAAGGCGATGGCCTGGCCACCGACGACGTCCGTGAGCTTGCGGCCCTGCTTGTCGGCGTCCACGACGAGGGCGGCCACGTCGTTGCTGGACTCCTCCGCCCAGGTGCGCGGGGTGAGGGTGGCGCGGACCGGGAAGGCGCCGTACGGCTGCTTGCCCTGGTGGTACCCGGGGACGAAGACCATCTCGGTGTAGGTGAAGTCGGGTGCGGCACCCCGGCGCACACAGTGGCCCGCGGCCATGACCACCGAGCGGTTGGCGCTGGTGACGGCGGTGGCCGTGCACCAGGAGTCCTCACCGTCGCCGTTCATGAAGAAGAGCCGTCCGACGGTCTTCATCTCGGTGCCCTTCCAGGGCTTGACGTTCGGGGGCGTCGGCCCGAGGTCGGTGGACTCCCCGACGGCCTTGATCCGGGCGGGCGTCCAGTAGGCGAGGGCGTCACGGCGCTCCTTCACCGTGTACGACGCGGTGGAGACGACCGGGGCGGCGGCCCTCTCCGCGGCGGGGGCCGAGGACCCGCCGCCCGGGGCGGCGACGGCTGACACGGGGGCGATGAGGGCGAGGGCGGCGCCCGCGCCGACGAGGGCGGCGAGTGCGGTGTTCCGGCGGCGGGGGGAGTGAGCGGTCATCTGCGGAGTTCTCCTCGGCAAGGTGGTCGGCAATGCCTCGTGGGTACGGGGCTCGTGGGTACGGGCCCCGTGGGTACGGACCGTTGGTCCGCACGCGAAGATGACGAGTCGCCGGTCCGGGTTTCACCGAATGAGTGGTCTCCTCCGCGATTCCGCCGTACGTTGCGGTGCCGGGAGGGAATGTCCTCCGCGGGTCCGTCGTCGCGTCCGGTGGGACAGGAGCCGATGCGTTGACAGAAGTTCCCCCCGTTCAGGGCCGTGCCCCGGCCCTCGGCCTGCTTCTCGGCCTCGTCCGCCGCGCCCTTGGTGTCGAAGACGGCGATGCCGGCGGTGACTGCGCCCCCGTCCCGGGTGGAGGCCGCTCGGACGCCCCCCGGGGGGGCACGGACAGCCGGTGCCGTGATCGGGCCCCGGCCGGCTCATCCGCGGAAGACCGCCCGCGCGTGGTCATCCGGGGCGGTGCCCGCCTCGGCGATCAGCTCTCCACCGGCGGACCAGAGCCCCGAACGGCCGGACGTACGGGTGAAGCCACCGCCGGTGGGACCGGCGAAGGCCGCCGTGGCGACCCAGACACCGTGCTCCGCCGCGACCCGGCGGGCGCGCTCCCCGTGCACCCCGGCCTCGTCCTCGCCGTGGACGACACCGGACACATAGCCGTCGATGCCCAGCGCCGCAGTCCGCGCGGCGTGTTCGGGGATCCCGGTGTCGCGGCAGATGGCGAGCCCCAGCCGCCACCCGTCCACATCGATCACGGCATGCTCACCGGGCATGAAGTGGACGCCCTCGTCGCCGTGCAGATGGACCTTCCGGTAGACCACCCGCGCACCGTCCCCCGTCACCGCCAGGATGCCGATATGCGGACCCGGTACCGGCGCCCCGACCAGGGCGAGCGCTCCGGTCCCGGCGCACGCGGCGACGATCGGCGCGAGCCGCTCGTCCTCCGGGGAGACCGGCGCGGCGTCCAGCTCGTACCCCGTCAGCGACATCTCGGGGAACACCACCACCCGCGCGTCCGCCGCCCGCACGGCCTCCGCGTGGGCCACCGCGTTGGCCGCCACCTCATGGGCCGCGCACCTCGGCTGTGCCACGGCGACGCTCAGCGGCTGCCGCACCGGGAACTCCCCTCGTCGATTGGTACGAGCACCCTGACCGCGGGCCGCGTTTCCGGGGGCGGACTCCCGTGCCCGGCAGCCGGTCCGGGTCAGCGGGGGAGTGGGCGCAGGCGAACGGGGAGGGTCTGGTGGCCGTTGCTGATCAGGGAGGGCAGTGGTGTCAACTCCTTCACCGGGACGGCGAGTTCCATCTCCGGGAACCGTTCGAAGAGCAGTCGCAGGGCGATGGCGACCTCGAAGCGGGCGAGCGGGGCACCGAGACAGAAGTGCACACCGTGGCCGAAGGCCATGTGGTCCTTGGCGGGCCGGGTGAGGTCGAAGACATCGGCCGACGCGCCGTGCCAGTCGGGGTGGCGGTTGGCGGCGGCGTAGGAGGCGAGGATCGCCTCGCCCTTGCGGATCGTCTGTCCTCCGGGCAGAGGGATGTCCGCGCGGGCGAAGCGCAGGGGCAGGTGCTTCACCGCGGGTTCGTGCCGAAGAGTCTCCTCCACGACGTCGTCCCAACTGCCGCGGCCCGCACGGACGTGGGCGAGCTGCTCGGGGTCGGTCAGCAGGGTCGTGATGGCCTGGTCGATCACATTGCCCGTGGTCTCGTACCCGGCGTTGATCATCAGCGCCAGGGTGTCGCGCAGTTCGTCGTGGGTGAAGCCCCTGCCGTCGCCCTCGTCGTCGTGGGCGGCGATGAGCAACGACGTCATATCGTCGCCGGGCTCCTTGCGCTTGGCCGCGATCACCTGGTCGAGCGCCTGGTAGAGGGCGACCGTGTTCGCCGCGGCCTGTTCGGCGGTCAGTGTGGTGGCGAACACCCCGTCGACCAGAGCCCGGAACCCGTCGCGCCGGTCCTCGGGGACCCCCATGAGCTGTCCGATGACCGCGATCGGCAGCGGGTAGGCGAGCCGGTCGCGCAGATCGACGACCTCCCCGGCCGGGAGGGTGTCGAGGTCGTCGACGAGCGCGGTGGCGATCGCCTCGACGGCGGGCCGCAGGGCCTGGATACGACGGGCGCTGAAGGCCGGTGCGACCATGCGGCGGAGCCTGCGGTGGTCGCTCCCGTAGGCGGTGAACATGTTCGCGACCGAGACCCAGAGGGCGAGGGGCCAGTCGGCGACGGCGGTGTCGAACTCGGGCCAGTGGGCGCGGGCGTCCTTGGAGACGTGCGAGCCGGTGAGGAGCTGCTTGAGGAGGGCGGGGTCGCTGACGGACCAGGCGGTCACACCCAGGATGTCCACCCGGGTGGCCGGGCCGCGGGCGCGCAGGGCCCGGTGCTCGGCGTGGTGGTCGGAGCCGGTGGGGTCGAGGATGAGCTTCGGCTGCTCGGACACGTGACTCCTTCGGAAGGGCTTCGGTGACCGCGGTGTGGGTCACTGCGCCGTGGGGCGTGCGGTGTCACCGGCGGTACGGCGTCCCCGGTCTCGCGGCGGCGCCGTACGGGGTGGGCTCCCTCGCCCTGCCGCATCTGCTCCGCCTCCTCGCCGGGAAGGGTCAACCCCGCTGGTTCCGGGGGTAATTGTCAGGGCCATGAGCGATGTGCCACAAGACGGTGCGGGCATCACACCGGTGCGCGCGGCGGACGGCCCGGGGCGGACATGCCCAGGCCGTCCGCCCCTCCATGCCCCGGGTCCCTCAGACAGTGACCTCCACCCGGCTGGGACGGCGGGCCGCGACCACCGCGGATGTGGTCGGTGTGGTGAGGACCTCCGTCGCGTCCAGGTCCGGATGGGTGAGGTAGAACAGGCGCAGCTCGTCCACCTCGCCCTCGAACCGTGGAGGCCAGTGGGGCGACGGGGTGAAGTCGTCCAGGACGAGAACGCCGCCGGGAGCGAGGAGTTCGACGACCTGCTCGGGGGCGTCACGCTTCCCTCCGCCGTCGCAGAAGAAGACGTCGAACGGAGCGTGGCGCTCCAACAGCCGCCAGTCCCCGGTGAGCACGCTGACGCGGTCGTCGTCCGCGAAGATGCCGGCCGCTCGGCGGGCCAGCTCCTCCTCGCGCTCGACGGTGACCAGGCGGGCAGCGGCGCCGAGGCCACTGTGCAGCCACGCGGTGCCCACCCCCGAGCCGGTGCCGCTCTCGGCGATGACCCCACCGGGCTTCGCCGTGGCGGTCAGCCGGAGCAGTCTGCCCACGTCGGGAAGACAGCTCTTGGTGAACCCCATCTCGGTGGCGGCCCGTTCCGCGAGCGCCACCCGGGGCGGTACCGCACGTTCTGCCATGAATATGAACCCCCTTCGGAATGACCATGACGCTATCCGGCGGCGGAGGCGTCCGCAGGAAGTTCCACCACCGGGCGGACGCGGCGGTCGCATGCCTCAGCCGCCGGTGCCGGTCTCGAGGTCCGTGGCGAGCGCGCGCAGCCAGACCTCCACGTCGACCAGGAGGGGCAGGGCCCGCGCGGGGGTCCGTGCCGCGATGTCCGCCGGCAGCTGGGCGAGCCGGATCCGGATGCCCTCCGCCGGGAGGTCCGCCGCCCGGAGGGTCACCGCCTCCAGCTCCCCGGCGGCGTCGCGGGCCCAGCGCAGGGCGGCGGGCGGGAAGGTCCGCGGGCCCTCCGACCGCGGCAGCCAGTAGGCCCCGACCAGCACCCGGCTACCGAAGTTGAGGGCGGCGAGCCAGTCGGAACCGGTTTCGTCGCCATGGCGCGGCGCGGGTTCCGCGCGGTACTGCGCATACGCGGCCTGCGCCATACGGAGCCGGTGATGGGTCGCCCACAGCGCCCGGTCGGCGATCTCCCGCACCCGTCCGGGGCCGTCAGGGCCGGTCGTGGCCACGACGGTGGCGGGCACCAGTGGCGCGGTGGCCCGGAGGAGGGCGGCGACACCCCGCCGGATCTCGGCGCGCGCCCCGGAGGGCCAGGCGACGAGACCACACACCAGACCGACCGCGCTCCCGGTCAGCACATCGAGGAAACGGGCCTCCGCGAGCCGCCAGGAGACGGCCGCGATCTGGGCGAACGCGGTGGAGACGACCAGGGTGAACAGCCCCTGCGCCCAGGCCGGTCCGCCGACCGGCCCCACCGTGAAGGCCAGCAGCATCATCGGCACCAGGAGGTAGGCGTACACCTCGGTCACGTCCCCCGCGCCGATGATGAGCGCACCGGCCGCGAGCGCCCCCAGCAGGGTCCCGGCGGCGGCCGAGCGGGCGGCGGACCAGGTGGCGCCCGCCGTGGTGCGGCCCAGGGTGAGGACGGCCAGCAGGACCCAGAAGCCGTGCGAGAGGTCCAGCGATCCGGCCACCAGGCGGGCGAGGGCGAGACCCAGAGCCATACGGACGGCGTTCTGGAAGACCACGGAACGCCGGGTGAGGTTACCCCTGATCCGGAAGTACCACAGCCGGACCGTGCCGGTGTCGGCGTACCAGAACTGCTCGTGGGGCAGCCCGTACACCGGGCGGCGGCCACCGGTCGTCAGGGCGACGGCCGTGCACACGGTCACCGCCGACACCGCGGCCGTCAGGGCCGTCGACTGCCGGAGCAACAGCGCGTGCGAGGGGGTGGCGCGCGGTTCCGGGGCGGTGCCGCGCGCGGCCATGAACTCCTCGATCATCTCCTCGAGCAGTTCGGGCCCGGTGGCGGGGCGCGACCGGCGCAGGGCGCCGGCCGTCCGGGCACACATCACCGCGGTGCCGTGCAGGAGGGTCTCGGAGGCCACGTCCGCGGGCGTGGCGGGGAGCCCGGCGAGGGCGGCGAGCTGGTCCAGCAGCCGACGGGTCGCGGATCCCGCCTGGGCCAGCGCGTGGTCCCTCCGGCCCGCCCCGGTGGGGCGGGTCCCGGCCGGTTGCCGGGAGAAGCGCAGCCCCCGGCCGGCCGCCCGCAGCCGCGCGGCCAGACCGGGATCGGGGGCCCCGGCCCGTATCGCACGGCCCGCGAGGTCCAGCGCGTCGGCGACCCGGTCGCGGTAGGACGGCTGCCGGGGCTCGGGGAGGAGCACCAGCTCACACAGGCTCAGCAGCACCGTGCCGGTGACCAGTCCGGCCAGCCGGAGGGTCAGGGTGTCGGGGGCGTACGGGGGGAAGCAGGCGAGGATGTAGAAGAGTTGGAGACCGGGGGCGGTGCCCGCGAGCCGCGGACCGCACGCCGCGCCGAAGGGGAGGACGAACCCCACGAGCAGCATGCCCGCCACGGCGGGCCACGTCCCCACGGCGAGGACCGTACCGAGGACGACCAGCGCCGCGGCGGTGGGCAGGGCGCGCAGCACGGTGCCCGCCCGCTGCCGTCCGCACCCCGGCAGCGGGGAGAGGACGCCGAACGCGACGGGGGCGAACAGGGTGTAGATCGCGGCGGCCGGCTGGTCCAGCAGATGCACCGCCGGGTAGAACCCGGCCGCCGCGGCCACCGTGACGCGCAGCGCCCGCCGTCCGGCGTCGACGGACGCGGAGAGCGACGGCCGCTGCGGCATGCGCGCTCCTCTCCCGGCGTCCGCGCCGGTCCCGTCCCGCCGCCTTCGTCCCAGTGTGGCGCGGCGGTGGTGAGGCCGCGTGGCGGCGCCCCGCGGCGGCGGCCGGTTCGACGCGGCCGCTCAAGCCCGGCGTGGCGGGCACATGGGAGACATGCGTCTGCACCGTGCGGGGGGAGATATGGGTACGGCGGGCGATGCCGGGGCCGAAGAGGCCCGCCCGCACCTGCTCCGCCCCCTGTGCCTCCGTCGGAGTGAGCGCTTCCCACCCGATGGCCGGACGCACCCGTCCGGCCGCGGCGGACCCGGGTGACCGACCCGTACCCCGCGGGCGCCGTAGCCGCCGCCCGGCCCCGCTCCGGCCGCCCGCCGGGCCGCGCGGTGACCGGAGCGGGGCCGGAGGGGTGTCCCGGGCGGCTCAGCCCTGGATGGCCGCCGGGTCCATCCACGCCACTTCCCAGGTGTGACCGTCGGGGTCCTGGAAGGACCGGCCGTACATGAAGCCGTGGTCCTGGGTCTCGCCCGCGGGCGACCCGCCCACGGCCAGCGCCTTGTCCACCAGCTCGTCGACCTTGGCACGGCTCTCGGCGCTCAGGCAGAGCAGCACCTCCGAGGTCGTGGTGGAGTCCGCGATCTCCTTGCTGGTGAAGTCCTGGTAGCGCTGTCTGGTGAGCAGCATGGCGACGATCGTGTCGCTGATGACCACACAGGCGCACTCATCCGTGGTGAATTGCGGGTTGATCGCGTAGCCGAGCTCGGTGAAGAACTTCTTCGAGGTCTCCAGGTCGTTCGTCGCGAGGTTTACGAAGATCATCTGCTGGTACACGGGCCGTCTCCTTCGTGTGTGGCCTTCCACAGGGGTGGACTGCGCGGCCCCGCGGAACTCATCGCCCGGCGGGCGTGAACTTCTGGACCGCTCCACCGCGCGCCGGGCCGGGACAAGGCTCCGGCCGTCGCTCCGGGCCCGGCCCCCGGCTCCGCCCGCGGTGCGGCGGGCTCGTGGTTTTCGGCCATCTGCGACGTCATCAGGGCTCAAAAATGCGTAACGAATTCCTGAGCGGTCCTCTCAAATAGGCTTTAGTAAGGCGTTCCGGGCCATTGAAAATCGTCTCCATTGCACCATCAGGGACACGGCGGGCACAGCCATCATGTGGACAAGGACGCCGACTGGCGCTGGTTATCGATATCGCTGGGACTCATAGTCGCCTATATGACGGTGGAAGTCGTTGTCGCTTTTGCCGCCGAATCGATGGCGCTGCTTTCCGACGCGGCCCACATGCTTTCCGACGCCGCCGCCATCGCGCTGGCCCTCGTGGCCATGAGGCTGGCGGCCCGGCCGGTCCACGGGCGGTACACCTACGGGTTGAAGCGGGCGGAAATCCTCTCGGCGCAGGCCAATGGCCTCACCCTGCTCCTGCTGTCGGTCTGGCTCACCTACGAGAGCGTGGAACGGCTGGTGGACCCGCCGGAGGTCGGCGGGACGATGGTGCTGGTGACCGCTCTCGCGGGTGTGGTGGTGAACGTCATCGCCGCCTGGTGCATGTCCAAGGCCAATCGCTCCTCACTGAACGTGGAGGGCGCCTTCCAGCACATCCTCACCGACCTGTACGGCTTCATCGCCACGGCAGTGGCCGGCGCGGTCGTCATGCTGACCGGATTCGCCAGGGCGGACGCCATCGCCTCGCTCGTGGTGGTGGTGCTGATGGTGAGGTCCGGGGTGTCGCTGGTGCGCGACTCCGGACGGATCTTCCTGGAGGGGGCGCCCCCCGGTGTGGAGCCGGATGACGTGAGCGGACGGATGGTGCGGTACGACACCGTGGTCGAGGTGCACGACCTGCACATCTGGGAGATCACCTCGGGTGAGGTCGTCCTGTCCGCCCACGTCCTGGTCGAGCCCGGCGGGGACTGTCACGCCGTGCGCAAGGCGCTCCAGACGGGACTGCGCGAGGAGTACGGGATCCGGCACGCGACCCTGGAAGTGGACCACGCCCCGGAGCACCTGGTGGGCGTCGGTCCGGGCGAGGAGGCCGGGGCGCACTGCGAGGACCCGCACGGGACGGTCCGCCGCAACGAGACCTCCGTCCACTGAGACCACCTGACCGGGACTGGGCCGGCCCCCGTACGGCCGTCCTGCCCCGAGCCCTGTGAGCCGGTCCACCCGGCTCACAGGGCTCAGGGGGCCACGCGGTCCCCGTCGGCGCGGCGGGCGGTGGTCCGTTGCGTCCCGCCGCTCCGCGGCGGACGGCCCGATCCCAGGCGGCGGGTGACCGGACGCTAGATGAGGGCGTACGTCGCCCACGCCGTCAGGAGCGCGGCGGCGAAGAGGAGGACGACCGACCCCGCGCGCACGGTCCGGGACGCGTCGTGATTCTCGTCGATCAGCCGGTAGCCGTACTGGAGCACCAGCATGTGCACCATGTAGAAGGCGAACGAGACGTCCCCCAGCCACACCATCGGCCGGGTGCGCACCCAGGAGCGGGACCCCCGGATGTCGGCACCCGCGCCCGCGAGGACCAGCAGGGCCTGGGGACGACCAGCACGGCGCTGATCGCGTAGAGGAACGGCACCTGGACCGCCAGCGGGTATCCGAGGGCCAGCGCGGGCAGCGCGTGGCGGAACCGGACCACCACCCGCACCCCTTCGAGTACGGCCCTGGCCAGCAGCATGCCGAGTACGAACTCCAGCAGCCGGGTGAGCGGGAAGGTGTAGACGAACCAGTACTGGTGGAGGCTGACCGGGAAGGCGAAGAACCGCGGCTCCGAGGCGAACGCGGCCGTGGTCGCCAGGGGGAGCAGAATCACCGCGCGGCCGGTGGACCGTCCCCGGGGACACCGCCGCTCTGATCCATCTGCTCCAGGCCATCACCGCCCGGCGCGCCGGAGGACGGATCACCCTCCGGGTGGTGGGCCGCCACACCCAGCGGGTCGTCCCCGGCGATGTGCTGGACTGTGACCGCGCGGCGCGGCTCGCCCTGCTGCTGAGCCTCGCCCAGGAGGTGTCCTGGCTGCACTGCTCCCATCTGGATCTGCCGGAGGCGCCGGTGGACGCGCAACTCCCGCATGTGCTGGCCGAGTCGGGGGCGCGGCGGGGTGAGCCGGAGGCCGCCGTACGGGACGGTGAGCGACGGGTGCCACGGCTGGCCACCGTACGTGCCGGGTCGCCCACCACGGCCGCTCCGTTCCACCGCGGGGGGCTGTACGCCGTCACCGGCGGGCTCGGCGGGATCGGCGTGGAGATCTGCGCCCATCTGCTCGACGCGTATGACGCGCGGCTGCTCGTCCTCGGCCGTACCCCGCTGCCACCGGAGGAGGGGTGGGCGGACCGCATCGCGAGCGGCGATGCCACCGGCCGCCGTCTGGAGGTGTACCGCGCGCTGCGCGCCCGCAGCGAGCATGTGCTCTACGCCGCGGCCGACGTCTGCCGCGAGGACGAGGTGCGGGCCGCGCTGCGGCGGGCGGAGGACCGCTGGTCCCTCTCCCCGTCCGGGGTGGTCCACCTCGCCGGAACGCTGCGGCAGCGCGCCCCAGGCCGTGGATCCGCGGGCGCCTCGAGGCGCCCGTCCGTCCCGTCGAGCGGCTGACCGCCTACACCGAGTCCGGTGGCGGTTCCGCCGCGGAGGCGCCCCCCCGTGCTGCCCGACCGCTACGGGGTCCCCGCCACCTGTCACCGGGCGGAGCTGGCCGCGCTGCCGCGGACGGCCGACGGGGCCGTGGACCGGGGGGCCCTGCGCCACGCCGCCCGGCCGCGTGACGCGGCCGAAGTGGCCGGGCCCACCCAGCGGTTGGTCGCCCGGATCTGGTGCGAGGTGCTGGGCCTGGACCGGGTCGGCCCGCAGGAGAACTTCTTCGACCTGGGCGGCCACTCCTTGCAGCTCTCCCGGGTGCACGGCCTGCTGGAGGCCGCGCTGGAGCGGGAGTTCTCGATGGTCGATCTCTTCCGCCATCCGACGGTCGGCGCCCTGTCGGCGTTCCTCGACGACGCGTCGGGCACCGTCCGGGACGCCTCCGACGCCTCCCTGGGGCGGAGCCGCGACAAGGGCCAGGACCGTGCCCCCCCGCCGGTCGTCGGCGGCCCGCAGGCGGCCCCGCCGGGGCTGACGGGCCGCCACTTCGGCCGTGGCCTCCTGCTCCCGTGGCGTCATGGCCCGGCCCGCGTCCGAGGACGCGGGCCGGGCCGCTGGTGTCCGCCCCTCGGCCTCAGCCGAGCGCGGCGGCGAACATGCCCGCCTCGTAGGAACCGCCCCGCTGGTGCACGGTCACGGCGAGCCGGTTGGCCGCGTTGATCAGCGCGACCAGACAGACCAGCGCGGCGGTCTGGTCATCGTCGTAGTGCTCGCGCACCCGGGCCCAGGTCTCGTCCGACACACCGGAGTGGGTGTCGGCGAGCCGGGTGCCCTCCTCGGCGAACGCCAGCGCGGCCCGCTCGGCGTCGGTGAACACGGTGGACTCCCGCCAGGCGGCCACCAGGTGGAGCCGTACCGCGCTCTCACCGGCGGCCGCCGCCTCCTTGGTGTGCATATCGATGCACCAGCCGCAGCCGTTGATCTGGCTGGCGCGCAAGGACACCAGTTCCTGGGTCGACGCGGGCAGCGATGACTGGTGGAGCACCATGCCGGCGTTGGCGAACCGCTTCATGAACTTGTCGGCGAACGCGTTGTCGAACAGGTTGAATCGGGCGTCCATGGCCTCGTCCTCACATGTGGTGGTGCGGTGGATGAACACGAGACGCCGGTGCGCCGCCCGGTGTGACGCCCTGCCGGTGTGACGTGTGCCACCGGCCGTGGATGTCACACGGCGGTGGCGAGCGGCGTCTTGTGCGCGTGACGGCATCGGGAGCGGACAGGCGGGGGTACGTGATGAAGAGCCAGGACGGCGAGTACGGCGCGGGCGCGGAGGACACGGCCGGGCGGTCCGCCGGTGACGGAGGCACCGACCCCGCCACCGAGGCGTTCGTCGTCCACCGCAATCTGCTCTTCACCGTCGCCTACGAGATGCTCGGCTCGGCCGCCGACGCGGAGGACGTCCTCCAGGAGACCTGGTTGCGGTGGGCGGGTGTCGACCTCGGCACGGTACGGGACCAGCGGGCGTACCTGGTCCGGATCACCACCCGCCAGGCCCTGACCAGACTGCGTGCGCTCGGTCGCCGCAAGGAGTCCTACGTCGGCCCCTGGCTGCCCGAGCCCTTGCTGACCACCCCGGACGTGGCCGAGGACGTCGAGCTGGCCGACAGCGTCTCGATGGCGATGCTGCTGGTGCTGGAGACGCTCACGCCCACCGAGCGGGCGGTGTTCGTCCTGCGCGAGGTGTTCGACCTCGGGTACGACGAGATCGCCGAAGCCGTCGACAAGAGCCCGGCCGCGGTCCGCCAGATCGCCCACCGCGCCCGCTCCCATGTCGCGGCCCGCCGCCCCCGCGGGCCCGTCTCCCGTGGAGAGGCGAAGGACGCGCTCGACGCGTTCCAGCGGGCCGCCGAGACCGGCGACATCCAGGGCCTGCTCGACATCCTCGCCCCGGACGTCGTCTTCCTCGGCGACGGCGGCGGAATCAAGAGGGCCGTCCCGCGCCCCGTCGTCGGAGCCGACAAGGTGGCCCGCCTCCTCGCCGCCGGACTCACCCGGATCTCCGCCGAGGGCTCACTGCGACCGGCCCAGGTCAACGGCTACCCGGCCCTGATCCTCCACCTCCACGGCGCGATCGACACCGTCCTCGCGCTACGCGTCGACGACGGCCTCATCACCGGCTTCTACGCCGTACGCAACCCCGAGAAACTCTCCCACATGCACCACGAAACCCCCCTCCGCCGCTGAGCCGCCCCCTCACGGGCGGTCCTCCGGACAGAACGTGCTTCACGGAGCGCGGGTGCGGGCGCCGGGGTGCGCCGGGGGTCGGCTGGGGGAGTGGGGGACGGGGGTGGTGCCGTGCGCTGGGGCAACGGGGTGATGTCCCGTCGGAACGCTTGTCACGCGATCACCCGGCTGCGTCACTTGGGGAGCACGCAGAAGCCGGGGCCGCTTCCTCCTCAGAGGCCCCGGCAGGGTTTCCGGGTCCGGCCGTCCGGCGCCCCGGGATCCGCGTCGTGTCGCCGCGGCTCAGCCGTCGGTGGGCACCCCCGCGGCGAGGGCGGCGAGTTCGTCCGGGGTGCGCGGTCCGGGCTCGGTGTCGGTCAGCAGCCCCCGCGCCCGCAGCAGTCCGGCGGTGGCCACCCCCCACGGCAGGCGCAGTCCCGCCTGCCGGAGCAGGTCGGTGCGGGACAGCGCGGTGGCCGCGGGGCCGGTGTGCGCACCGGACGGGGTGAGCAGCGCCGCGTCATCGGCCCAGCGCAGCGCGAGATCCACGTCGTGGGTGGCCATGACCACGGTGGTGCCGCTCTCGCGCAGCCCGCCGAGGGTGGTGAGCAGCCTCTCCTGCCCGTCCGGGTCGAGCCCGGCGGTCGGTTCGTCGAGGATCAGGACGCGCGGGCGCATCGCCACGGCGCCGGCGATGGCGGTCCGCTTGCGCTGGCCGTACGACAGCAGATGGGTGGGGCGGTCGGCCAGGGCCGCGATGTCCAGGGCGGTGAGCGCCTCGGCGACCCGCGCCCTGACCTCCGGATGCGGCAGGCCCAGGTTCAGCGGGCCGAACGACACGTCCTGTTCGACGGAGGCGGCGAAGAGCTGATCGTCCGGATCCTGCACCACCAGCTGGACCGTCGTCCGCAGCCGGGTCAGCCCCTTGCGGTCGTAGGTGGCCGGCACGCCTTCGACCGTCAACTGCCCGGTATGCGGCCGCAGTCCACCGCTGAGCAGCCGCATCAGCGTGGTCTTGCCGCTGCCGTTGCGGCCCAACAGCGCCAGCGCACGGCCCTCGCGCACCTCGAAGTCGAGACCGTCCAGCACGGTCGGGCCGTCCTCGTAGGCGAACGACGCGCCCCGGAGGGCGACCAGGGGCACCGGCTCGCTCATGACAGCGGACCTTCCAGTACGAGGGTGACGGTGATCAGTGCGGCCAGCAGCGCGGCGCTCGCCGTGGTGAAGCGGACGGAGACCCGGGCCTCGGGCACCAGGACCCGCAGGGTGCCGTCGTAACCGCGCCCGGCCAGCCCGTTCTGGAGCCGCGCCGCCCGGTCGAAGGCCCGGACGAACGCCGTGGCGCCGAGCCCGGCGAGCGAGCGCCAGGCGGCGGCCCGGGTGGTGTGTCCCAGCCGGGCCGCCTGCGCCTGCCGCACGCTGCGCACGGAGTCCAGCAGCAGGAAGCTCATCCGGTACGTCACGAGGGCGACGTCCACCACCGGCGCGGGCACTCCGGCCCGCACCAGCCGCGGCAGCAGATCGGACATCGGGGTGGTGAACGCGAACAGCAGCACCCCGAGGGACGCGGCGGAGGTGCGCAGCAGCAGCTCTCCCGCGCGTTCCGGGCCCCCGTCGGCGAGGCCCACGAAGCCGTCGCCGCCGACCCGCACCAGCAGGGTGGCCGCCCCGGTCACACAGAAGCCCAGCGGAACGCGGTAGGCGCGCCACAGCCGCCGCCCCGGCACACCCGCCGGGCCGAGCAGTACGGTCAGCGCCGTCACCATCACCAGGGCCGCGCCGGGCCAGGGCGGCAACGAGATCGCGAGTACGGTCAGGCCGAGTCCGAGCACGGCCTTGTCCACGGGATGACGGCGGCGCCAGCGACTGCTGTGCGCCGCCTCGTCGATCGGCAGCACGGGGGCTCAGACGCTCTCGTCGTCCGGCTCCCGGGCGGCCACGGACGCGCTCTCGGCCTCCTGCCGCTCCTGGGCGCGCTGCTCGCCCTGGCGCCGTCCCCGGCGCAGACCGAAGTAGTAGGCGAGGACGCCGGCGCCCAGGGCCGCCTGAAGGGCGAACAGGGCCGACTCGATCTCCCCCGACGGCGGTTCGTAGAGCGGTGAGAACCACGGCTCGTAGTCGGGCTTCAGCTCGGTGATCGCGGTCTCCGCCTCGGCGTCGGAGCCTGTGAAGGGCTCCTCCTTGTGGTCGCCGAGCCCCAGGGCCAGTGGCACGATCGCGAGCGCCGCCACCGCGAGCAGCAGCAGGGCGTTGATCTTCGTGTTACGGCTCATCGGGCCACCGCCTCGGTCGTCTCGGTCCGCTTCCGCTCATCGGCCGGGAACACGCCCAGCCGGGTCAGCTCACCCTTGCTGGACTGCGCGAGCAGGCGCATCACGAGCACCGTGAGGAATCCCTCACTGACCGCGAGCGGGATCTGGGTGACGGCGAAGATGGAGCCGAACTTGCCGAGCGCGCCCAGGAACCCGCTGCTCGGGTCCGGGAAGGCGAGGGCGAGCTGCACGCTGGTGACGCAGTAGGTGGACAGATCGGCCACGAACGCGGCGAAGAACACGGTGACCATCAGCGGTACCCCGGCCCGCCGCAGCAGCCGGTACACCGCGTAACCGGCCCACGGCCCGACGATCGCCATCGAGAAGACGTTGGCGCCGAGCGTGGTCAGCCCGCCGTGCGCGAGCAGCAGCGCCTGGAAGAGCAGGGTGATCGTGCCCAGTACCGCCATGATCGGCGGGCGGAACAGGATGGCACCCAGCCCGGTGCCGGTCGGATGGGAACAGCTCCCGGTCACCGAGGGCAGTTTGAGGGCCGACAGAACGAAGGTGAAGGCTCCGGAGGCGCCGAGGAGCAGGGTGCTCTCCGGATGCTCCTTGACCTCACGGGTGAGTGACCGTACTCCGTGGACGACGAAAGGCGCGGACGCGACGCCCCAGGCGATCGCGTGCGCCGGAGGCAGGAAACCCTCGGCTATGTGCATGGTTCAGCAGACCCTCTCCAGCACCTCGTGGATGGACGACGCGCCTCGGCCGGTCTCCTGGCTTACGGGTACCACCGCCCGTGCTCCGCCTTCCCGGGTCCGAGGACCCAGTGGCTGCCCGCGAGGGCCGGAGCCGGACTTCCCGATCACAGTGGCGAGGGCCGCACCGGCATCACACCGATTTCCCGTTCACCAAGGCGTGGTGACAGTAATGCCCGGATCGGGGTGGTGACAAGCGCGCTCGGGGGCGCGCGGTCGCACGCCGGTCGCGCGGTACGGCCGGGTTCGGGTGGGTTCGGAACCACCCGCTCCGCTCGTCCTCACGCCCGTGGGGCGGCTCGTCCTCAGGCCCGTAGATACGCCAGCACGGCGAGCACCCGGCGGTGGGTGTCCTCGCCCGGCGGGAGGTCCAGTTTGGTGAGGATGCCGCTGATGTGCTTGCCCACGGCCGCGTCGGACACCACCAGCGCACGGGCGATCGCGGCGTTGGACCGGCCTTCCGCGATCAGGGCGAGGACCTCCCGTTCGCGCGGGGTGAGCCGCTCCAGCGGATCGCGGCGCCGGCGCAGCAGTTGGCGCACCACCTCGGGGTCGACCACGGTGCCGCCGTCGGCGACCGCGCCCAGGGCGTCCATGAACTCCTCGACCTGCCCCACCCGGTCCTTCAGCAGATAGCCGACGCCGGTGCCGTCACCGGAGTCCAGCAGGTCCGAGGCATACGCCCGCTGCACGTACTGACTGAGCACCAGGACGGGCAGGGCGGGCCGCCGCTCACGCAGCCGCACCGCCGCGTGCAGTCCCTCGTCCTGGAACCCCGGCGGCATCCGGACATCGGTCACCACGATGTCCGGCGCGTGCTCCTCGACGGCGGCCACCAGCGCCGGGGCGTCACCGACGGCCGCGACCACCGTATGTCCGCACCGGCCGAGCAGCTCTACGAGCCCTTCCCGCAGCAGCACACCGTCCTCGGCGAGCACGACGCGCAGAGGCCGGCCGGAGGATCGCTGTCGGTCGGTTCGCAAGGAAACTCCACACACACCAGGGTCGGCCCGCCCGGCGGGCTGGACAGGGAGAGTCTGCCATCGAGCACCGACACCCGGTCCGCGAGTCCGGTCAGCCCGCTGCCCGCACCCGGGTCGGCGCCACCCCCGCCGTCGTCGCGCACCCGCAGGACCAGCCGTCCGTCCCGGTGCCCGCCGCTCACCTCCGCCCGGCTCGCCCCGCTGTGCCTGGCCGTGTTGACGAGGGCCTCGCGGACCACGAAGTACGCGGCCGCCTCCACCGCCCGCGGCAGCCGTCCCGGCAGGTCCAGGTCCACGTCCACCGGGACCGGGGAGCGGTCCGCGGCATCGGCCACCGCCGCCCCGAGGCCGAAGTCCGTGAGGACCTGGGGATGGATGCCGTGGATGAGCTCGCGCAGCTCCGCCAGTGCCGCTCCCGCCTCCTGATGGGCCTTGGCGAGCCGGTCGGCGAGGGGGCCCGGCGGGGTGTCGAGGCGGGCCAGACCGAGCGTCATCGTCAGCGCCACCAGCCGCTGCTGCGCACCGTCGTGCAGATCACGCTCGATACGGCGCCGTTCGGCCTCGAACGCGTTCACCAACCGGACACGGGAGCGGGCCAGTTCGACGACCCGCGCGCCGAGGGCCGCCTCACGCGGGGCGACCAGGAGCCGCGCCAGCGCGGCCCTGGCACCGGCCGCGGCCCCCAGGACATAGCCGCCCAGGGCCAGGAGGACCAGACCGAGCAGGGCGACCGCGCACGCGGTCGGCCAGGCGGTGACGGTCCACAGCTTCACCACCTTGGCCTCCTGGCCGCCCCCGACCGTGGCCATCAGCAGCGGTGTCGCCACCACGGACAGCGGGAGCAGCAGCGCGCCCATGACCACGAGGGCGTCGACCGGCCACAGCAGGACGGCCAACAGCAGCACGTAGCCGAGCTCCCGCCGGGTGGCCTGCTCCCGCAGACGGGTCGTCAGCCAGGACCGCAGACCGTGCGCATCGGGGACGAGGTGCGGGTCGGGGGCCGGCTCCCGGTCGATCAGCCGCAGCCGGTACCGCTCCACCCGGCCCACCGGGAGTCCGGCGAGGGCGGCGAGGACCAGCAGCGGCAGCCCCACGAGCACGAGCGCGAGCACACTGCCCAGCGCCACCAGTGCCGTGACGCCCACGAGCGTGACGGCACCGGTCACCGCGCCGGTGAGCAGATAACCGGCCGCGCGCCACGGCCATGAGGACAGCAGGAAGCCCCGTGCGGACATGGCCCGCCACACGTTCCGGGGGGCCACGGAGGTCACCGGGTGCATGGGCGTCACCGTAGAAGGCCCGCTCGGGCCACCGCCATCGCCCCAGGGGGAGTGCGGAGGGTAGGGCAGGCCCTACCCCCGCTCTCGATCCCGCCGTACTGCGGTGGACGGCCCCCGCGCGGTTTCGTTGGACCGCCGATGGAACCAGGGACAGGGAGGCGGCACCCGATGACGCTGTGGGGCACGGGCCGGCGCGGACGGCAGACGGACGGGCGGGCACGGACGGACGGACAGGAACGGGCCGACGCCGTCCGGCTGCGTTCGGTCAGCAGACACCACCGGTCGGGCCCGGAGGAGGTGCGGGCGCTCGACCAGGTCTCCATCACCTTCCCCCGCGGCACCTTCACCGCCGTCATGGGCCCCTCCGGCTCGGGCAAGTCGACACTGTTGCAGTGCGCCGCCGGGCTGGACCGCCCCACCTCGGGCACGGTCACCGTATGCGGGACGGAGCTGACGGGGCTCGGCGAGACCCGGCTGACCCTGCTGCGCCGCGCGCATATCGGGTTCGTCTTCCAGGCGTTCAACCTGCTGCCGTCGCTGACCGCGGAGCAGAACGTGGGACTGCCGCTGCGGCTCGCCGGGCGCCGCCCCTCCCCGGCCCGGGTGCGCGAGGCGCTCCGTCAGGTCGGTCTCGCGGACCGGGCGCGGCACCGTCCGGCGGAGCTCTCCGGCGGGCAGCAGCAACGGGTCGCCCTGGCCCGCGCCCTGATCACCCGCCCCGATGTGCTCTTCGGCGACGAGCCCACCGGTGCGCTGGACTCGCGGACCGGCCGTGAGGTGCTCGGTCTGCTGCGCGCCACGGTCGACGGGGACGGCCGGACGGTCGTCATGGTCACGCACGACCCGGTCGCCGCCGCGTTCGCCGACCGGGTGGTGTTCCTGGCCGACGGACGGGTGAGCGGTGAACTGGCCGGGGCACGGGCCGAGGACATCGCCGCCCGGATGACCCGTCTGGAGGCCGCCCCGTGCTGAGTGTCGCCTTCCACACCGTGCGCACCCGCTGGACCACCTTCGCCGGCAGTTTCGTCGCACTCGCCCTGGGGGTCGCGCTGGTCGCCGTGATGGGCCTGGCCCTCGCCTCGTCGCTGGACCCGCCCGACCGCGGACCCGAGCGGTTCGCGGGCGCGCCGGTCGTGGTGCGGGGCGCGGACACCCTCCGCGTCCCCACGGCCGCCGGGCAGCGGGTCCATCCGCTCACGCAGCCGCGCCCCGTGCCCGTGGCCACTGTGGCGGAACTGCGCGGGCTGGGCACCGTCGTCGAGGACCGGTCGTTCGGGGTGCGGGCCCGGGGCGCGCCCGGTGACCTGGTGGGCCACCCCTGGTCCACGGCCCCGTTCGGCCGGTACGCGATCGAGGCGGGGCGTGCGCCCCGCACCGGCGACGAGGTCGTCGTCAGCGGCGGGTGGGCCCGGCCCGGTGAGCGCGTGCGCACCGACCGCGGCACCGTCCGCGTCGTCGGCACCGTCACCGGTGGCGGGTTCGAACACGCCGTCTTCTTCACCGACCGGCGCGCCGCCGCGCTGTCCCCGCGCAGTGTGCAGCTCGTCGTGCGCGCCGACGCCGCCGCCGTGCGCGCGGCGGTACGCGGCAGCGAGGGTGTCCGGGTGCTGACGGGGGACGCGCGCCGGGCGGCCGACCCCCGCCCGGACCGCGACAAGGAGGCGCTGACGGCGATGAACGCCCTGTTCGGCACGGCTGGTGGCGTCACCGCCTTCGTGTCCGCCTTCGTGGTGGCGTCCACCTTCGCGTTCGGGGTCGCCCAGCGGCGCCGGGAGTTCGGACTGCTGCGCTCGGCCGGGGCGACACCGGGACAGCTCCGCCGGATGGTGCTGACCGAGGCCCTGCTGATCGGGGCGCTCGCCTCGGCCACCGGCTGTGCGCTCGGCGCGTACGGCGCTCCGCTGCTGGCCGATTGGACGGCCGACCGCGGACTGGCGCCGGACTGGTTCACCATCGGCCACCACATCTGGCCGTACCACCTGGCCTTCTGGACCGGCCTCCTGTTCGCGCTGTGCGGTGTGGTGGCCGCGTCCTGGCGGGCGGGACGCACCCGCCCCACCGAAGCGCTGCGCGAGGCGTCCGTGGACACCGCGACGCTGACCCGGGGCCGACTGCTGGCCGGACTCGGTCTGCTGGTGACGGCCGCGGTGACCCTGGGAATCGCGCTGTCCGGCGACCCGGGGGAGCTGTTGCGCCGGAAGAGCTATGTGAGCCGGCCGATGTTGCTGATCACCGCGGTGGCGCTGCTCACCCCCGCCGTGGTGCGTCCGCTGACCCGGCTGCTCGGCTGGCTCCCCGCCCGGCTGCCGGGCGCCGGGGGGACGCTGGTGCGGGAGAACGCCGCCGCCGGTGTCCGGCGCACCGCCGCCGTCGCGGCGCCGGTGCTGGTCACGGTCGCCCTCGCCGGTTCGCTGCTCGGCGCCACCGGCACGCTGAACGCGGCCGGGGCCGCGGAGGCGCGCGCCCGGACCGCGGCCGACCTCGTGGTGGTCCCGGCGGCGCGCGGCGGGAGTCTCGGCGCGGCGACCGTGCGCGGGCTGCGGGCGGTGCCCGGTGCGCAGGTGTCCGCGACCTCCGCCGGCGCGGTCCACGTCCTGGAGGACGGGGTGGCCCTCATCGCCTCCGAGGCCCGCGCCGCCGAACCAGGGCCCCTCGCCCGGACCACCCGGCTGCCGGTCGTGGCGGGCCGGGTGAGTGACCTCGACGACGACTCGATCATCGTCAACGAGGAGTGGCAGCGGCATACCGTCGGACAGCGGGTGCGGGTGTGGCTCGGCGACGGCAGTGAACGGTCCCTGCGGATCGCCGCGGTGATGGCCACCGGCACCGGTGACAACGGGGTCTACCTGACACCGCGCAACGCCCCGGGCGCGGCCGTCGACCGCGTCGACATCACCGTCGAGGACGGGGCCGACGCGCATGCCGTGGCCGCCGGGGTGCGCGCGGCGCTGCACGGGGCGAGTGGCCAGGTGCTCACCCGGGACCAGTGGCTGAGCTCCACCCGGCCGGGGACGGACGAGAAGACCAGGACCGGCTTCCTGCTGGTCCTCGGCATCGCCCTGCTCTACACCGCCATCTCCCTGGTCAACACCATGGTCATGGCCACCTCCGACCGGATACCCGACCTCGTGGCGTTGCGCCTTGCCGGGGCGACCACGGGACAGGCGCTGCGGCTGGTGGGCGCCGAGGCGGTGATGGTGGTCGCGGTCGGCGGGGTGCTGGGGCTCCTGGTCGCCGGGCTCAATGTGGCCGGACTGTGGGCCGCCCTGTGCCTGCTGTCGGTGCCGACCGCGCCCGCGCTCCCGTGGACGGCCATCGGCGGGGCGGTCGGGGCCTGCGCGGTGCTCGCCGTGGCGGCGTCCGTCGTCCCCGCCGCACTGACCCTGCGCCGCTCCGCGCCGGGCGCGGCCGGAACGCCCCGGTGAGCCGGTCTCATTCCCCGCTGGGCAGCCAGATCCCGTGCAGGCCGAGGGGGACCCGGACGGGAATGCGGACCCGGGCCACCGGGCCTCCGGCCGGATCCTCGGAGGGGATGACGAGGAGCCGGCTGGTGCCGTCGGTACGGTCGGTGGCGAAGGTGAGCCAGTGGCCGCGCCGGTCGTCGTTCGAGCCCGGGGCGGGCGCGAAGACGGGTTCGCCGACGGAGAGGTCGCCCGCGTCCCAGCCCAGCGTCATCAGCCCGCTCTCGTCCACGTCGTACCAGCGCAGGGCGTCGTACTCACCGGGGAGCAGACCGGTGGTCCGCCCGCTGCCCGCCGCCACCGCGATACGCCGGTGCGGGCGCCCGATGGAGCGGTCGTCGATCCGGGGCAGTTCGACCCGTGTGTCGTCCAGCTGGACCCGCCGGACCGCACCGGCCACCGGATCGATGTCGGCACGGGTCAGACCGTGGTGCGCGGTCCCCCCGGTCACGGCGCTCCCGAGGGTGAGGGCGGGCCATTGGACGTAGTCGAGGACGACATGCCCCTCGGCGGTGTCATGGGCGTTGACGGTGTGCCAGAGCCAGAACGCCTCGTCCTCCGCCCAGCGGACCGGGCCGCCGTCCCGGGGGATCAGCGCGAAGCGGGTGCCTCGCTCGGGCCGCCAGGCCAGGAACGATCCGCCGCTCATGGCCGCGGCGAGGTCGAAGAAGGCCGGGGCGAGAACCAGGACCAGCTAGCGGCCGGTGAGGGCCATGTCATGGATCATCGACGGCTCGGTCACCCCCGCCACGGGGGTGGGGCCGCCGCTCACCGCGCCGTCCGGGCCGATGACCGCCCACGTCAGAAATGGGGGTTCGAGGGCGTAGGTGAAGACCACCAGGTCACCGGTGGTCGGATCGATCTTGGGGTGGGCGGTGATACCGGCGGGCAGCAGACCGCCGAACGTCTCCTTCCCGAGCGTCTCAAGGCCGGGGCCCACACGGAACGGGCAGTCGGACTCCGCGAGAGCCAGCAGCCGTCCCGCGTGCTCGATGACGTTGATGTCCGGCAGTGGCTTGAAGGTGCCGGACAGCGCGTCCCCGACCTCCTCGGGGCCCGGGGTGATCATGGACTCCAGACCGCCCCACAGAGCCCGTCCCGCCGCCTCCTCGGCGCGCATGGCCGGGGTGCGGACGAAGCGGTTGCGGTAGCGGGCGCGTCCCCCTGACATCCAGACGCCGTGGAGCATGCCGTCGCCGTCGATCGGATAGAGGTAGGAGCCGATCGGGGTGAACCGCGGGTTGGGGCCGTTGCGCAGATAGACCCCGTCCAGCTCCGCCGGCAGTTCACCGACGATCTCCAGGTCCGCCGCGTCGACCTCCTCGGTGACCGGGGCGAACCGTCCGCCCAGATGCGCCACCCGGGACGGGTCGAAGTCCGCGGCATGTGCGGTCATGGGGTCCTCCTGCGTCCGGAGCTCCGTCACCACGATCCAGTCAAATGCCATAGCGGGAGGAACACCAATGAAGGGGGGGCGAACCCCTGTGGGGGACCGGTGAAGGTTCGGCCACCGTCCTGGGTATCCTCGAGCGTTGCCTGTCGGCAACGTCCGACGGTATGCGGTGCATACGGGGTGGGAAGGCGGGACCGTCATGGCGGCGTCGCAGGCGGAGACAGCCGATGTGATGTCAGTGGCCCGGGCCGGCGCGGCGGCGTGGGAGCGGGGGGAGCCTTCGGTCCTCCTGGTGGAGGACGACCCGGGTGACGCGCTGCTGGTGGAGGAACTGGTCGCCGACAGCGCCCTGAAGATGCGGCTGCGCTGGGTCCGCTCGATGACCGAGGTCACCGCGGCGCTCGCGGCCGAGATGCCGGACTGTGTACTCCTCGATCTGAACCTGCCGGACGCCCAGGGGCTCGAGGCCGTCTCCCTGGTCCTCGCCCACACCGACCAGGTGGCCGTCGTGGTGCTCACCGGGCTCGCCGAGGAGCAGACCGGGCTGGCGGCGGTCGCCGCCGGCGCACAGGACTACCTGGTCAAGGGCCGGGTCGAACCCGAGCTCTTCGGCAGGGCGGTGCGCTACGCGATCCAGCGCAAACAGGCCGAGCAGGCGGCGGTGGCCCTCCAGGCCAGCCTGATGCAGGCACAGGAGAACGCCCGGCTGGAGCGGGGCCTCCTGCCCCGCCCGCTGCTGCGCGCCGAGGGCGTGGAGGTCGTGGCCCGCTACCGGCCCGGCCGGGCGCAGGCCCTGCTCGGCGGCGATTTCTACGATGTCGTCCAGAGCGCCGACGGCACGGTGCACGCCCTGGTCGGAGATGTCTCGGGGCACGGACCCGACGAGGCGGCCCTGGGCGTGGCCCTGCGGATCGCCTGGCGCACCCTGGTCCTCAGCGGGGTCACCGGCGCCGAGCAGGTGGCCCGGCTCGAGGAACTCCTGATCGCCGAGCGCGTCCGGGACGAGGTGTTCGCCACCCTCGTCAGCCTGGCCGCGGCCCCGGGCGAACAGCGGGCCCACATCGTGCGGGCGGGCCACCCCGGTCTGCTCCACCGGACCGGCGGGGCCGTGGAGTGGGTGGAGGTGCCCGGCGGGCCCGCGCTGGGCATGGTCCCCGGCGGTGCGCACTGGCCGACCGCGGAGCTGCCGATTCCGGAGGGCGCGTCGATCGTGCTCTTCACCGACGGGCTCTTCGAAGGCCATGTGAGCCGCGGTCCCCAGCGCCTGGGCGAGGAGGGCCTGCTGGCCATGGCCCGGGAGGCGGCCGGTCTCCCGGCCGAGGCGTTCGTGGACCGGCTGATCAAGAGGGCCGAGGGACTGGCCGAGGCCCGCGGCGGACTCGCCGACGACGTCGCCGTGGTCCATCTGAGCTGGAACCGCGCGGCCGGTGCGCGCGGTGTGGGGAGCGGACGGTGACGGACGGAAGAGGCCGGGCGGGGATCGGGCGCCGGCTGACGGTACAGAGCTGGTTCTACCTGGTGCTGGCGCTGATGACACTGGTGGTGGTCGTCGGCACGGTGATCGGGGCGACGCTGCTGGGCCGGACCGCCGAGGTGACCGATCGCCTCATCCAGCGCGTCCAGCCCGCCCAGACCGAGGCGTACCGGCTCCAGGCCGCCCTGGTCAACCAGGAGACGGGTATCCGTGGCTACGCGATCGCCGCCGACCGCCAGTTCCTCGCCCCCTACGCCCAGGGCCAACGGGACCAGGCGAACGCGGCCGCCCGGCTCCGCACCCTCATCGGCGACCAGCCCGAACTGCTCGCGGACCTGCGGGCCGTCGAGCGGCAGGCGGCCGACTGGCGGCACGACTACGCCGAGCCCCTGACCGCCTCCGTGACCCCCGGTGAGCCGAAGACGGTCGACCGGCGGACGGCCGAGCGGGGCAAGAAGGCGTTCGACAGGCTGCGCACCGCGTGGTCCGAGCAGAACACCGGCCTGGCGGAGACGCTCCGGGAGGGGAAGGCCCGCCTCGACCGCGAGCGCACGGTGCGCAACACGATGCTGGCGGGCATGGTGGCGGCCTTCCTGCTGACCGGCGTGGCGCTCACCGTCCTGGTCCGGCTGCTGGTGGCCCGCCCGCTGGGGGAGCTGCGCACGGCGTCCCGGCGGGTGGCGGGCGGTGAGTTCGGCCACGTGATCGAGGTCGCCGGCCCGGCCGACCTGACCGCGGTGGCCGATGACGTCGAAGGTATGCGCAGGCGGATCGTGACCGAGCTCGCGGCCTCCCGCGACCAGCAGGAGGAGCTGACCCGGCAGGCCGCCCACCTGGACGCCCAGGCCGTGGAACTGCGCCGGTCCAACGTCGAACTGGAACAGTTCGCCTATGTCGCCTCCCATGACCTCCAGGAGCCGCTGCGCAAGGTGGCGTCCTTCTGTCAGCTGCTGGAACGGCGGTACGGGGACAAACTGGACGACCGGGGGCGGCAGTACGTGGACTTCGCCGTCGACGGGGCGAAGCGCATGCAGGTGCTCATCAACGACCTGCTGACCTTCTCCCGCGTCGGACGGGTCAACGACAGCCGGCTGCCCATCGCCCTCCACCAGCCGCTGGACAAGGCCCTGGCCAACCTGGGGGCGGCCGTGGAGGAGTCCGGCGCCCGCGTGGACCGGCCGGATCGGCTGCCCGAGGTCATCGGGGACCCGACCATGCTGACCATGCTCTGGCAGAACCTGGTGGGCAACGCCCTGAAGTTCCGTGACCCCGAGCGCCCCGTCCACGTCTCGATCACCTGCGAAACCGATCCGGACGACCCGGACAGCCTGCTGCTGAGCGTCACCGACAACGGCATCGGCATCCCCGGGCAGTTCGCCGAGAAGGTCTTCCTCATCTTCCAGCGCCTGCACAGCCGAGAGGCCTACGGGGGCACCGGTATCGGTCTGGCCCTGTGCAAGAAGATCGTGGAGCAGCACGGCGGGCGGATCTGGATCGACACCGCCCACACCGACGGCACCCGCTTCCGCTTCGTCCTCCCCACCTCCCGCGCCGGGAGCCCCGACGGGTCCGGCGCCCCCACCGAGACAGAGGCCCTGACATGACCCCTGCCGCCAGCCCCATCGTCGTGCTCCTCGTCGAGGACGACCCCGGGGACGAGCTGATGACCCGGGAGGCGTTCGAGGACAACAAGATCGGCAACACCCTCCTGGTGGTCAGGGACGGCGAGGAGGCACTGGACTTCCTCTACCGGCGCGGCGACCACCCCGACGCCCCACGGCCCGATCTGATCCTGCTCGATCTGAACCTGCCCAAGTACGACGGCCGTCAGGTCCTGGAGAAGATCAAGTCCGACCCGGAGCTGGCCCATATCCCCGTCGTCGTCCTCACCACCTCCGCGGCCGAGGAGGACATCCTGCGCAGCTACAGGCTCCACGCCAACGCCTATGTCACCAAGCCGGTGGACCTGGACCAGTTCATCGCCGCGGTCCGTCAGATCGACGACTTCTTCGTCCAGGTCGTCCGGCTGCCGGGGCAGGTCGGGTAGCCGTCCCCGCCCCCGTCCGTCAGGGGCCCAGATCCGCCCACGCCGCGGCGAGCCGGTCCACCAGTGCGGTGAGCCGCTCCTCCGGCAGGGTGAGCGGAATCCTGATGTGACTGTCGTGCGCCCCACTGGGGTCCGTCACCGCTCCGGGGACGACCTCGACCCCGTGCCGCAACGCCACCTGGGCGTACACCTGGGCGTCGGTGTCATGGGGCAGCCTCGTCCACAGCGCGGAACCGCCGGGCTGTCTGCTCCACCGCCAGGCGGGCAGTCTCGCGGTGAGGAGCCCCTCCAGATGGTCCAGACGGCGGCGCAGGGTCAGTGCCCGGCGGGCCTTGAGCTCATCGAGCCGCGGCAGCAGCCGGGCCGCGAGGGCCTGGTCGAGCACCGGACTGCCCAGGTCCGCCAGTGCCTTCAGCCGGGCCAGCCGCCCGATCACCTCGGCCGGGCCCCGGACCCAGCCGATCCGCAGCCCGCCCCAGACCGCCTTCGCCAGTGAGCCCACGGTGAGCACCTCGGCACCCTGGCGCACCCCGCGGCCCGCGCCCGCCGCCGCGAACGCCGCGATGGGCGCGGGCTCCCGCGCACCCTCGTCGATACCGATGTCATAGGCGAGGTCCTCGACGAGCGGTACGCCGTGGTGGGCGCAGAGTTCGGCCACCCGGCGGCGGCGCCCCGCGGACATCAGCACCCCGGTCGGGTTGTGGTACGTGGGCGTCACGTACACCAGCTCGGGACGGTGCCGGGAAAGCGCTTCCGCGAGTCCGTCGACCCGGATCCCGTCCTGGTCCAGCGGCACCCCGTGCGGTACGGCACCGGCGGCGCGGAACACATCGAGACACCCCGGCCAGCTGGGGCACTCCACCACCACCGCCGAGCCCCGGCGCAGATACAACTGGGCCACCAGACCCAGCGCCTGGGTCGCCCCCGTGGTCACCAGCACCTGCTCGGGGGCGGTGGCCAGCCCGGTGGTGGCGAAGTGGTCCGCCAGCGCGTGGCGCAGAACCGGCAGGCCACCGGGGTGGTACCCGGTGTCCGCCATCAGCCCGGCCAGATCGGTGCGCAGTACGTCGTGCAGCGCCTCGCGCACCTCGGCCACCGCCGGTTCGGCCGCCATGGCCAGCGAGATGGTGTCCTCCCGGCGGTCCACCATCCGCTGGATCAGCGCGGTCGCCCGGCCGCCGGAGACCCGGCCGTCGGTCCCCGCGGGGCGGGGGACCGGGCGCGGGGTCACCCGGGTGCCGCTGCCGCGGCGGCTCTCCACCGCGCCGAGCGCCCGCAGTTCGTCGTAGGCCGCCACCACGGTGGCCCGGCTGACACCGAGGGCCTTGGCCAGTCCCCGTTCGGAGGGCAGCCGGGCGCTGGCGCACAGGTCTCCCGTGCGCACGGCGCGGTGCAGCGCCCGCGCCAGTTTGGTGTACAGCGGTCCGGGACCGGCCATCCAGTCGTCGAGCAGGAGCAGCAGCTCCGGTGGATGGGCCGCCCGGTCCGTGCCGAGGTCCGTCATCCGGTCCACTTCCCCCTTCATTGGCCCGGTCGGAAATCCTCCCGCACCGTCAGGCTGGAGGGGACCCCGCCGGAGGCAGGCTTCGACCGCCGGTACCGTACAGCGCTGGAGGGCACATGATCCCGGAGACCTCGCGGCTCCTCGCCTTCGTCGCCGCGTCGTTCGCCCTTGTGCTGATCCCCGGCCCCAACCTGGTCTACGTCCTCACCCGGAGCGTCAGCCAGGGGCGTCGTTCGGGGGTGTGCTCGGCGCTCGGGGTGGAGACGGGCACCCTGGTGCACATCGCGGCGGCCGTGTTCGGGCTCTCGGCCCTGATCGCCCGCTCCGACGTGGCCTACGCGACACTGAGGTACGCCGGTGCCGCCTATCTCGTCCACCTCGGTCTGCGGGCCCTGCGGCGGCCCGAAGCGCTGGATCTGTCCGGGACGGCGGCCCGGATCCCCCTGGCCGAGGTGTTCCGGGACGGCGTCCTGGTGAACGTGCTCAATCCCAAGGTCGCCCTGTTCTTCCTCGCCTTCCTGCCACAGTTCGTCAGTCCCGGGCAGGGCACGGCCGGGACACGGGGCCAGATGCTGGTGCTGGGCGCGGTGTTCTTCCTGGTGGCGCTGGCCCTGGACCTGGTCTACGCCCTGGCGGGCGGTCTGCTGAGCGGCTGGCTCCGCGACCGCCCCCGGATCCTGCGGCGCCAGCCGCAGGCGGTCGGAGCGGTCTACATCTCGCTGGGACTCTTCGCGGTGGTCCCGGCGCTGTGATCGAGCCAGCCCAGTTCATGCGCCCGCACCCCCGCCTGGAAGCGGCTGGTGGCGTTGAGCTTGTCCATCAGGTCGGCGGTGATCCGGCGCAAGGTCCGTATGGAGACGCCCAGTTCGCGGGCGATGGCCTCGTCCTTGAGTCCGGCGTTCAGCATCTGGAGCACGGTGAACTGCTGGGTGTCCAGCGGTGGGGCCTGCTCACGGCCGCTGTCGGGATGCATGCTGTCCAGGGGGGTCGCCGAATGCCAGCAGTGCTCGAAGACCCGGCGCAGCAGATGGGTGATGAGCGGGCCACGGGTGACCAGGGCGGCCGCCTGGTCCTCGTTGCCGGGGGCCGGGGTGAAGGCCATGACGTCGTCGACCACGATGAGCCGGAAGGGGATGGTGTGGGCCAGCCGGATCTCGGCGCCGATGGCCTGGAGTTCCCGCAGATAGCGCAGACCGTGCGGGATACGGCTGGTGGACGCGAGGTGGATGGTGCGCATGGCCACCCCGCGTTTGATGACCCGTTCGTTGCGGTTGATGCGGTCCGGGGTGCGGCTCTCGATCACCGGACCGGGCTGCATGCTCAGGACTTCGTTGACCGCGATCTCGGAGGAGTCCTCGAGCACCTCCGAGATACGGTCCATGCCGATGATCAGTTCCGCCGGGGCCAGGCTCCGCTGATCGTGGTACTGATCGGCCAGTTCGGTGCAGAGCAGCCGGATCGCCTTGCGCAGCCGCACGGTGTCGGCCAGCCACATATCGGCCGACTCCTCGGCCTGGAGCGCCAGCCTGGCCAGCGCCTTCTCGGTGGAGACGGTGGCGAGCCGGCCGGGACCCGCGTCGGTGAGCAGCCCGACCTCGCGCAGCAGATCAGTCGCCTCGCGGCAGGCGTCCGGGTCGAGGCTGGTGCGCTCACCTAACTCGCGCAGTTCCAGCGACGGTTCCTTCAGCATGTTCCGATACAGGTCCGCAAGCACTTTTCGGTCCTCTTCGATATCCACGGGTGAACCCCCTTGCGGCAAAACGGAATGATTCATTTTGCTGGCCCATGTGCGTCACGTCCCTTGTCGGCCAGCCTTGGTCACTTTACTGACCTTTTTTCCGGCAGCAGAGTTGTCCTAGGCGCCTTCCTCGCGGGATCGCACCGCTGGGGGGCGGAACGGTTGAAAGGAGTGCACGGGGAGATGGGAACAGTGACTGCATGCGGGTCCGCCGGTACGGCGGCGCGCATGAGGCGGGGGACGGTCAAAGGATCACCGGTCAGAGCGGCGGGCACGCCGTTCGCCGTGGTCGCGGCGAAGCGGGGAGTAGAAACCGCTTCCTGGGCGCGCCAGGACGGTGGGGACGACTTCGAGTGGGGCTGATCGTGCCGCGCGGCTGAGTCCGCGACAGCACGTTTCCGGCCATTGGGGGCCGGTCCGGATTCCCGATAGGCCCCCATTTCAAATGTTCGGCGCTCAACATCTTGGCATTCCTGTGTGCCGGGTGCTGAATTCGCCTGCCCCTTCCGCCGTTTGCCTTGCACGCGACCGCGTGCCGAGGAGGTCTGACCCATGCCCGCTTGTCTGCCCGCGCTCATCGCGCGGCACGCGGCGAACCACCCTGACGCACCCGCCCTTTTCTGGCACGGAGACACCACCGGTTACGGCGAGCTGGTCGCCATGGCCGACCGGGCCGCCGCGTGGATCGGCACCCACCGCGGTGGTTCCGGAGCCCCCCGGCCCGGGGACCCGGGCGAACGGCCGGGCCCGCTGGCCCTGGTCGCGAAGAAGACACCCGAGGCCGTGGCCGTGGTCCTCGCGTGTCTGCTGCTGCGCCGCCCCCTCCTCATCGCCTCCACGGACCTCGGCGCGGAAGCGCTCTCCGCCCTGCTGGCGTCCGCCGGAGCGGAACGGCTGCCGGACCCCACGGAGCTCACCGCGCGCCCCGACGAGGGCGCCCCGCCCGTGCCCACCACGCCGTACCCGGCCGCGGACGACTCCGATGACACCGCTCTGCTGCTGACCACCTCCGGCTCCACCGGCATCCCCAAGATCGCGCCGGTCACCTTCGGCGCGCTCGATCGTTTCACCGCGTGGGCGGCCGGCCACTTCGGCCTCGACGCGGAGACGACCGTACTCAACCACGCCCCACTCAACTTCGACTTGTGCCTCTTCGATCTCTGGACGACGCTCGGCAGCGGTGGCTGTGTCGCCCTGGTGGACCAGGACCTCGCCGTCAACCCGGCCCATCTGGAGGGGATCCTCCGCGCCCGGCCCGTCCATGTGGTCCAGGGGGTGCCCCTGCTCCACGCCCTGCTCACCCGGGGCGCCGCCGGCGGCGACGCCTCCCACCTCGCCCCGGTCCGGCACGTCCTGATCACCGGTGACGCGATCTCCGGCCCGGCCTTCGCCGCCCTCCCGCCGCTCTTCCCGCGGGCGCGCTTCCACAACGTCTACGGCTGCACCGAGACCAACGACAGCTTCGTGCACGAGATCGACCCGCGGGACCCGATGCCGCACGGCACACTGCCGCTCGGCTCCCCCGTGGCGGGCACGACCGCGTGGATCCGCACCGAGGACGGCGGGGTGCTGCACGGTCCCGGGCGCGGTGAACTCGTGGTGCGCACGCCCTTCCAGACCCCCGGCTACACCGGCGCCGCCCCCGCCGTCAGCCCGTTCGTCCCGCATCCGGAGGACCCGGACGGCGGCCCCTGCTACCGCACCGGCGACCTGGTGCGCCGGCACCCCGACGGCACGCTCACCCTGGAGGGCCGACGGGACTTCGTGGTGAAGGTGCGGGGCGTCCGCGTCAACACCGCCGAGGTGGAGGCCGCCCTGTGCGCCCACGACGGGATCGAGGAGGCCGCGGTCCTCGCGGTCCCCGACGACGAGGCCGGGAAGGTGCTGCACGCGGTCGTCCGCCGGACACCGGCCGCCACCCTCGACAGCCTCACCCTCCGCCACTACCTCGGTCAGCGGCTGCCGCGCGCCGCACTGCCCCGGACCGTGCGCTGGTCCGGTGAGCCGCTGCCCCGCACCTCCACCGGAAAGCTCGACCGGACCGCGCTGACGGACGCGCTCGCCACCGGGCCGTCCGCGTCCGGCGCGCCCGGTGCCCCCGCGGCCGTCGGCGCCCTCGTCGCCCGCGCGTCCGCCGACACCCGCCCCAGCCAAGGAACCGGAGACTGACCATGGCCCGCACCACGCAGATCAAGAAGTACCTGATCGAGCAGTTCTCGCTCGAGATCCAGCCCGAGGAACTCGCGGACGACTACGACCTGCTGGCCGGCGGCGTCATCGACAGCCTGGGTCTGCTCACCCTGGTGAGCTGGCTGGAGGACACCTACGGACTGGACGTGGACGTGCTCGACGTCGCGCCCGACAACTTCCGTTCCGTGGCCGCGATCGACGCGTTCTGCGACGCGGCGGCCGCGGGCGCCGGGGCGGCGGGTTCGGCGGAGACCGCCGCCACGGGGGCAAACCAGCCGTGAACGACCTGCTCCCCGCCCTCATCGCCCGGGAGCGCCCGGTCCCGGTCCACCTGTGGACCGCGTTCTGGGACCGGCTGCGCTCCGGTGACGGCCCGCCCGGCGAGGCCCTGGCCACGCTGACCGCGATGTCCACGCTGCTGCCCGGCGCCGAGACCCTGGACGCCTTCCTCACCTCGCTCGACGAGCGGTGCGAGGACGGACCGCGCGGCGGCGGACCGGTTCCGGCCGACTGGCCGGGCACGGTCAACCTGGTCGGGACCGGCGGCGGCCCGCCCACCGTCAACCTGAGCACCGCCGCCGCCCTGCTCGCCGCCACCCTCGGCGTACGGATCGTCAAGACCGGCTCCCGCGGCTACTCGGGCCGCACCGGATCGGTCGACGTCCTGGAGCGGCTGGGTATCCCGCTCACCACGTCCTACGCGCAGTGCGAGGACGCCCTGGACCGCCACGGCATCGCGTTCGCGGGCGGATTCGTCTACCCGCCCGAACTCACCACGCTCGCCCGGCGCATCCTGCCGTACGGGCTGAAGCAGGTCGGCCGGGCCGTCAACACCCTGGGGCCGCTACTGGCCCGCGTCCCGGTGACCACCCAGCTCACCGGGGTCTCGGACCCGCACGTCCACACCGTGTTCACCCGTCTCGCCGCGCTGCGCGCCCGCCCCGGCCACCGGCTGTGGCTGCTCTCCAACGACCTCGGCGTGGACGAGCTGGTCAGCTTCACCGACAACACCGTCTTCACCGACAGCACCGACCACACTGTCGTCACCGACACCACCGTCCCCTCGCACAACACCGCCGCGCAGCGCGTCGGCCCGAGCACCCTGCCCGCGCTGCGCCCCGCCCGGGGCACCCTCGCCGACCTGGCGCCCGTACCCGGAGGGCCGCCCCCCGAGGTCCTGCTGAAGGAACTCCTCGGCGGCCGGGGGCCGGAGGCCGCGCTGTCCACCATCGCCCTCAACGCGGCCGCGGCCGCCGTCCTCGGCGGCGCCCGGCCCGACTGGGCGACGGCCCTGGCCGACGCGCGGGACGCACTCGCCGAGGGCACCGCGCTCGGTCTCGTCGAGCGGCTGACCGCGCCCCGCGCGGGGTCCGGGACGGGGGCGACCGGCCATGGCTGAAGCCGCCCCGCGCACCCGTCCGTTCTTCCCCGGCCGCGGACCGCATGACCCCGGGCTGGCACTGTTCCTCAACGCCGGGGACCCGGGCCCGCCCGAGGTCTTCACCGATCTGCTGCTCGCCCTGGACGACGCCGGGGTGGACTGTGTGGAACTGGCCGTGCCGTTCCCGGACTCGATCACCGACGGACCGGTGATCCGGCGTTCCGCGGAGCGGGCCCTGGACCGCGGTGTCGACCTGGCGGCGACCCTGCGGCTGCTGGCCCGGGTCCGTCCGCGAATGCGGCACACCGCGGTGGCCCTGCTCGCCGACTGGCGGCATACCGTGGCCCCGCTCGGCCCGCCGGAGTTCATGCGGCGTGCCCGGGACAGCGGCGCCGACGCGGTGCTCGTGCACGGGGCGCCGCCCCGCGCCCGGCCCCGGTGCCTGGAGGCCGCGCACCACATCGGCCAGCCGATGGTGACGACCTGCTACGCCCGTTCCGAACCGGCCGTGCTGGACGAGGCCGCCCGCACCGCGTCGGCCTATCTCTACCTCGTCGCCCACTACGGGCGCACGGGCGCCACACCGGTCGAACCGGTGTCCCTGGAACCGGTCCTGACCCGGCTCCGGAAGCTGACCGGCGCACCGCTCGCGGTGGGCTTCGGCGTCCGTACCGCCGGCGATGTCGCGGCGCTGGGCCGGGCGGGGGCGGACGCCGCCGTCGTCGGCACCGCCCTGGTCGCCCGGCTGGAGGCAGCCCTGCTGGCCGGTGAGGATCCGGTCGCCGAGGCCCGCGCCTGCGTCGCGGACCTGCTCATCAGTACCTCGGACATGTCCAACGGGAGGAACCCATGATCATCCGTCAGCTCGCGGAGGTGCCGTCCGTCGAATGGGGCAACGGCCTGAGCCGTCGTTTCCTGCTGGCCTCGGACGGCCTGGGCTACACGGTCACCGACACCGTCGTGACGGCCGGGAGCAAGTCCCTGCTGGAGTACAAGCACCACCTGGAGGCCTGCTACTGCATATCCGGCAGCGGTGAGGTCGTGGACATGGCCGGGGACAGCCACCCCGTCACCCCCGGCACCCTCTACGCGCTGGACGAGCACGACGCGCACTGGCTGATCGCCCACCCCGAGGAGGACCTGCGGCTGGTCTGTGTCTTCTCCCCGGCGCTGCGCGGCGACGAGAAGCATTCGCTGAGCGACGCCGGCTCCTCCCACTACTGAGACACCGGACCGGCAGACGACGAGAAGACGCGGGAGCCCCAGTGATCGAATGGTCCGATGAGCAGACGCGGTTGCGTGACGGACTCACCCCCTGGTTCGAGAAGTTCGCGGCCGAACACGACCGCTACGACGCCGCGGCCGAGTTCCCGCGCGGTCCCTGGGAGGCCGTACGGGACAGCGGGCTCCTGCGGCTGCCCTTCGGCGAGGAGTGGGGCGGGCTCGGCCAGTCGCTCCTGACCACCATGTACGTACTCGACGGCCTCGGGTACGGCTGCCGCAACGGCGGGCTGAACTTCTCGGTCACCACCCATATGGTCAGCACCGGAGTGCCGCTCCAGCGCTTCGGATCCGCCGCCCTCAAACGGCGGTACCTGCCGGCCGTGTGCGACGGTTCGCTGATCGGCGCGCACGCCATCAGCGAACCGGACGCCGGCTCCGACGCGATGAGCATGCGGACCACCGCGACGCGCGACGGCGACAGCTATGTGCTGCGCGGTTCCAAGACGTTCGTCAGCAACGGTCCGGTGGCCGGTCTGGTCGTGGTGTACGCCCGTACCGACGCCACCGCCGGGCCGCTGGGGGTCAGCGCCTTCCTGCTCCGGCGCGACACCCCCGGGCTGGTCTTCGGCAGTCCCATCGCCAAGATGGGGCTGAAGTCCTCGCCGTTCTGCGAACTCTTCTTCGACGACTGCCGGGTCCCGGCCGACGCCCTGATCGGCCGGGAGGGCAGCGGCTTCCTGATCCTCGACCACGTCATGCGCTGGGAGATCCTGTGCTCCTTCGCCGTGACCCTGGGCGAGATGCGGCGGCGCCTGGAGCGCTGTGTGGCCTACGCCAAGGAGCGCCGCGCCTTCGGCCAGCCGATCGGCGGCTTCCAGGCCGTCTCGCACCGCATCGTCGATATGCGGATCGGTGTGGAGAGCGCCCACAAGTGGCTCTACGACACCGCCGAGAAGCACACCAGGGGCCAGAACATCACCGCTGACCTGGCCATGGCCAAACGTGTGGTCAGCGAGGCCAATGTGGCCTCCGCGCTGAGCGCCGTCCAGATCTTCGGCGGCAACGGCTACACCGCGGAGTACGGCCTGGAGCAGGAGCTGCGCAACGCGGTGGCCGGGACCATCTACTCGGGCACCTCCGAGATCCAGTCCTCCCGCATCGCCGCCACCCTGGGCCTGTGAGCCCGCCGCCCGACCACCCACCGAGACGACGAGGCCCCATGGAGACCGACCCCGCACTCGCCCGCACCGCCTTCCTGGACCATGACGCCCCCGAGGTGACGGAGTTCGTCCAGCGGGCCCTGCGCGACACCGGTACCGGCGACCGGGAACGCGCGGTGGCGCTCTACTACGCCGTACGCGACCGGATCCGCTACGAGATCTACGGCGCCGACCTCACCCGCACCGGGCTGACCGCCTCCCAGGTGGTCCGCTCCGGCAAGGGGCTGTGCATCCACAAGTCGGTGCTCTACGTGTCCGCGCTGCGCTCGGTGGGCATCCCCGCCCGGCTGGTGCTCGCCGACGTCCGCAACCACCTGTCCTCGGAGGCGGTGCGCGCCCGTGTCGGCGGCGACGTCTTCCACTACCACGCGTTCACCTCACTGCGACTGGACCGGTGGCTGCGCGCCACCCCGGTCTTCAACCGCCTGCTGTGCCGCCTCTACCGCATCGAGCCCATGGAGTTCGACGGGACCGCCGACAGCGTCTACCACCCCTACGACGAGTCCGGCGAACACCACATGGAACTCCTCCGGGAGCACGGCGAGTTCGACGACCTCCCCTACGACGAGGTGCTGGCCGGGCTTCGCCTGAAGCACCCGGGCCTCTTCGTGGCCGGAGGCGGCGACCGGTTCGTCGCCGGCTCACTGGAAGCCGACGCGGCCGGCACCGCCGCGCTCCCCACCCACTGACCGAGAGGAAAGCCGCAGTGGAATCCGTCAAATACCAGCTCAGCGACGTCCAGATCCCCCGGGCCTGGTACAACATCGCCGCCGATCTGCCCCGGCTCGCACCGGCGCTGCACCCCGGCACCGGCGCCCCCGCCTCGGTCGACGACCTGACCGGCATCATGCCCAAGGAGATCGCCGAGCAGGAGCTGTCCACCACCCGCGAGATAGAGATCCCGGACCCGGTCCGGCAGCTCTACGCCCAATGGCGGCCCTCGCCGCTGTTCCGCGCCCGCCGGCTGGAGCGCGCCCTGGGCACCCCCGCGCGGATCTACTACAAGTACGAGGGCGGCAGCCCGGCCGGCAGCCACAAGCCCAACACCGCCATCCCGCAGTGCTTCTACAACCAGCAGGCGGGCATCCGGCGGCTGACCACCGAGACCGGCGCCGGGCAGTGGGGTTCGGCCCTCGCCTTCGCCGGTGCGCTGTTCGGGCTCGACGTCCAGGTGCACATGGTGCGCGTCAGCTACCACCAGAAGCCCCAGCGCCGCGCCCTGATGCACGCCTACGGCGCCACCTGTCTGCCCAGCCCCTCCCGCGCCACCGACGTCGGCAGCCGGATCCTCGACGACGACCCGGACTGCCCGGGGAGCCTGGGCATCGCCACCTCCGAGGCGCTGGAGCTGGCCATGAACGACCCGCACACCAACTACGCGGGCGGCAGCGTGCTCAACAACGTCGTACTGCACCAGACCCTGATCGGACAGGAGGCCATGACCCAGCTCGACATGGCCGACGACTACCCCGATCTGATCGTCGGCTGCGCGGGCGGCGGCAGCAACCTCGGCGGACTGGTCTTCCCCTTCCTCGGCGCCCAGCTGCGCGGCGGTGACTCCGTCCAGGTGATCGCCGCGGAGCCGGAGGCCTGCCCCTCGCTGACCCGCGGCACGGTGGCCTACGACTTCGGGGACGCCAGCGGGCTCACCCCGCTGATGCGGATGCACACCCTCGGCCACGCCTTCGTCCCGCCGTCCATCCACGCGGGCGGGCTGCGCTACCACGGCATCTCCCCGCTCGTCAGCCAGGCGCTGTCGGAGGGGCTGATGGAGGCGCGTGCGGTGCCGCAGACCCGCTGCTTCGAGGCCGGGCTGGCCTTCGCACGCAGCGAGGGCATCGTTCCGGCGCCGGAGTCCACCCACGCCGTGCGCGTCGTCATCGACGAGGCCGTGCGCTGCCGCGAGGAGGGCAGGCCGCGGGTGATCCTGTTCGGCCTGTCCGGACATGGCCACTTCGACCTGGCCTCGTACGAGAAGTACCTCGCGGGTGAGCTGAGCGACGAGGCGTTCGACCCCGAGGGGGTGGCGCGTTCGCTGGCCGCCCTCCCTGACGTCCCCGGCTCCGCCGGACAGGAGAACTGAGGCGCCGTGCTGCTGAAGGTGTGCGGGGTGACCGATGTCCACCAGCTGCGGCGGATGTCCTGCTTCCCCGTGGAACTGGCCGGGCTCTGGTACGGCGTGCCCGGCGGACGCTGGGACCTGTCGCTGGAGCGGTTCGCCGGACTGGCGGCCGCGGCCCGCGAGATGGCCGTGGAACCGGTGCTGGTCACCCTGCTCGACGACCCCGTGCGGCTGCGGGAGGCGGTCGACGCCTCCGGCGTCCGCTGGGTCCAGCTGCACGGCTACCCGGCCCCGGCCGGGGTGCGGCGGATCCGGGCGGCGCTGCCGGACGTCACCCTGGTCAAGGTGGTCCACGTACGGGAGGGGAAGGCCGTCGAGGAACCCTTCGCCGACGCCTACCGGCGGGCGGGGGCCGACCTCTTCCTCTTCGACTCGGTGGGCGACGACGGCCGGGTCGGCAGCACCGGCACCCCGCTGGACCCCTGCGCCGCCGCCCGGGTCCTGGACCGCGCCGAGCTGCCGTTCCTGCTCGCCGGGGGCATCAGCGCGGACGGCGCCGAGCGCTATGACGCACTGCTGGGGCACAGCGGGTTCCGCGGCCTGGACGTGGACAGCGCGCTGCGCGGCAGGGACGGCACCCTGCGGCTGAGCCGGGTCGACGCCCTGTCGGCCGCCTGGCGGCTGCGGCGCGAGACCGTGCGGTGCGCGTCATGACCGCCGCCCCGGCCCCGGTGCCCGGCACCGGCCCCGCGCCCTTCACCGACGCGCTGTTCGGCGCGCGCACCCCGGTGATCATGGAGTTGAAGCGGCGCAGCGCCCACGGCGCCGATCTGTTCCGGGGCCGTACGGTGGAGCAACTGGTCGGGACCTACGAGGCGTTGGGCGCACCGGCGCTCTCGGTGGTCACCGGTGCCTGGTTCGGCGGTGACCCCACACTGCTGGCCCAGGTGACGGCGGCCACCCGGCTGCCGGTGCTGGTCAAGGACTTCCTCACCAAGGAGCGCCAGCTCGCCGGGGCGGCCGCCGACGGCGCGTCCGCCGTCCTGCTCACCGCGGGCCTGCTGCCGCGGACCGTGCTGCCCCGGCTCACCGAGAGCGCGCTGTCCCTGGGGCTGACCCCGTTCGTCGAGGTGACCTCCGAGGAGGAGCTGTCCCGGGTCGTCCACGCCGACCGGTGCGTCATCGCCGTCAACAACAAGGACATCCGGCAGCGGGAACGCGACCCCGGCGACCCCGCCCGCAGCCATGCCCTGCTGCCCGCCGTCCTGGCCACCGGCACCCCGGTGCCGGTCAGTGCCAGCGGTATCCACACCCCCGGGCAGGCGGCCGGACTGCTCACCGCGGGCTACCGGGGGCTGCTGGTGGGCACCGGGCTGCTGCTCCACGACGACCTCCCGGGCTGGTTCGCCGGTCTGGAGCGCGGACGGGGGGACACCTGGTGAGCGGGGTGACGACGGCGCCGGGACCGGGACTGTCCCTGCGGGCGGCGCTGGCCGAGCTGTCCGCGGAGCACCCCGGCGCCGTCCCCGCGCACGAGGGACCGACCGCCCCCACCCGGGTGGCGGACCACTACGCCCGGGCCTACGCGGGGGTCCCCGCCACCGGTCTGTCCCGCGACGAACCGGCCGTGCTCTACACGGGGGTGCGCGGCGGCCCGGTCCTGCTGGGGCTGTACGGGGACGAGCGGCGGCTGCGCCGCTGGCTGCCCGGGCTGCCCGCGCGTACCGCCCCGGACACCGCGGACCGGCTGGTGGCCGAGGCCACCGGGGAGCGGGCCGCGCCGGTGACGGTGACCGGCCCCGGCTGCCAGGAGCACCGGATCACCGGTGACGCGCTGGACCTGACGTCCCTTCCGGTGCTCACCTGCACCCCGCGTGACGCGGGCCCGTACCTGACCGCCGCGCTGGTGCGCGCCGAGGATCCGGAGACGGGCGAGACCGCGCTGTCCGCCCACCGGATGCTGGTCCTGGACCGCACCCGGCTCACCGTCTGGATGGTGCCGGGGCGTCAGCTGGGGGCGCTGTACGAGCGGGCGGTCCAGGACGGCCGGCGGCTGCCGGTCACCGTGAACATCGGGGTGCCGCCCGCCGCGATGGTGGCCTCCGCGCTCGGCTCCCGCTTCCTGCCCGGCGGTCTGGACAAGCTGGCCGTCGCCGGTGCGCTCGCCGGGCAGCCGGTCACCACGGCACCCGCCCTCACCCAGCCCGTCCCGGCGCTCGCGGAGGCCGAGATCGTCCTGGAGGGTTACCTGGACGGTTCGCTCGCGGACGAGGCGTTGCCGGGCGCCGGACCCGCCGGATCCCTCCCGGAGTTCCTGGGCTACGACGGCGGCGCGCGCACCGGACTGCCGGTGCTGACCGTCACCGCCGTCACCCACCGGTCCGCACCGCTGTACCAGGCGGTGATCGGGCCGGGCCGTGAGCAGTCGCACATCCTGGGCACGGCCGGGGCGCTCTCGGCCGCGCTGTCGCTGCGTGCGGTGCTGCCGCGTGCGGCGGGCGTGCGGGTGCGGGACATGCACCTGGCCGCGGCGGGCGGCGGCATGCTGCTGCTGACCGTCGCCGTGACGAAGGAGTCGGCCGACGGCGACCGCGCCCCGGACCTGCTCGCCCGCGAACTGCTGGACCGCCACCCGTTCGTGAAGACCGTGGTCTTCACCGACGACGACATCGCCATCGGATGCGCCGAGGACGTGCTGTGGGCCCTGCTGACCCGCTGCAACCTCGGTGCCGACACCACGGCCTGGCCGCAGTTCCGGCCGGTGCCCATGGACCCGTCCCAGACCCCGGAGTGGGCCGCGGCCCGCCACGGCACCGAACGGCCCCCGGGCCGGGTGTCCGTGGACGCCACGACCCCCTACGCGCTGCGCGCCCGCACCGCGCGCAGCTTCGTCCCGTGACCGTCCGCTGGCCGCTACCGGCCATTGCCGGTAGCGGGCACGGCCGGGCCGGGGGACCACACATCACCCGTCGTTAGATTTTTCGGATTCGCAGGCTCTGGAAGGGCATTGAGGTGAATTGGAATGACACTGCCGTGCCGCTGCCCGGCACGGACAGGACCCTGCCGGAGCTGTTCGCCGCGCAGGTGGCACGCACACCGGACCGGGTCGCACTGATCCACGAGGACCACCGTCTCAGCTACGCCGAGCTCGACGAGCGGGTGGACCGGCTGGCCCGGCTGCTCATCGACCACGGCGTCGGCCCGGAGACCGTCGTCGCGATCACCGTGCCCCGCTCGATCGAGCTGATCACCGCGTTGATGGCGGTGGTCCGGGCCGGTGCCGCCTACCTCCCCGTCGACCCCGACTACCCGGCCGACCGCATCACCTATCTGCTGCGGGACTCCGCGCCCGCGCTCGTCCTCAGCCACACCGCGGCCGAGGCCGTGCTGCCGTCCGGGGCCCGCCCCGAGGGGCTGGAGACCGTGGTGCTCGACGCCCCGGAGACCCGGGAGCGCCTCGCCGCCTCCACCGGTGGCCCCGTCGTGCCCGCCCGTCCGCTGACCGGCCATGACGCGGCGTACGTCATCTACACCTCCGGCTCCACCGGCCGGCCCAAGGGCGTGGTCGTGCCCCATGAGGGGATCGTCAACCGCCTCCAGTGGATGCAGGCGGAGTACCGCCTGGACGCCGAGGACCGCGTCCTGCAGAAGACGCCCTCCGGATTCGACGTCTCCGTCTGGGAGTTCTTCTGGCCGCTGTCCTTCGGTGCCGCACTGGTGATGGCCCGGCCCGAGGGGCACCGCGACCCGGGGTACCTCGCCGAGGTGATCCGCCGCGAGCGGATCACCACCATCCACTTCGTTCCCTCCATGCTCCAGCTGTTCCTGGAGGAACCGGCCGCCGCGCGCTGCCCGTCCCTGCGCAATGTCATCTGCAGCGGTGAGGCGCTCCCGGCCGACCTGGCCGAGCGGTTCCGCACCACCCTGGGCGCCACCGCCTCGCTGCACAACCTGTACGGACCCACCGAGGCGTCCGTGGACGTCACCTACTGGGAGTGCGTCGCCGAACCCGGCGCGCACACCGTGCCCATCGGGTACCCGGTGTGGAACACCCGGGTCCATGTCCTCGGCCCGGACCTCGGGGAAGTGGCCCCCGGCGAGACCGGTGAGCTGTACCTCGCGGGCGTCCAGCTGGCCCGCGGCTACCTGGGCCGCCCCGCCCTCACCTCCGAGCGCTTCGTGGCCGACCCCGGCGGTCCGCCCGGCTCCCGGATGTACCGCACCGGGGACCTGGCCAGGCGTCGCGAGAGCGGTGCGATCGAGTACGTCGGACGGGTGGACCACCAGGTCAAGATCCGCGGCGTACGCATCGAACTCGGTGAGATCGAGGCGGCGTTCGCCACCCTGCCGGGGATCGCCCAGTCCACCGTGATCATCCGCGAGGACCGCCCCGGCGACCGCAGGCTCGTCGGCTACCTGGTGCCCGAGCCCGGGGAACCGGCCGACCCCGTCGCCGTCCGCGCCCGGCTGGCCGGGCTGCTGCCCGAGTACATGGTGCCCTCCGCCGTCGTCGTCCTCGACACCTTCCCGCTCACCCCCAACGGCAAGCTGGACCGGGCCGCCCTGCCCGCGCCGTCCGGCGCCCGCGCCCCCGAGGCCGTGGGCCGGAAGGCCGCAAGCCCCCGCGAAGCGCTGCTGTGCGAGCTGTTCGCCGAGGTGCTGGGGCTCGACGAGGTCGGCGCCGACGAGGACTTCTTCGCCCTGGGCGGCCACTCCCTGCTCGCCACCCGGCTGGTGGGGCGGATCCGGACCGCGACCGGCGCCGTGCTCGGCGCCCGCGGTCTGTTCGAGGCCCCCACCCCCGAGGCGCTGGCCCGGCGCCTGGAGGACCCGGACCGGACCGAGGAGGTCCGTCCGCCGCTGCTCCCGGCGGTGCGGCCGGAGCGCGTCCCGCTGTCCTACGGGCAGCGGCGGCTGTGGTTCCTCAGCCGCATGGACGACATCCCGCCCGCCACGTACCACATCCCGCTGGCCCAGCGGCTCACCGGACCGCTGGACACCGACGCCCTGCGACGGGCACTCGCCGATGTCTGCGACCGCCATGAGGCGCTGCGCACCGTCTTCCCCTCCGCCGACGGGGAACCCCACCAGAGCGTCCTGTCCGGCCACGCGCCCGAGCTGCCGGTCACCGGTGTCCCCGCGGCCGAGCTGTCCCGGGCGCTGACCGACGAGGCCGGACGCGGTTTCGACCTGGCCGCCGAACCGCCGCTGCGGGCACGGCTGTTCCGGCTGGACGAGCACGAGCACGTCCTGCTGCTGACGCTGCACCACATCGCCGACGACGGCTGGTCGCACCAGCCCCTGCTGGACGACCTGGCCCGCGCCTACCGCGCCCGGACCGCCGGAGCCGCCCCCGACTGGGCCCCGCTGCCCGTGCAGTACGCCGACTACGCGCTGTGGCAGCGGGAGCTGCTGGGCGCCGAGGACGATCCGGACAGTCTCCAGTCGCGCGAACTCGCCTTCTGGAAGGAGGCCCTGGCCGGACTGCCCGACCAGCTCGGCCTGGCCACCGACCACCCCCGGCCCGCCCGTCTGGGCTACCGCGGCCACAGCCTCCCGGTCCGCTTCGACGCCACCTTGCACCAGGCTCTGCGCACCCTGGCCCAGCGCCACCACTGCACCCTGTTCATGGTCCTCCAGGCCGGCCTCGCCGCCCTGCTGACCCGGCTCGGCGCGGGCGAGGACATCCCGCTCGGCGCCCCGGTGGCCGGACGCGAGGACGAGGCGGCCGAGGGCCTGGCCGGACTCTTCATCAACACCCTGGTGCTGCGCACCGACACCTCGGGCGACCCGGCCTTCGGTGAACTGCTCGCCCGGGTGCGGGAGCGGGACGTAGCCGCCTACGCCCACCAGAACGTGCCCTTCGAGCGGCTGGTCGAGGCGCTCAACCCGGCCCGTTCGATGGCCCGGCACCCCCTGTTCCAGGTGCTGCTGGCCCTCCAGGGCGGCCCGAGCCCCCGGCTACGGCTGCCCGGGGTGACCGCGGCCGCCGAGCCGGTGGCGCTGCCCGTGGCCAAGTTCGACCTGTCGTTCTACCTCGAGGAGGAGTACGGCGCCGACGGCAGCCCGGCCGGGATCGGCGGTGTCCTCGAGTACAGCACCGAGCTGTTCGAGCGGACCACCGCCGAGCTGCTGACCGAACGGCTGGCCCGGCTGCTCACCGACGCCGCGGCCGACCCCGGACGCCCCCTGACCCGGCTCGCCGTCCTCGGCGACGATGAGCGGGAGCGGGTCCTGCGCGGCTGGAACGACACCGCCCACACCCCGCCCGCCCACGGGTTCGTCGAGCGCTTCCAGACCCTCGCCGCCCGGAACCCCGCCGCGCCCGCGCTCCTCGCGGGCGGGGACACCCTCGACTACGCCACGCTCAACGCCCGCGCCAACCGGCTCGCCCACCACCTCGTCTCCCGGGGCGTCGGCACCGAGGACTTCGTGGCGATCGCCCTGCCCCGCACCCCCGACCTGCTGGTCGCGCTGCTGGCGGTGCTGAAGTCCGGGGCCGCGTACCTGCCGCTGGACCCCGGCTACCCCGCCGACCGTGTGGCCTACATGCTCGACGACGCCCGCCCCGCGCTGGCGCTGGCGACCACCGCCACCACGGCCGCGCTCCCCGGCGAGGAGTCCGTGCCCCGGCTCCTGCTCGACCTGCCCGCCACCGCGGACGTCCTCGCCGGACACCCGGACACCGACCCGGACACCGCGCACCTCCCGGCCGGCCGGCCCGCCTACGTCATCTACACCTCCGGCTCCACCGGCCGCCCCAAGGGCGTGGTCGTACCGCGCGGCGCCCTGGAGAACTTCCTGGCCGCCATGGGGGAGCGGTTCGACCCCGGGCCCGGTGACCGGCTGACCGCCGTCACCACCATCGCCTTCGACATCGCGGCGCTGGAGATGTACCTGCCGCTGCTCGGCGGGGCCGCCGTGGTCCTCGCCGACGAGGACACCGTCCGCGACCCGGGAGCGCTCGGCGCCCTGCTGGAGGACACCGGCACCACCCTCATGCAGGCCACGCCCTCGCTGTGGCAGACCCTGGTCGGCCATCGCCCCCGGGCCCTGGCCGGGCTGCGCGCCCTGACCGGCGGGGAGGCCCTCCCCGAGGCCCTCGCCGCGCGGCTGCGCCGCCACTGCCGAAGCGTCACCAACCTCTACGGGCCCACCGAGACCACCATCTGGTCCACGGTGGCAGGGCTCGACGGCGAGGACGGCGCACCCACCATCGGCCGGCCGATGCGCAACACCCAGGTGTACGTGCTGGACACCGCGCTGCGGCCGGTGGCCCCCGGGGTGGCCGGTGAGCTGTACATCGCGGGCGACGGCCTGGCCCGCGGCTACCGAGGCCGCCCCACACTCACCGCGGAGCGGTTCGTGGCCTGCCCCTACGGTCCGCCCGGTGCGCGGATGTACCGCACCGGTGACCTGGCGCGCTGGCGGGACGACGGCCGGCTGGAGTTCCTGGGCCGGGTCGACCACCAGGTGAAGATCCGCGGCTTCCGTATCGAACTCGGCGAGATCGAGGCCGTTCTCGCCGATCTGCCCGAGGTGGCCACGGCCGCCGTGGTCGTCCGTGAGGACACCCCCGGCGATCCCCGGCTGACCGGCTACGCGGTGCCCGCGCCCGGTGCGGGCCCCCTCGCCCCGGAGGCGCTGCGCACGGCCGCCGCCCGGCGGCTGCCCGCGTATATGGTCCCCGGCGCGATCGTCGTCCTGGACGCGCTGCCGCTCACGCCCAACGGCAAGCTGGACCGTGCCGCGCTCCCCGCCCCCGCCGCCACGGCCGAGGGCGGGGCCCGGAGCCGGGCCGCCCGCAACCCCCGCGAAGCACTGCTGTGCGAGCTCTTCGCCGACATCCTGGACCTGCCCGCGGTCGGCCCGGAGGACGACTTCTTCGCCCTCGGCGGCCACTCCCTGCTCGCCATCCGGCTGATCACCCGCGCCCGTTCCCTCCTGGGGCGGGAGCTGAAGGTCCGCCACCTCTTCGAGTCCACCACCCCCGCCGCCCTCGCCCAGCACCTCGACGGTGAGCGCGGTGAGCGCGAACCCCTGGCGCGGACGGCGGACCGCCCCGCCGCGGTGCCGCTCTCGTTCCAGCAGCAGCGCCTGTGGTTCCTCAACCGCTTCGAGGACGACGGGGCCCTCTACAACATCCCGCTGGTGCTCCGGCTCGACGGACCGCTGGACCGGGCCGCCCTCACCGCGGCCCTGACCGATCTGGCCGCACATCAGGAGTCACTGCGTTCGGTCTTCCCGGAGGTGGCGGGGGAGCCCCGGCAGCGGGTCCTGGACGGTGCCGCGGCCGAACCGCCCCTGGAGCACCGCCGGTGCGAGCGCTCCGCCGTCGACGACACGGTCCGCGAACTGTCCCGGCGCGGTTTCGACCTGACCCGTGAACTCCCGGTGCGCGCCCACCTCCTGGAGCTCGCGCCGGAGGAACACGTCCTGCTGCTGGTGCTGCACCACATCGCGGCCGACGGGCCCTCCACCACCCCGCTCACCCGCGACCTGTCCCACGCCTACGCCGCCCGGACCACCGGTACGGCCCCCCGCTGGGAGCCGCTGCCCGTCACCTACGCCGACTACGCGCTCTGGCAGCGCCGCACCCTCGGCACCGAGACCGACCCCGACAGCGGGCTCGCACGTCAGCTCGCCTTCTGGCGGTCCGCCCTGGACGGTCTGCCCGACCAGCTCAACCTGCCCACCGACCGGCCCCGGCCCGCCATCGCCGGATACCGCGGCGGCACCGTGCCGGTGGACATCGAACCCGCCCTGCACCGGCGGCTCGGTGAGATGGCCCGCGCCGAGGGCGCCACCGTCTTCATGGCGCTCCAGGCCGCCCTGGCCACCGTGCTCACCCGGCTCGGCGCGGGCGAGGACATCCCGCTCGGCAGTCCCGTGGGCGCCCGCACCGACGCCGCCCTCGACGGCCTGGTCGGCTTCTTCGCCAACACCCTGGTGCTGCGCACCGACACCTCGGGGGACCCCACCTTCGCCGAGCTCCTCGCCCGGGTGCGGGAAGGCGACCTGGCCGCCTTCGGCCACCCCGACCTGCCGTTCGAGCGGCTGGTGGAGGTGCTCAACCCGGCCCGTTCGCTCGCCCGGCACCCCCTGTTCCAGGTGCTGCTGGCCTTCCAGGACAGTCTGCGCCCGGAGCTCGACCTGCCCGGTCTGGACGGCGCCGTCGAGATCCCGCACCTGGGCACCGCGCGGTTCGACCTCGCGGTGGACCTCACCGAGCGGCGCGCCGCCGACGGCACCCCCGACGGCATCAGCGGTGTGCTGGAGTACAGCGCCGAACTCTTCGAGGAGAGCACGGCCCGCCGTCTCGCGGGCTATCTGCTGCGGGTGCTGCGAGCCGTCGCCGACGACCCCACGCGGCCCCTCAGCCGGATCGCCCTGCTCCCCGACGAGGAGCGGACACGGATCCTGCACACCTGGAACGACACCGCGCACGAGCTGCCGGTCCGTACCCTGCCCCGGCTGTTCGAGGAGCAGGTGCGGCGGACCCCCGGTCATGACGCCGTGGTCTTCGCCGAAGAGACCGTCAGTTACCGGGAGCTGAACGAGCGGGCCAACCGGCTCGCCCACCACCTCATCTCCCATGGCGTCGGTCCCGAGGACTTCGTCGCCCTGGTCGTGCCCCGCTCGGTGGAGATGGTCGTGGCCCTCCTGGCCACCGTGAAGGCCGGTGCGGCGTATCTGCCGGTGGACCCCGCCTACCCGGCCGAGCGCATCGGCCACATGGTCCACGACGGCCGGCCGGTGCTGGCCCTGACCACCACCGCCGTGGCCGGTACCGTCCCCGGCGACGTCCCCACCCTCGTCCTGGACGATCCGGCGACCACGGACGCCCTGGCCGGGCGGCCCGTCCACGACCCGGCCGACGCCGAGCGGCGGGCCCCGCTGAGCCCCGCCCACCCCGCGTACGTCATCTACACCTCCGGCTCCACCGGCCTGCCCAAGGGCGTGGTCGTCACCCACACCGGGATCGCCGCGGTCGCCGGGGTGCACATCGAGCGCCTCGGCCTGGACGAGACCAGCCGCTTCCTGCTGCTGGTCTCCCTCTCCTTCGACGTGTCGATGGCCGATATCGTCATGACGCTGATCTGCGGCGCGGCCCTGGTCGTTCCCGAGCCGGGACAGCCGGTGTTCGGCGACGGACTCGGCGAACTCATCAGCACCCGCGCCATCACCCACACCGACCTGGTGGCGCCCATGCTCGCCTCGCTGCCCGAGGGCGCGCTGCCCACCCTCCGCGGCTGTGTGGTGGGCGGTGAGGCGCTCTCCGCCGAACTGGTGGAGCGCTGGGCGCCGGGCCGTCGTGTCATGCAGGTCTACGGCCCCACCGAGGCCACCGTGGTGACGACGATGAGCAGTCCGCTCACCCCCGACGGCACCGCACCGCCCATCGGACGACCGGTGTGGAACGCGCGGGTGTACGTACTGGACGGAGGGCTGCGGCCGGTGCCGCCCGGGGTGGCCGGTGAGCTGTACATCGCGGGCGACGGACTGGCCCGCGGCTACTGGGGCCGGGCGGTGCTGACCGCGGAGCGGTTCGTGGCCTGCCCCTACGGTCCGCCCGGTGCGCGGATGTACCGCACCGGTGACCTGGCGCGCTGGCGGGACGACGGCCAGCTGGAGTTCCTGGGCCGGGTCGACCACCAGGTGAAGATCCGCGGCTTCCGCGTCGAACTCGGCGAGATCGACGCGGCACTGGCCAAACACCCGGCCGTCGACTCCGCCGTGACCGTGGCCCGCACCGCCGACGACGGAAGCCGGTTCCTGGTCGGCTACGCCGTCCCCGGCGACGGGGCCACCCTGGCCGCCGCCGAGGTCCGTTCGTTCCTGGCCGGGGCGCTCCCCGAGCACATGGTGCCCGCGGCCGTGGTCGTCCTGGACGAACTGCCGCTCACCCCCAGCGGCAAGCTGGACCGCAATGCGCTGCCCGAACCCACCCTGGACGTCCAGGTGTCCGAACGCGGTCCGCGCACCGTCCACGAAGAGCTGCTGTGCGAGCTGTTCGCCGAGGTGCTGGGGCTGCCCCGGGTCGGTATCGACGACAACTTCTTCTCCCTGGGCGGCCACTCCCTGCTCGCCACCCGGCTGATCAGCCGCATCCGGTCGGTGCTCGGCACCGAACTGGGCATCCGCGGCCTGTTCGAGACCCCCACGGTCGCCGGACTGGCCGGCCGCCTCGGGGACCGGTCCACCGGGGGCGCCGCGCGCGACGACTTCGACGTGGTGCTGCCGCTGCGGGCGCAGGGAGACCTCCCGCCGCTGTTCTGCGTCCACCCCGCCGCGGGCATCAGCTGGGTGTACTCCGGGCTGCTGCGCCACGTGGAGCCCGGGCGGCCGGTGTTCGGACTCCAGGCCCGCGGGCTGACGGATCCGGAGGCCGCGCCCGCCGATGTGGCGGAGATGGCCGAGGACTACGTGGCCCGGATCCGCGAGATCCAGCCGCACGGCCCCTACCACCTGCTGGGCTGGTCCTTCGGTGGCGCCGTGGCCCATGAGATGGCCGTCCTGCTGCGCGGGGCGGGGGAGCGGGTGGCGCTGCTCGCGCTGCTCGACAGCGCCGTCGGCGACGGGACCGGCGGCACCGTGCCCTCCGGCCCCGAGACCCTGACCCAGCTGCTGGAATCGCTGGGCCACCGAGTCCCCGACGATGCCGCCGACCCGGCCGAACTCACCCCGGCGGGCGTCCTGCGGCTGCTGCGGGCCGACTTCAGCCCGCTGGCCGCCCTCGGCGAGGACCGGCTCGCCGCCGTCGTCACCACCTTCACCGACAACGCCCGCCTGGCCGCCGGGTTCACCCCCGGCGTCCACCAGGGGGACCTGCTCTGCTTCACCGCGGCCGACCGCGATCCGGCGGACGGTGACACACCGCGCCACACGGCCTGGACGGCCCATGTCACCGGCCGCGTCCTGCACCACCCGGTGCCCTGCGCGCACGGCGCCATGGTCCAGCCGGACGCGCTCGCCGTGATCGGACCGGTTCTGGCCAAGGCGCTGACCGACAGCTGAGCTCCGCACCGCCCGGGGCCCGCCCTCACGCGGGCCCCGGCACCCACCCGCAGCCACTCCCTACGCACCCATACGAAGGACGGCCATGCAGACCAATCCTTTCGAGGACCCGGAAACCGGCTTCCTCGCCCTGGTGAACGACGAGGGCCAGTACTCCCTGTGGCCCCACACCCTCGAGGCACCCGCGGGGTGGCACACCGCCTTCGGGCCCGCCAGCCGTCAGGATGCCCTCGACCACATCGAGACCCACTGGACCGATATGCGACCGCTCAGCCTGGTCCGCGCCACCGACACCGCACGCTCCTAGGAGTCCCCATGACCAACAGCCAGGAGCGGACGGACACCCGCTCCGCCGCGCCCGCCGGGCCGCTCGCCACGGCGCGGGAGCGGATGCGCAGGCCGTGGTTCGCGCTGTTCGCGGTCTGCTTCGCGCAGGCCGTCGTACTGCTCGACACCACCGCGGTCAATGTCGCGGTGCCCGCCATCACCACCGGGCTGGACACCGGGCTCACCCAGGTGCTGTGGGTGATCAACGCGTATCTGCTGTCCTTCGCCGTGCTGTTGGTCACCGGCGGGCGCCTCGGCGACCTGTTCGGCTCCCGCCGGGTGTTCCTGGCCGGTCTGCTGCTGTTCACCCTGGCCTCCGCCGCCTGCGGCTTCGCCCAGGACCCCGGACAGGCCATCGCCGCCCGCGCGCTCCAGGGCATCGGCGGCGCCCTGCTCACCCCGCAGACGCTGGTGATCATCAATCAGATGTTCCCGGCCGAGCGGCGCGGCGCGGCGCTCGGTATCTGGGGCTCCTTCGCGGGCATCGTGGCCGCCGCAGGACCCACCGTCGGCGGCATGCTGGTGGCCTCGCTGAGCTGGCGCTGGATCTTCTACATCAACATCCCGATCGGCCTGATCGGCGGTGCCCTGGTGCTGCTCTCGGTCCCCCGCCTGCCCAGCCGCAGCAGACCGCGGATCGACATCGTGGGATCGGTCCTGCTGTCGGTCGCCATGCTCGCGATCGTCTACGGGCTGCTGGAGGGCGAGTCGCACCACTGGGGCACGGTGTGGGGCCCGGTCACCGTTCCGGCCCTGGTCGTCGCCGGACTGCTGGTGCTCGGGGTGTTCTTCCTGGTCGAGCGTGGCCGCCAGGACAGCGATCCGCTGGTGCCCTTCGCGATGCTGCGCAACCGCAACTTCACCCTGATGTCCGCGGTGGTGTGCGTCCTGCCCTGCGGGCTCGGCGGCATGCTGCTGCTGACGGGGCTCTATCTCCAGGAGGTCCAGGACCTGTCCGCGTTCCGCGCCGGACTGGTGATCGCCGTCGCCCCCCTGGTGTCGGTGTTCCTGGCGCCGTACTCCGGACGGCTCACCGACCGGTTCGGCGGCAAGTACGTGATGATCACCGGGCTGCTCTCGTTCTCCGGGGGCATCGCGCTCATCGCCGCCCTGATCCGGGCCGACTCCGGGCCCGCCGCCGCGCTCCCCGGGCTGGTGTTCGTCGGCGTCGGCATGGGCGTGGCCTTCGCCCCCGCCAGCGTCGTCGCCTTCCAGGACATCGACCCCGCGATGGCCGGGGCGGCGTCCGGACTGTTCAACACCACCCGGCTGTGCGGCAGTCTGCTCGGCAGCGCGGCCGTCGGTGCGCTGCTGCAGACCCAGCTGGACCGCACCGATATGACCACCGCCATCCGCATCACCTATCTGCTGCCCGTCGCCATCATGCTGGCCGGTGCCGCCGCCACCCTCGCCGTCCGTGTGCGGCCGGCCGCACGGCCCGCGGAGGAGACGGCGGCCCCGCTGCCCGGCCCGGAGGCGACGTCCGAGGCGGCCGGCGGCTGACCCGTCGCCACACCCCGCCCCACCCGGAACGCCTCAGTACTTCAGGGAGAAGCATCCGATGGACTTCAGCCTCTTCTACTTCGCGGCCGGCCAGGAGGCCGGTGCCGACGGCTACCAGCTCCTGCTGGACGGCGCGCGCTTCGCCGACCGGCACGGCTTCAGTGCCGTCTGGACGCCCGAACGCCACTTCCACGAGTTCGGCGGCCCCTATCCCAACCCGGCGGTGACCGGCGCCGCCGTGGCCGCCGTCACGACACGGATCGGCATCCGGGCGGGCAGCGTCGTCGGCCCGCTGCACCACCCGGTGCGCCTGGCCGAGGACTGGTCGGTCGTGGACAACCTCTCCGGAGGCCGGGTCGGGCTCTCGTTCGCCTCCGGCTGGCACGCCAGGGACTTCATCCTCCGCCCGGAGAACTACGCCGACCGCCGCAACGTCCTCACCGACACCATCGGGACCGTCGAGCGCCTGTGGCAGGGGGAGTCCATAACCCGGCCCGACGGCGAGGGGGAACCGGCCGAGGTGCGCACCTTCCCCCGGCCCGTCCAGCCCCGGCTGCCGGTCTGGGTGACCAGCGCCGGAAGCCCGCAGACCTTCCAGGAGGCCGGGCGCCGCGGCTACGGACTGCTGACGCATCTGCTCGGCCAGGAACTGCCCGACCTGGAGAAGAAGATCGCCGAGTACCGGGCGCATCTGCCCGCGGACGAGGGCGCCCGCAATCCCGCGGCGGGCAAGGTGGCGCTGATGCTGCACACCTTCCTCGGCACCGACAAGGACGCGGTCCGCGAGACCGTCCGCGAGCCGTTCTCCGAGTACATCCGCAGCTCCCTCGGCCTGATCATGAAGGCGGCCGGGGACATCCTGCCGGGTGTCGATCCCGAAGACCTCGACCCCGAGGACACGGAGTTCCTCGTCCAGCGCTCGTTCGACCGCTACTTCACCACCGGCGGTCTCTTCGGCACCGTGGAAGACACCCTTCCGCTGCTGGCGCGGCTGGAGGCCATCGGCGTGGACGAGATCGCCTGTCTGATCGACTTCGGTGTCGCACCCGGACAGGTACTGGCCGGACTGGACCACCTCGGCGAGCTGCGCGCCGCCTGGGACCGGCAGCGCGGCGGCGACGACGTCCGGAGCGCCCGATGAAACTGTGTCTCATCTCCGGCACCACCGCGGCCGTCTCCGGCTGCCACCGGCTGACCGCGCTCATCCGCGACCGTGCGGAGGGCGTCGGGTTCGACACCCGGGAACTGGACCGCACCCTGCTCGCGCTGCCCGTGCTGGCGCCCGAGCGCTATGTCTCCGGTGAGCTCTTCGAGGACCTCGACGTCCGCCGGCTGCTGAAGGAGGTGGCGGAGGCCGACGCGGTCGTCCTCACCACACCGGTGCAGCACGGCAGTCTGTCGGGCGCCCTGAAGAACGCGCTGGACCACCTGCCGTCCACCGCGCTGCGCGGCAAACCGGTGCTGCTCGCCTCCGCGGCGGCCAGTCTCTACAACGGCGCCACCGCCTGTGACCACCTGCGATCGGTGGTCCGTGCGCTGGGCGGATGGTCCGCGCCCACCCAGATCGTGGCCGAGCGGTCCGAGCTGGCCCGCCCCGAGGCGGCCGAGGCGCTGCGCGGCCGGATCGACGCGGGGCTCGCCGAACTGCCGCCGCTGATCCGGGCGTTCCGCGAGGCCCCCGCGTCACTGGTGTGACCGCGGCCCCGAGGCGGCCGCCGCTACGGCGCGCGGGGACCGGGAACACCTCGTCGGTGTTCCCGGTCCCCGCTCGTATCGCGTGGCGCCGCCCCCGCTACGCGTCGCGCAGCGCGGGCCGCTTGATGAACTCGATGACCTCACCGTCCGGGCCGTGGACGAAGGCGACCTGAAGGGTCATCGGGGCGCTGCCCTTGGCCTCGACCTCGGCCGGTGCCATCAGCGGCCTGGCCCCGGCCTCGACCGCGCGCCGGAACAGCTCGGCGGGGTCACCGGTGCGCACCGCGAAGTGGACCAGCGCGGCGTGCCGGGCCCGCTCCTCGTCGCTCGGGCGGGTCGCGTCCGGGGAGAGCGGGTGGGCCGATCCGCCGGGCGGGGTGGAGGCGGCATCGAAGATCTCGATGATCCGGTCGTCACCGGCGTCCAGGAACACACAGCGGTGCACACCCGCCTCGGGCGCGGCCCACTCGCTGAGGAACCGGAACCCGAGGGCGTCGGTGTAGAAGCGGACGGTGGCGTCGAGGTCGTAGGCGCGCAGGGCGATGTGGTCGAGGCCCTGGTTGAGCGAGTCGGTGGACATGGGTCGGTCTCCTGGGTGCGGTGTGGTGGTGACGGCGGGCCGGGGCCGTGGGGTCCGGTGGCCCGCCAGGGGGTATGAGCCGGTCAGCGGGCCGTGTCCTCGGCGTCCCGCAGATACCGGTCTGCGGCGTCCAGCGGGGTGAGCCCGTCGATGTTGATCAGCTGATCGATCGCCTCGATACCGTCGTTGCCGAGGCGCAGGGTGCGCAGCCGCTCCAGAGCGGCCGGGGCGATGGTGGTCAGGGCGGTCCTGGTGACGACCGGACTCGCCGCGTCCGTTCCGCCGAGCAGCCCCTTGGGCTCGGCCAGCGGGCGCAGCCCGTGCACGCGGTTGAGGTACTGCGGCCGCCAGATCGGGATGACGAACCACTCCCGCTCGGCGATACCGCGTTCCACCCGGTGGATGAAGGACCGCTCGGTGCCGGGCCGGAACGCGTAGCCCGACCGGTCGAGCCCGTACTCCGCGATCATGCGGGCGGAGAAGCGGCTGATACCCGCCCCGGCGTTGATGCCGTCGAGGGCCCGGGTCATCCGGCCGGCGACCTCCGGCCGTGCCAGGTCGGCGACCTCGGCGACCGCCTCGACGGGTACGTACGGGGGTACGGCCCATACGCAGTAGGGCGCGTAGTGCGGGTCCAGCACCTGGACATCGTCCTCGTACCGGGCCAGATACGTGCCGTGGCTGGCGGGCAGCCAGGCCGAGACCAGCAGATCGATCTCCCCCGCCGCCTGGAGGCCGAAGAGCTGTTCGTGCGGCGCCTCGACACCGTGCACCTCATGCCCGGCGTCCTCCAGCACCCGGCGCACGACCGCGGCGGCCGCACGGTGGAACGAGAGGGCGATGTTACCCACCGTGAGGGACGGAGGGCGCGACGGTCCGGGCACGACGGCTCCTGTTCGGAGAAGGGGGAAGAGGGGGAGTGTGGCGGGGGCCGCCGTTCCCGGCGTCCTCGTGTGCCATCAGCCTGCACCACCCACAGCCCATGCGTCCAAGGACAGGATTTTGTCGGATCGATAAGCTGAGCGCATGGCTACGCTGCGTCAGCTGGAGTACTTCGTCGCGATCGCGGACGAGGGGTCGTTCACCCGTGCCGCCACCGGTCTGAACATCACCCAGCCCGGACTGTCGCACCAGTTCCAGGCCCTGGAGAAGGAGGTCGGCGGACGTCTGGTGGAACGGCTGCCGCGCGGGCTCCGGCTGACCGCCGCCGGGCGGGCGATGCTGCCCCCGGCGCGTGCGGCCATCGCCGACGCCCGGCGCGCGATGACGGCGGCCCGCCGCGCCACCGGCCTCGCCTCCGGCGATCTCCAGCTGGCGACGCTGTACTCGATCAGCTACGGGGTGCTGCCCAAGGTCCTCACCGTGTGGCGCTCCCGCCACCCGGACATGCGCATCACCCTCTTCGAGCACCAGCACATGAACGAACTGGCGGAGGCGATGGGCGCGGGCCAGGCGGACGTCGCCATCGGCCCGCCGCCGCCCGCGTGGCAGGGCACCGTCCGCTACCTCGGCACGGAGGAGTTCTTCCTGGTCACCTCGGCCGACGACCCTCTGGTCGAGCAGGTCTCCGGGACCTCGGTGCGCCTCGCGGACCTCGCCGAGCGCGAATGGGTCCACTTCACCCCCACCAGCGGCCTCGCCGATGTGCTCGATCAGGCGTGCACCACCGCCGGTTTCCGGCCGCGCGTCGCCGTACGCACCCAACAGGCCCCCTTCGCGGCCAACTTCGCAGCCTCCGGGATGGGACTCTCCCTCGTCCCCGGCAACAACGTCCCCGGTGACTTCACGGGCCGGCTCTTCCGACCGGATCCGCCGATCCGCAGGACGCTCACCGCGTACACCCACAGCAGTCCGGACTCCGTCACCGGCGCCTTCCTCGACCTCGTCGCGGAGGAGTGCGAGCTGATCCCGGCACATGTCCGCGCGAGCGTCGACGGCACCACCCCACCAGACGGCACCACCCCACCACAGGAAGGCCGATGACATGGCGAACCGCTGGACCGGAGTGACCATCGACTGCGTCGATGTGCCACGGGTGGCGGCGTTCTGGAGCGCGCTGCTGGACCGTCCGCCGGGGCCGACCCGCTCGGGCTGGGTCTACCTCGGCCGTCCCGGCGATCCACAGCCACGGCTCGTCTTCCAGCCCGTGACGGAGCCCAAGCAGGGCAAGGTCCGCCTTCACCTGGACATCGCGGTCGACGACATCGACCGGGGCATCGCCCAGGTGATCTCCCTCGGTGGCAGGTCCACCGGTGAGCGGCACGACTACGACGAGGGCGTGGTCGTGGTGATGACCGATCCCGAGGAGCATGAGTTCTGCCTGGTCCAGTACTACTGAGCGCCGTACGCCGCCGGATGCCGTGGCGTCAGGACGGGTCGGGCCGGGCGGACACCAGCGCCGTCCGGTCCGGCCGCCGCCATGGCCCGGCGGAGGGGTCGGCGAGCGGGGCGGGGAGAGGTCCGGGGGCGCCGGTCCGGACGAAGGAGATCCACGCGGCGCGGACTGCCCGCCCGAGGGCGGCCACCTCCCGCCAGGGCGTGGAGCCGAGCATCGGCGCGTGCCGCCAGGCCGCCTCCGACCCCAGCAGCAGGGGGAGTTCCAGACAGTGCGTGGCACCCAGCGGGGTACCGGACGGACGCCAGTCGAGCCGGTAGGCATGGGTGCGGGCGCCCGCCCCGCGCAATTCGGCGGCGAGCCGGCCCAAGGGCTCCCGGTAGTGGAGCCGGGTGCGTTCGCCGACGTCGGAGGGTTCACCACGACCCGGCGGAAAGGCGGACATGTCATCGGCGTTCCACCCGTGGAACACATCCGTGCCATGCACACCCGGGTCCGGCGGCGCCGTGTCCGGCAGCGCCGGCACCCCGGACACCGGGGTGAACGGCGGCTCCAGGACACGTCCGGTGCGCTGCCGGTGGTCGGCGGCGAGCCGCGCCTGCACCGCCAGCAGCGCCGCGACGGGCGCCGTGCGGGGATCGGCGGTGCCCAGCCGGCGCAGATGGTCGGCGAAGACCCGGCCGGTCTCCGCCGCGTCCCGCGCGGGCCGGGTGGCGATGGCGAGTGGCGGGCTCTGCAGCACCACACGGTGGAACAGGCCCCGTGCCACGGGCATCCGCATCAGCAGCACGGCGGAGAGGGCGCCGGCCGACTGTCCGGCGACCGTGACATTGTCCGGGTCACCGCCGTACCCGGCGATATGCTCCCGGACCCACCGCAACGCCGCCACCTGGTCCCACAGACCGAGGTTCCCCTCGGACACCCCGTCCAGGAACAGATAACCGAGCGCTCCCAGACGGTAGTTGACGCTCACGACCACCATCCCGCCCTCCCGGGCGAGGTCCCCGGCGTCGTACCAGGCACACAGCCCGGAACCGCTGCTGAAGCCCCCGCCGTGCAACCAGACCAGCACCGGGCGCTTCCCGCCGCCGCGCCCGGATCCGGGCGCGGTGACGGTGAGCCGCAGGCAGTCCTCGTCCTGGACCAGCCGGTCCCGGGGCGGGCCCATCACCGCGTCCAGCCGGGACGGGAGCTGGGGGCAGATCAGGGCGCGCGGCGGGGTCCGCTCCTCCCCGGTCACCGGCCGGGGGAGGCCGAACCGCCGGGCGGTGGCGTAGCGGAGCGGACCGCTGCGCAGAACGGGGACGCCGCTCACGCCTCTGAGGCGAATTCGGGGAGCCGGGCGGTTCCGGCACCCGGCCGTGGCTCGGGGACCGTACGGAACAGTGCCACCGCACCGGCCAGGCTCAGTGCGCAGACGGCCACGAGGTACCAGGTGACACCGGCCGAGGAGGCGTCCGGGCCGACCAGCGCGGTGGAGATCATCGGGGCCAGTCCGCCACCGAGGACGGCCCCCGCCTGGAGGATCAGGGACGAACCGGAGTAGCGGACCCGGGCGGGGAAGGTGTCCGCGATGATGGCGCCCTGGACGCAGTGCGTCACCGGGATGATCAGGCCCATCCCGGCGAGGGCGACCAGCGCGAGCGCGTTGTTCCCGGTGTCGAGCAGGGGGAAGAACACCGCGCACCACACCAGGATGGCGGCCGATCCGGCGAGGAACATGGTGCGCCGTCCGTGCCGGTCGGCGACGCCGGTCCACACCGGGATGGTGGCGAACCACAGTACGGCCGCCCCGCTCACCCCGAGCACCAGGAACTGCTTGTCGTAGCCCGCGTGCTGGGTGCCGTAGGACAGCGTGAACACCATGAAGACATAGGCGACGGCGGAGTTGGCCACCACCGCGAGCAGGGTCAGCGCCAGCCGGACCACACCCACCTGGAGGGCCGCGGCGAGCGGGAAGCGCGCCACCTCACCCCGCTCCCGCACCTGGTCGAAGGAGGGGGACTCCTCGATCCGCAGCCGTATCACCAGCCCGGCCGCCACCAGCACGACGCTGAACAGGAACGGGATCCGCCACGCCCACGCGGTGAACGCGGCGTCCCCCGCGAGGGCGTTGGTCCCGAGGAAGGCGAGGTTGGCGACGACCAGTCCGGCCGGGGTGCCCATCTGCGGGAAGCCCGCGTACAGATTGCGCCGCCCGGCCGGGGCGTGCTCCATCGACATCAGGGTGGCGCCCGCCCCCTCACCGCCGAGCCCGATGCCCTGCACGACACGCAGCACGACGAGGAGGAAGGGGGCCCACAGCCCGATGGTGTCGTAGGTGGGGACCAGGCCGATGAGCGTGGAGCCCAGCCCCATCAGGAGCAGCGAGACGACGAGGGTGGCGCGGCGGCCCACCCGGTCGCCGAAGTGTCCGAAGACCAGTCCGCCCAGTGGCCGGGCGATGAACCCGACGGCGAGCGTGGCGAAGGAGGCGAGGGTACCGGCGGTGGGGCTGAGGGAGGGGAAGAACTGCTGGTTGAAGATGAGAGCGGCGGCGGTTCCGTAGAGGAAGAAGTCGTACCACTCCAGGGTGGTGCCGACGAGGGTGGCGATCGCCGTTCTGCTCACGCCCCCGGGGGGCCGTGCTGCGGTGCTCATGGGGAGACCTCTCGCTGGTGGCGGCGGGCGATGGGGTGTGTATCGCTGGATCCTCACGGCACCGCACATGGCGCACAAATACCGAAGCGGGGCGCCGCCATAGCGGTTTCGCTATAGCGGGCGGCCAGAAGCGCCGCTAGGTCCCGCCCCGCCGGGAAGGCCACGCCTCGTATGCGCCATGCAAAAACCGGTATAGCGGACCACGAGAAGGTCATTTGTCAGGCATGACCACGGGTTCCAGGGTGGAAGCCATGACGGCACCCACCCCGCGCTGGATCCGCAACTTCGTCGACGGACACCTCGTCGAACCCGACGAACGCCACGGCTTCGACGCCATCGACCCGGCCACCGGACATGTGCACGCCCGTGTCCACGAGGCCGGCGCCCCCCTGGTGGACCGCGCCGTGACGGCCGCCCGGCGCGCGCTGCCCGGCTGGTCGGCCACCCCGGTGCGGGAGCGCACCGAGGTGCTGCGGCGGGCGGCCGCCCTGATCGAGGAGCGCCGCGAGGAGTTCACCGCGGCCGAGGTCGCGGACACCGGCAAGCCCGTCACCCAGGCCCGCGAGCTGGACGTGGCCCGCGCCGTCACCAACTTCCGCACCTTCGCGGACCTGGTGGCCGCGGCCGGTCAGGAGTCATGTCTGACCGATCTGCCGGACGGACGTCGGGCCCTCAACTACGCGGTGCGCAAACCCCTCGGCGTGGTCGCGGTCATCGTCCCGTGGAACCTGCCGCTGCTGCTGCTCACCTGGAAGGTGGCCCCGGCCCTGGCCTGCGGCAACACCGTGGTGGTCAAGCCGAGCGAGGAGACACCGGGCACCGCGGCGCTGCTCGGCGGGGTACTGGCCGAGGCGGGTCTGCCGGCCGGCGCGTACAACGTGGTGCACGGCTTCGGGCCCGGTTCGGCCGGTGAACACCTCACCACCCACCCCGGGATCGACGGCGTCACCTTCACCGGCTCCTCGGCCACCGGCGCCCATGTCATGCGGACCGTGGCGCCCCGGGTACGGCCGGTCTCCTTCGAACTCGGTGGCAAGAACGCGGCGCTGGTCTTCGCCGACGCCGACCTCGAGGAGACCCTCGACGGGCTGACCCGCTCGGTGTTCTCCAACACCGGGCAGGTCTGCCTCTGCACCGAGCGGGTCTACGTGCAGCGGGAGGTGTTCGCCGACATCGCCGACGGACTGGTGGAACGGGCCCGCGCGCTACGGCTGGGCCGCCCCGCCGACGCGGCGACCACCACCGGCCCGCTGATCTCCACGGCCCACCGGGAGAAGGTGCGCGGCTACGCGGAACTGGCCGAACGGGCGGGCGCGACGGTCCTCACCGGTGGTGGCGTCCCGACACTGGGCGACGGCCTGGACGGTGGCTCCTGGTTCGAGCCCACCCTCTGGACGGGGCTGGACCACACCGCCCGGCCGGTGCGCGAGGAGATCTTCGGCCCGGTGGCCGCGCTGCTCCCGTTCGACACCGAGGAGGAGGCCGTGGCACTCGCCAACGACACCGCATACGGGCTGGCCGCCTCGGTGTGGACGCGGGACCTGCGACGCGGCCACCGGGTGGCCCAGGCGATGGACGTCGGCACGGCCTGGGTCAACACCTGGTTCCTGCGCGACCTGCGCGCGCCCTTCGGCGGGACGGGCCTGTCCGGCCTGGGCCGCGAGGGCGGCGACGCCTCGCTCCACTTCTACACCGAGCCCACCAATGTGTGCGTCCGGCTGTGATGTCCCGGCGCGTGTCCGCGCCCGGACCCGACCTGGACCGATGGACCAGCCGCCGCCCCGACGGGCGGGCGGCGAGGAGGAGTGATCGTGGACGCAACAGAGACGACGGCGGCGCTGGCCGACCGGCTGGACACCGCGCGGACCACCCGGACCGCCGTCCCCAGCCTCGCCGACACCCACCGGCTGGACGTGGACGGCGCGTACGCCGTCCAACGGGCCCTGGTCGCCCGGCGACGGGCCCGCGGTGAACGGCTCACCGGGGTCAAACTGGGCTTCACCAGCGAGGCCAAGATGGCGCAGATGGGCGTCAGCGAGGTCATCGTCGGACGGCTCACCGACGCCATGCGGGTGACCGACGACGGGGATCTCGCGCTCGGGGGGCTGATCCACCCCAAGGTCGAACCGGAGATCGCCTACCGGCTCGGTCGCGATGTGGACCCCGGGGACCCGACGGACTTCCTCCTGGCGGCCGTCGACGCGGTGGCTCCCGCGCTGGAGGTCATCGACTCCCGCTACCGAGACTTCCGCTTCACCTACGAGGACGTCATCGCCGACAACACCTCCGCCGCCGCCTATGTCCTGGGCCCCTGGAGCCCGCCGCGGGACCTGCGCGACCTGAAGGTCGTACTGACCAGCGGCACCCAGGAGACCACCGGTTCCACCTCGGCGATCCTCGGCGACCCCGCCCGGGCGCTGCGCGCGCTGCGGGACATCTGCCACCGCCGGGTGATCCCGCTGCGGGCCGGCGACGTGGTCCTCGCCGGAGCGGCCACCGCCGCGGTGCCGCTCACCGCCGGGACCACCCGCGCCGAGGTCGAGGGCCTCGGCGCCGTCACCGTGCGGGGGGTGTGATGGACCGGGCACGCGTCGTCCCCGGGAAGGCCACGCCCCGGGGCCGGTTCCCGCACCTGCGACGGGCCGGGGAGTTCGTCTATGTCTCCGGCACCAGCTCACGGCGACCGGACAACACCTTCGCCGGGGTCCGTGCCGATGAGACGGGCACCACCGACCTCGACATCCGGGCGCAGACCGCCGCGGTCATCGAGAACATCCGCGACATCCTCGCCGACGTGGGCGCCGGCCTCTCCGATCTGGTGCAGGTGACCAGCTATCTGGTCTCCATGAACGACTTCGGCGGCTACAACGAGGTGTACGGCCGGTACTTCGACGAAAGTGGTCCCACCCGGACCACCGTCGCCGTGCACCAGCTTCCCCACCCCCATCTGCTCATCGAGATCCAGGCCGTGGCCCATGTGCCGTCCGCCGCCGCCCCGGCCTCCGACACCCCCTCCGCGAAGGAGTCCCCATGACCGGCATCCCCGAAGTGATCGACTTCCAGGGCTGGATCACCGACCACGCCCATCTGCTCACACCCCCGGTGAACAACCGGACGATGGCGCTCGGTGACGACTTCATCGTGCAGGTCGTCGGCGGCCCCAATCAGCGCACCGACTTTCATATCGACCCGTACGAGGAGTGGTTCTACCAGGTCAAGGGGGATATGCACGTCAACCTGATGACCGAGGAGGGTCCGCGCACCGTACATATCCCCCAGGGCTCGTGCTGGCTGCTCCCGGGCAATGTCCCGCACTCCCCGCAGCGCCCCGACCCGGACTCGGTGGGGCTGGTCATCGAACGGGTCAGGGAAGAGGGCACCCTGGAGAAGTTCCGCTGGTACTGCGTCGCCTGCCACGCACCGGTGCACGAGGTGGAACTCCAGGTGCGGGACATCGTGGCCGACCTGCCGCCGGTCTTCGAGGCGTTCTACCGCGACGAGCGGGCCCGCACCTGCCCCGCCTGCGGCGCCCCGCACCCCGGGAAGGGCTGAGCGGTGGCGGACCTGATCGACGTCCACACCCACTATGTGCCGCACGGCTGGCCGGATCTGTCGGGGGTGGGCGGCCCGGAGGCCCCGTGGCTGCGGATCGAGTCCGAGGCGGAGGCCATGATCATGATGGGCTCCAAGGAGTTCCGCCGGGTCGGGGCGGACTGCTGGGACGCCGAGGTCCGGCTGCGCGACATGGACGACGACGGGGTGGCCACCCAGGTGGTGTCGCCCACCCCGGCGTTCTTCTCCTACGGGCGCGACGGAGCCGAGGCCGCGAAGATCGCCCGGATCTTCAACGACCTGGCGCTGGAGATCGTCGCCCCGGCCCCCGAACGGCTGCTGCCGTTCTGTCAGGTGCCCCTCCAGGATCCGGACGCCGCCTGCCGGGAGCTGGAGCGCTGTGTCGCGGCCGGGCACCGGGGTGTCGAGATCGGCAACCACGTCGGTGACCGGGACCTGGACAGCGCGGGGGTGGTCACCTTCCTCCAGCACTGCGCCGCGCTGGACGTACCGGTCTTCGTGCACCCGTGGGACATGGACAACTCGCCCCGGCTGGACCGGTGGATGGCGCGCTGGCTGACCGCGATGCCCGCCGAGACACATCTGTCGATCCTGGCCATGGTGCTGGGCGGGGTCTTCGACCGGGTGGACGAGCGGCTGCGGATCTGCTTCGCGCACGGTGGCGGCTCGTTCGCCTTCTGGCTGGGCCGGATGGAGAACGCCTGGTACGGGCGGAACGACGTGGTCGGCACCTCGCTGCACCCGCCCTCGCACTACCTGGGCCGCTTCTACGTCGACTCGGTGGTCTTCGACGACCGGGCGCTGCGGCTGCTGGTGGACACGGTCGGCGAGGACCGGGTGATGATCGGCAGCGACTACCCCTACCCGCTGGGCGAGCGCCCGGTGGGCGCGGTGGTCGGCAAGAGCGGCTTCCTCGGCGAGCGGGCCCGGCGCAAGATCGAGCGCGGTAACGCCCGGCGCTATCTGGGGCTCTGACGTCCCCCCGGCCCGCCGTGCCCCGCCCCGCCGGGCCCGGCTGTCTCCCCGTCGGGCCCGGCCGCCTCCCCGTCCTGCGGACGTCCGCCGCCGGACATCCCGGCGGCGGCCTCCTCCAGGCTCCGGACCATCGCCCGCGCCGAGGGGCTCAGCGTACGGGTGGCCGAAGTGGTCACCCCCACGCTGTGCCCGACGGCCTCCAGCGGGACCGGGAGCTGCGCCAGTCTGCCGTCGTCACGGACCAGGAGCGCGGGCAGTGCGGCCACCACGTCCGTCTCCAGCAGGAGCTGGCGCACCGTCAGGAAGGAGGTGGTCTCCACCCGGTTCTCCGGGAGACCGAGCCCGTGCCGGGCGAAGAGCCCCTCCACCTCCCCACGCAGCGCGGTCTGCGGTCCGGGCAGGATCCACGGATAGGCCACCAGATCGGCGAACCGGATCCCGGAGGTGCCGACCAGCGGATGGCCCGCCCGCACCGTCAGCTCGATCGACTCCTCGTAGAGCGGCCGGCGCAGCAGCCCTTCCCCGGAGGGCGCGGTCAGCCGGCCCACCACCAGGTCGATCCGGCCCGCCTCCAGCCCCAGCAGCAGCTCCTCGGGGGTGGACTCGCGCACGATCACCGTCAGATGGGGGTGGTCATGCTTCAGGGCGGCGATCGCGCGGGGCAGCAGGATGTTGGACCCGGCCAGATGGGTGCCGACCACCACCGTCCCGCGGTCCGCCTCGGCCAGCTCCACCACATGCCGCCCGGCCTGGACGAGTTGCGCCAGCACCGCCCGCGCGTGCTGGGTGAACGCCTCGCCGAAGACCGTGGGCGTCACCCCGCGGGGACCGCGCTCGTACAGCTCCACCCCGAGGATGTCCTCCACCTCGTGCAGGCTGCGGGTGGCGGCGGGCTGGGTCACATGGAGTTCGGCGGCGGCGCTGACGACCGTGCCCTGCCGCGAGAGGGCGTCCACCAGCAGCAGGTGGCGCACCTTGAGCCGGCCGTCGAACAGGCGGGGCATCTCCACGCCACGACAGTATCCGACTCCCCGGCCGGACGGCTCCGGTCAGCCGCCGTGGCCGCCGCGCAGCACCCGGGAGAGGCCGAGCGCGGCCGTCCGGACGGCGGGGGCGAGCCGGGCCGCGCTGAACCGCTCCCGGGGCACGGCCACCGAGAGCGCGGCCACCACCGTCCCCCGGGCGAACACCGGCGCGGCGATACAGCTGACCCCGGGCGCTGCTTCCTCCTCCTCGTAGGCGAGTCCGGCGACCTGCGCCTTCTCCAGGGCCGAGCGCAACAGCACCGGATCGGTGATCGAGCGGGGCGTGAGGCTCCGCAGCGGGTGGGCGAGCACCTCGTCGGTCAACTCCGGCCCGGAGAAGGCGAGCAGCGCCTTGCCCACCCCGGTGCAGCTCAGCGGCAGGCTGCCACCGATGCGGGAGGGCAGCCGCAGCGCGTCATGGCCGTGTACGCGCTCCACGTACACCACGTCCAGGCCCTCGCGGACGCCGAGGTGGACCGTCTCCCGGGTGGCCTCGAAGAGGTCCTGGAGGAACGGCAGCGCCGCCTCCCGCAGATCCCGGCGCCGGGGCACCCGCGCGCCCAGCTCGAAGAGCTTCGCTCCGAGCCGGTACCGGTGCCCGGTGCGCTCCAGCCACCCCAGCCGGACCAGATCGGCGGCGAGCCGGTGCGCGGTCGGCTTCGGCAGTCCGGTCCGCTCACAGAGTTCCGACAGGCGGTACGACTCCCGCTCCGGAGCGAAGCAGTCCAGGATCAGTCCCGCTTTGTCCAGCATGTTCCCGGCGGCATTGTTCCGTGTCACGGAACGAACTTTGCCGCAGCCGCCGAGCCCTGTCTATACCGGAACCTCCCCGCCCGGACCCGCGCCCCCACCGCTCGGGTGTCCGCACCACCCCACCGCCGTCCCCCTCCCGGAGGCCGTCCCATGCCCGCACCCCCTGTCCGCACCACGTCCGAAGCCATCAACGAGGCGGCCGACGCCCTCGACCGGGCCGCCCGCACCCTGGTGCCCTGCCCCCCGGTGCGCACCCTCTTCGACGAGGGCGACCTCGCCTCCGCCTACGCGGTGCAGCGGCTCACCGTCCGCCGCGCGCTCGCCGAGGGGCGCCGCACCACCGGCCGCAAGATCGGGCTGACCTCCCCGGCCGTACAGCGCCAGCTCGGCGTGGACCAGCCCGACTTCGGCACCCTCTTCGCCGACATGGCGGTCCCCGGCGGTGTGGTCCCGGCCGGACTGCTGCTCCAGCCCAAGGTGGAGGCCGAGGTCGCACTGGTCCTCGGACGGGATCTGCCCCAGCACCTGTGCACCCCGCGGGATGTGCTGCGCGCGGTCGCGTACGCGCTCCCCGCCCTGGAGATCGTCGACAGCCGGGTGGCGGACTGGGACATCTCCATCGTCGACACCATCGCCGACAACGCCTCCTGCGGTCTCTACGTCCTCGGGGACCGCCCCGTCCCGCTCGGCACCCTCGACCTGAGCACGGTCACCATGACCCTGGAACGCTCCGGGGCCACCGTCTCCGAAGGGACCGGCGCCGACTGCCTGGGCAGCCCGCTCGCCGCCGCGGCCTGGCTGGCCTCCGCCCTGGCCCAGCGGGGCGACCCGCTGCGCGCAGGGGAGACGCTGCTGACCGGTGCGCTCGGCCCGATGGTCCCCGCCGCCCCCGGCGACGCCTTCGAAGCCCGGATCTCCCACCTGGGCTCCGTACGGGTCGAGTTCGCCCCCGAGGGGAGCGGACGATGAGCCGGGACACCGCCGCCCGCACCAAGGTCGCCGTCATCGGCTCCGGCAACATCGGAACCGACCTGATGATCAAGGTGCTACGGCTCTCCGAGAGCCTGGAGATCGCCGCCATGGCGGGCATCGACCCCGGCTCCGACGGCCTCGCCCGCGCCCGCCGACTGGGCGTCGCCACCACCCACGAGGGCGTCGAAGGGCTCGTGGCCATGGAGGAGTTCACCGATGTGGAGATCGTCTTCGACGCCACCTCGGCCGGTGCCCACCGCCGCCACGACCAGGTGCTCCGCCCCCTGGGCCGGACCCTGGTCGACCTCACCCCCGCCGCGCTCGGCCCGTTCGTGGTCCCCCCGGTCAACGGCACCGCCCACCTCGACGCCCCCAACGTCAACATGGTCACCTGCGGCGGCCAGGCCACCATCCCGGTGGTCGCCGCCATCGGGGCCGTCACCCCGGTGCACTACGGCGAGATCGTCGCCTCCATCGCCTCCCGCTCCGCCGGGCCCGGCACCCGCGCCAACATCGACGAGTTCACCGAGACCACCGCGCGCGCCGTCGAACGGGTCGGCGGCGCCACCCGGGGCAAGGCGATCATCATCCTCAACCCGGCCGAACCCCCGCTCATCATGCGGGACACCGTGCACTGCCTGGTCTCCGCGTGCGCCACCGAGGACATCACCGCCTCCGTCGAGGAGATGGCCGACCGGGTACGGACCTACGTCCCCGGCTACCGGCTCAAACAGCGGGTGCAGTTCGAGCCGGTGGCCCCCGACGACCCGCTGTGCGGGCTGCTCCCACCCGACGCCACCGGACCCGCCCTGCGCGTCTCGGTCTTCCTCGAGGTCGAGGGCGCCGCGCACTACCTCCCGGCCTACGCCGGCAACCTCGACATCATGACCTCCGCCGCGCTGCGCACCGCCGAACGCCTCGCCGCCCACCGCACCGCCCAGAGGGAGCCCCGATGACCACCTCCGGCACCGTCCCGTCCGGCCCGCTCCTCGTCCAGGACGTCACCCTGCGGGACGGTATGCACGCCGTCCGGCACCGGTACACCGTCGACCAGGCCCGCGCCATCGCGGCCGCGCTGGACGCGGCCGGGGTCGGCGCCATCGAGATCGCCCACGGCGACGGACTCTCCGGCTCCAGCGTCAACTACGGCATCGGCGCCCATACGGACTGGGAGTGGATCGAGGCGGTGACCGACAGCGCCCGGCACGCCGTCCCCACCACGCTGCTGCTCCCCGGTATCGGGACCGTCGCGGACCTGCGCCGCGCCCACGCCCTCGGCATCCGCTCGGTCCGCGTCGCCACCCACTGCACCGAGGCCGATATCTCCGCCCAGCACATCGACGCCGCCCGTGAGCTGGGCATGGACGTCGCCGGATTCCTGATGATGTCCCATATGGCCGAACCCGCCGAACTCGCCCGCCAGGCGAAGCTGATGGAGTCCTACGGCGCCCGGTGCGTCTACGTCACGGACTCCGGCGGCCGGCTCACCATGGACGGGGTCCGTGACCGCCTCCGCGCCTACCGCGACATCCTCGACCCGGCCACCGAACTGGGCATCCACGCCCACCACAACCTCACCCTGGGCGTCGCCAACTCCGTCGTCGCCGTGGAGAACGGCGCCGTCCGCGTCGACGCGTCCCTCGCGGGCCAGGGCGCCGGTGCGGGCAACTGCCCCCTGGAGGCGTTCATCGCCGTCGCCGACCTGATGGGCTGGGAGCACGGCTGCGACCTCTTCCCCCTGATGGACGCCGCCGACGACCTGGTCCGCCCGCTCCAGGACCGTGAGGTCCGTGTCGACCGCGAAACCCTCAGCCTCGGCTACGCCGGGGTCTACTCCAGCTTCCTCCGGCACGCCGAGGCCGCCGCCGTCCGCCACGGACTCGACACCCGCTCCCTCCTCGTCGAGGTGGGCCGCCGGGCCATGGTCGGCGGTCAGGAGGACATGATCACCGATATCGCCCTGGATCTGGTGGCGGGCCGAGAGGAAATCGAACGGCGTCACCTTTGAGATCGGCCTTTCACTCGAAGGGGGATTCCCCGCCGGGTGGATTCATCTGATCGCCCGCCGATATTCTCAATCCGCTTCGGGAGAACCGTTCAGCACGGACCGTCGGCACAGGAGGACCACATGGGCGCGCTGCTGGATCAGAAATACGAGAAGCTCTTCTCCTTACTGGACGCCAACGGCGACGGTGTGATCGCCGAAGACGACTTCACACTGATGGCCGGCCGGGTCCGCGCCTCCTTCAGCGAGGAGCGCGCGGCGAAGGGGGAGACCTACGCCGACGAGATGATGAACTACTGGCGGGCCCTGCGCGACACGGCCGACGCCGACGGCGACGGCCGGATCGACAGGGATGAGTTCCGCGAGGCCCTGCACCAGGTGAGCGACCGGTTCGACACTCTGATCGGCCCGCTCTACCAGGCGGGATTCCACCTCGCCGACCGGGACGACGACGGTCTGGTCGGCCGGGAGGACTTCGTCGCGGTCCTGGTCGCCATCGGTGTCCCGGCGGATGAGGCCGGGGCGACCTTCGACCGGCTGGCCGAGCGGGACGGGCAGCTGACGAAGGACCGGTTGATGACCGCCGCCACCCTGTACTACCGCGACGAGAATCCGGACAACGCCGCGAGTCATCTCTTCTTCGGCGCACTGTGAGGTAATTCCGCGGTGAATCTCCTCGCGGTGGTGGAAACGGGCGCCCCGGTCGACGGCCACTCCGTCCCCGCGGACCGGGTAACGGTGGCGCAGTTGACCGAGGCGCTTTTCGACGGGCGTTTCGGCGATCTGCACGGACCCTGGGCGGAATTCTTCTGCCGGGACGTCTTCCGGTACCGCGACGGATTGTCGCCCGCGGAGCGCTCCGAACTCGCCTATGAGCGGCTGCGGGTCATCAACGAGGGCATCGACGGCGTCGAGGACATGGTCGCCTCGACGGACCGGCTGGTGGCACTGCACGAGTGGCTGGGGGTGGTCGACGGCACTCTGACCACCCTCGCCACCATCCACTACAACCTCTTCCTGGGCAGCCTCCTCCGGCTCGATCCCCACCGCACGGTGGACCGCGAACCGTTCGTCCGGCTGCGGCGGTACGGCACCGTTCTGATCACCGAGCTCGGATACGGGAACAACGCCGCGGAACTGGAGACCAGGGCGACCCACCAGCCGGAGACCGGCACCTTCGTCCTGCACACCCCCTCATCCGGGGCCCAGAAGTTCATGCCCAACACCGGCCCGGCCGGGGGGAGCAAGAGCGGTCTCGTCGCGGCCCGGCTGATCGTCCGGGGCCAGGACTGCGGTGTGTTCCTCTTCCTCGTACCGCTGCGCGACGAAAACGGCCCGCTGCCCGGCATCCGGGTGCGCCTGCTGTCCGAGACACCCGGATCGGCGGTCGACCACGCCATCACCTCGTTCGACCGGGTGGTGCTGCCGCGCACCGCGCTGCTGGCGGGCGACCACGGGGACCTGACCGCCGAAGGTGCCTTCCGCAGCACCATCGGCAGTCGGCGCCGCCGGTTCCTGCGGTCCATCGAACGCGTCACCACGGGCAAGCTGTGCCTGAGCGCGGCGGCGCTGGGCGGTGCCCGCGCGAGCCTCACCGTGGCCGTCCGGTACGCCCATCGGCGGCACACCTTCGCCCCGGCCGGCAGATCCGCCGTCCCGGTCTTCGCCTACCGCTGCCACCAGACCAGACTGCTCGGCGCGGTGGCCCGCGCCTACGCCGCGACCTTCCTGCTGCGCGAGGCCACCGGCCACCCCGCGGCCGGGGCCGGGGCCGGACCGGCCGGGGAGGAGGTCCTCGTCGCGGCGGCGAAGGGCTGGATCACCTGGCAGGCCAGGGACATCGTGACCGAGTGCCGGGAACGCTGCGGTGCCCAGGGGCTGCTGTCGGCCAACCGCATCGTCGACCTGCTCACACCCATCGAGAGCACCATCACGGCCGAAGGGGACAATCTGGTCATCTGGACCAAGGCCGCCGCCGACATGCTGACCGGCCGTGGCTACACCCCGCCCGCGGCACCCGCCGCGCGGAGCGGTCCGCTGACCGACCGCGCCCTTCTGCTCGATCTGCTCGTCCGCCATGAGCTGCACTGCCTTCATCACGCCCGCGGTCGGCTCGGCCTGCCCAGCACCGATCCGATGGACCGCTGGAACCACGTGGTGAACCCGGCCCTGGCCCTCGTCGACGCGTACGCCACCCGGCGGGCCGCCCAGACGTTCCTGGCCGCCGCCGACAGCATCGCCGACGACGCCACGCGGCAGGTGTTCGAGGGGCTCTTCCGGCTGTTCGTCCTGCAACGCCTCGCCCCGCACACGGGTCAGCTCTTGGCGGACGGACACCTCACCGCCGAAGCGGTCCGTGATCTGGCCCCCGCCGTCGACCGTCTCGGCGCCGCGCTGGCTCCCCACGCGCTCGCCCTCGTGGCGGCGTTCGCCGTGCCGGACGCGCTCCTCCAGGCACCCATCGCCACCGAGGGCTACGCCGCCGCCTACGACGACCCGGCGGGCCCCTGGCAGTCGGGGCCGGCCGGCTGAGCCGGACCGGACCGACCGTCCGCGCCCCGGTCCGCCGTCCACCGTCCATCGACCTGAGGAGGGGCACCGGCCATGAGCGACGCGTTCACCCGGGAGCCGCGGTGGGATCCCCGGCGCTTCCCGCCCGCAGCCCGGGCGCCGCGGGCCGTGCAGACGGTCCGGATGCTCCGGGACCCCCAGGGCTATCCGCGCGCCCTGCGGCGGCGGTTCGGCCCGGTGTTCTCGCTCCGCGCGTACCCCTACCGCGGTGCCCTGGTGTGCGCGGCCGGCGCCGCCGCCAACCGGGCGGTGCTGACCGACCACGAGCGGTTCACCGGCGGGGACGCCGCCGCGCTGCTGGCGCCCGCGGTCGGCGCCGGATCGCTGATCTGCACCCCGCCCCCGGTGCACCTGGACCACCGCAAGCTCCTGCTGCCCCCGTTCCACGGGGCGCGGATCACCCGCTGGACGGGGCGCGTGCGCGACCTCGTGCACGCCGGACTGCCCGGTCTGCTGAGCGGTGACGGCGTAGCCGTACGGCCGTGGGCGCAGCGGCTGACGCTCGATGTCATCCTCAGGGTCGTCTTCGGTCTGACGGACCCGGCCCGGGTCGCCGCCTTCCGGCACGCGCTGAACGCGTTCGTCGGCACGGCCAACCTCGCCGTGCTGTTCCTGCCCGAACCGCTTCGGCGCGATCTCGGGCCGCTCTCGCCGGGCGGCCGCTTCCACCGCCGTCGCGCGGCAGTACGGGACCTGACGCGTGCGGAGATCGCCGCCCGTCGGGCCGCGCCCGACCGGGCCGACCGCGACGACGTGCTGTCCCTGCTGCTCGACACGCGTGACGAGCACGGGGCCGGGCTGGACGACGCCCAGCTCCTCGACGAGCTGACCGGTCTCGTGCTGGCCGGGTACGAGACCACGGCGACCACGATCGCCTGGACGCTGCATCTGCTCGCCCACCATCCCGCCGCCCGCGACGACCTCATCGACGATCTCGACGCGGGTTCGGACCGTCTGCTCAAGGCGGTGGTCAAGGAGTCCGGCCGACTGCGTCCCGCCGTCTACAACGCCATGCGCACCGCGGCACAGGACACGGAGCTCGGTGGCCACCCGGTGCCGCGGCACGCGTTCGTCGCGGCGCTGTTCCCGGTCACCCAGCTCGACCCCGAGCTGTGGCCGGCACCGGACGCCTTCCGGCCCGAGCGCCATCTGGACACGGACCGGATGCCCTACGCGCTGACGCCGTTCGGCGGCGGTGTGCGGCGCTGTATCGGGGTGCCGCTGGCCCAGCTGGAGATCGAGACCGTCCTCCGCGAGGTCCTCGCGGTGGCCGTCCCCGAACCGGCCGGTCCCCCGGAACCAGCGCGGCTGGTGTCGGTGACGCTCATCCCCGCCCGGGGTGGCCGGATCCGGCTCCGTGAGCGGCGGGTTCGGCGCCCCCGGCGGCCACGCCGAGGTCGGTCCAGGTGAACGGATGGGAGCCGTAGGATCGCAGGAACATCAACATGCCTCCACGTAAGCCCACTTCTTGTCGTATATTGAGCAAATGAGCTCACGTGACCCGGAGCCTCGCCCGCCTCTCACACTGGTCGGCAAGATAGACAACGTGCTGGCGATACTCCTCATCATCGGTATGACCTACGGGCTGTTCTGGCTGATCACCAGCCTCGCCTCGTCCTATATCGGGCTGTTCACCTGACGCGTCCGGGCACCCCCGGCACCGCCTCCTGAGCACTGCCGGGAAGAGCCGGGGCCCATCTGGCTCCCGCCGCCGATGCCGTCCACCCCTGTCGAGCGCTCGCCTTCTGATGCGGGCGGCTCCCGCCGTGATTCCGCCCCACCGTCTGGGCGCTGATTCCGCTACTCACTCGGGGTGACCAGGGCGGACATGTGAATCATGCGCCATGTGTGATTCGTGTCATCAGTCGAATCATCCAGTGCGTGTGATACAAAGAAATCACACGCACTGGATGATTAATGCTCCGTGCGGCCCCTCACCCAAGGAGTGCCCCATGTCCACCGCGATCACCTTCTCCGCGTACGGCGGACCCGATGTCCTCACCTCCTCGTGGGTCGCCACCCCCGAACCGGGCCCGGGCCAGGTCCGCGTCCGCGTACGGGCGAGCGCCGTCAACCCGATCGATGTGCGTATCCGAGCCGGGCTGATGCGGGGGATCTTCCCGGTCGAGTTCCCGATGGTCCCGGGCTGGGATGTGGCCGGGGTCGTCGACGCGGTGGGGGAGGGCGTCTCCGCCGCGGTCGGTGACGAGGTCTTCGGGGTCGCCGCCACCGGTGGCTACAGCGAGTACGCCCTGCTCGACCGGCCTTTCCTCCGGCCCGAAGGGCTGTCCGCGGAGGCCGCGGCCGCGATGATCACGGTCGGCGAGGCCGCCTACCGGGCGCTTGAGCACCTCGGTGCGGAGCCGGGGCGGACCCTGCTGATCCACGGCGCGGGCGGCAGCGTCGGAACCGTCGCGGTGCAGCTGGCCACCGCCCGCGGTATCACCGTGATCGGCACCACCGCCGAGCGGGACGCCGCACGTGTCAGCGGGCTCGGGGCCACCACCGTGCGGTACGGCGAGGGCTGGGCGGAGCGCGTCGGGGCCATCACGCCGGACGGTGTGGACTTCATCCTCGACGCCTCCGGCGCGGGGGTCCTCGCCGACTCCGTCGCGCTGGCCGGTGACCCGAGCCGGGTCATCACCATCGCCGACCCGTCCTCCGCCGAGCACGGCGTGCGGTTCACCGGGGCGGACCCGGCCGACCGCTTCCCCGGGGCCCTGCCCGAGCTGGCCGCGCTGATGGCCGTGGGCAGGCTCGACGTCCCCGTCTGGAGGACCTATCCGCTCGCCGAGGCCGCCCGCGCGCACGCCGACATCGAGGCCCGCCGCAACCAGGGGAAGATCCTCCTCCTTCCCTGACCCCTCCTTCTCCGACCTCCCCGATCTCCACCGACCCCACCGCCCCGTGCGGAGAACCACCGATAGGAACGTGACATGAAGGCCGCTCAGATCACCGGCTACGGCACCCCCGATGTCCTCCGGATCCACGATGCCGACCGCCCCGCCCCCGGCGCCGGAGAGGTGCTGGTGTCGGTCGAGGCGTCCAGCGTGAACGGACTCGACACCATCGTCCGCGCCGGAGGGATGCGGATCCTCACCGGGCGCCGGTTCCCCATCGGTGTGGGACTGGACTTCGCCGGAGTCGTCGCCGCGACGGGCACCGGGGTCCAGCAGTACCGGGCAGGGGACAGGGTGTGGGGCACCGTGCACCCGCTCAAGCGGCACACCATCGCCGGGGCCGCCCAGTACGTCGTGGTCCCCGCGGACCGCCTCGGTCCCACGCCGGACGGCCTCGAATCGGTGGCGGCCGCTTCCCTGGTGGTCGCGGGGACGACGGCGCTGACCGCGCTGCGGGACACACTGCGGCTCGCCGGTGGCGAACGCCTCCTGGTGCGCGGCGCCGCCGGAGGAGTCGGTACGGCCGCCGTGCAGCTCGCCCGCGCGATGGGCGGGCATGTCACCGCGCTGGCCCGGGACCGTCACGCCGGGGCGCTGCGCGAGCTGGGAGCCGACGAGGTCTTCGACTACGGCGTCACCACGGCGGACCGGATCGGGCCCTTCGACGCCATCCTGGACACGGTCGGCTCGGAGCTGGGTGTCCACCGCCGTCGGCTGACCCGGACGGGCAGGATGGCCACCATCGCGCTGTCGGCCTCCTCCATGGCCGCGATCTGCGCGTCGAGCGTGCACGGCGCCCGCCGCGTACGCATGTTGAGCTCCGATCCCGGCACCGCCGTGCTGCGGGACCTGGCCGCGTACGTGACCTCGGGGGAACTGCGGCCCGTGGTCGACAGCGTGTACCCGCTGGCGGACATCGCCGCGGCGCACCGGGCGTTCGAGCGGGGCGGTGTGGTCGGCAAGCAGGTGGTGGCGGTGTCCGGGACGTAACCGGACCGGGGCGTCCGCGCACGCGGCCGGTGGCGGAGGCGCTCGACGACGACGGCGCGTCAGTGATGCCGGCCTTCTCGGCCCAGGGTCTCCACGGGGGTCGCGCCGGGGCGGGTCCACTGCGGTACGGGGCGGCTGGTCGGCCCCCAGGTCGCCGCACCGTCGGCGTCCGAGCGCCAGTACCAGCAGGCCTGGCGGCCCTCGGCGGGGTACCCCTCGCGGACATCGCCGATCACGGGCCGGCCCTCGGGGTTGTCCTCCCATGCCTCGCCGCGGCCGTAGGGCGTCATGTCGAGCAGGCCGAGGGATCCGTTGACCGGTTCGTTGCCGCGGCCCGTCGTGGAGTAGGTGAGGAACACGCGGTCGCCGTCGCGCAGGAAGCAGATGAGGTGCCCCATCTGCCCGCCGATGGGCGCGTCCACGCCCCGCACCGAGTACCAGGGCTGGGTGTAGCCCATGAACGCGACGTAGGAGGCCACCTCGTCCCACCGGCCCGTGGTCAGGACCGCGAACGAGACACCGCGGGCGTTGAGGTAGACGGCGTCCTTCAGATGCCAGGCCGTGGTGGTGCAGCCCTCGCACTGGCCCTGGTGCGGTGCGCCGTCGTACCACATGTGCTGGTAGACCACGAGCTCGTCGCGGCCCTGGAACAGGTCGAGGAACGGGGCCGGCCCATCGGCTCCGACGACCTCCACCGTGCCGTCGAGCTCGGCCATCGGCAGCCGCCGCCGGGCCGCGGCGATCGCGTCGCCCTCACGGGTGTGCGCCTTCTCGCGGACCAGCAGCTCCTCGCGCGCCGCCTGCCAGGTGGCCAGGTCGACGACGGGCGGCTTGCCGGGGAGGGCGCCGCCGCTCGCGGTGCCGGGCGTGGTCGTCATGGTGTCCTCCGTGGAGTCTCATAGCGGGGCGTCCGTGCCTGGTCCTGCGACGCTCACCAGTACAGACCCGCGGCCCGCTCAGAACTCATCGCACCGCGCCGGGCCGCGCGGTCACATCGTTTCCAAGAACAGTAGCCATGGACATAGTAGCCATGTACCCTATTTTTCATGAGCAAGGGTTCCCCGGGTCCCACGCCCGGTTTTCTCGTATGGCGGCTCGCCAACAAGTGGCGCGTCGCGGTCGATCGCGCGGTGGCTCCACTGGGTCTGACCCACGCGCAGTACTCACTGGTGGCGTCGCTGTACGGCATGCAGCGCACCGGCGAGCGGCCCAGTCAGCGCCGACTCGCCGACCACACCGGCCTGGAGGCGCTGTACGTCTCGAAGCTGGCGCGCGCCCTGGAGTCGTCCGGGCTGATCGAGCGCACCCGCGACCCCCGTGATCCGCGCGCCGTACAGCTCGCGCTCACCGAACAGGGCCGGACCGTCACCCGGCAGGCCATCGGGGTGGTCCACGAACTGCTCCAGCAATTGCTGGAGCCGCTCGGCGGCCTCGGCGCCGAGCGGACCCACGCGTTCACCGAGGAGCTGACGACCCTGCTCAACGCACCTCTCGAGCCATCCGCACCGCACCACGAGAGCACTTAAGGGGAGAACACCATGACCACGCCCGCGGCCTCCACCGCCACCACCACCGCACCCGTCGCCGACGCCCGCGCCCTCGGTCTGGCCCACTACGCCGCCCGCGGTGTCCTGGAGCGGGTCCTGGCCCGGTACGGCACCACGTTCCAGCAGCAGGTCGCCCTGCGCGCCGCCGTCACCGCCGACGCCCCGCGGACGCCGGAGCGGCTCATCGCCCGGATCCAGGGCTCCCTCAAGGCCGATCCGGCCGATATCCGCGCCACTCTCGACGAGTTGCTGGCCCGGGAGCTGCTCGTCGCGGACGGCGCGCACCTCCGCCCCACGGAGGCGGGGCGCGAGCTCATCGCCACCCTCGGCGCGGAGACCGCGCCCCTCTCCGCCCGTATCTGGGGTGGAATACCCGCCGAGGACCTGGCCGCCGCCGGCCGTGTCCTCGCCCTGGTCACCGAGCGCGCCGACGCGGAGCTCGCGGCGCTGACCGCCTGAGTCACGTACCACTCCGAGCGGTGGTCCGGTCCGTAGGATCCCCGGATGACGATCACCAGTTGCCTCCTGTACGCGTCGCGCGTGGCCATACGGCACGTCCGCCGCACGGATCACGAAGAGCTCACCGCGCTGACCCGGGCCAGTGCCGGGATGCTCCATCGCTGGCTGGGGGCCCGCGAGAACACGGTGGAGGCGTTCGAGAGCTACCTGGAGCGGTGCGGGCGACCCACCCATGAGGGCTTCGTGATCTGCCTGCGCGAAACCGGCGCCATCGTGGGCGGTGTCAACATCAACAACATCGTCCGGGGCGCCCTTCAGGGCGGCACGCTCGGGTACACCGCCTACGCCCCGACCGCCGGCCGCGGCTATATGACCGAAGGGCTCGGGCTCGTCATCCGGCACGCCTTCGGTGAGATCGGACTGCACCGGCTGGAGGCGAACATCCAGCCGGACAACACCCCCTCGCTGAACCTCGTCCGGCGCCTGGGCTTCCGGCGGGAGGGCTACTCGCCCGGCTTCCAGCTCATCAACGGTGTGTGGCGGGACCACGAGCGCTGGGCCCTCACCACCGAGATGGCGGGCGCCGCCGCCTCCCTGCGGTAATACGCTCAATGATACTGTGGTGCTGAATTCCGTATCACCCGGATAGGGGGAGACGTTGCCCGCTGACCGCGCGCTGCCCAGTCCCGAGGCCGTCCGCCTCGTCGGCCACCTCCGTGAACTGGCCCAGGAGACACTCGTACCGCGTGCCGCCCGGGCCGAGGCCGAGGGGCACTTCCCCCGCGATGTCTTCCGGACCCTGGGCCGCACCGGCCTGCTGGGGCTCCCCTATCCGCGGGAGTACGGGGGCGGGGGACAGGACTACGAGGTGTATCTGCAGGCCCTCGAGGAAGTCGCCACCGCGTGGGCCAGTGTGGGCGTCGGGGTCTCGGTGCATGTGATGTCCTGCTTCGCGCTCGCCACCTACGGCACCGAGGAGCAGCGCCGGACCTGGCTGCCCGACATGCTCGGCGGTGAACTGCTCGGCGCGTACTGCCTGTCCGAGCCCGAGGCGGGATCCGATCCGGCGGCGATGCGCACCCGGGCCGTCCTGGACGGCGATCACTATGTGATCAATGGTGTGAAGGCGTGGGCCACCCACGGCGGACACGCGGACTTCTACACGGTGATGGCGCGCACCTCCGACCACCGGTCGCGCGGCATCTCGTGCTTCCTCGTCCCGGCCGACACCCCCGGCCTGTTCGCCGACCCTCCCGAGCGCAAGATGGGGCTCACCGGCTCGGCCACCGCGACCATGCGGTTCGAGGGGGTGCGCGTTCCCGTGGACCGGCTGATCGGCCAGGAGGGCCAGGGACTCCAGATCGCCCTCGCGGCTCTCGACTGCGGACGCATGGGCATCGCGGCGGTGGCCACCGGGCTCGCGCAGGCGGCGCTGGACGACGCGGTCCGCTACGCCCGTGAGCACCAGTTCCTCGGTGAGCTCCTCATCGAGCAGCAGGGCCCGGCCTTCGCGCTGGCCGACATGGCGGCCTCGGTCGCCGCGGCGCGGGCCACCACCCTCACCGCCGCCCGCCTCAAGGACCAGGGGCTGGGCTTCGGCCGGGAGGCGTCCATCGCCAAGATGGTCGCCACCGACAACGCCATGAACGTCACCGGCGCGGCGGTGCAACTGCTGGGCGACGAGGGCTACTCGCGCCGCTTCACCGTCGAGCGCTATATGCGCGAGGCCAAGGTCATGCAGATCTTCGAGGGCACCAACCAGATCCAGCGCCTGGTGATAAGCCGGGCGCTGAAGAAGACCGACGGGGGAGTCCTGACGGCCCTGACCGGCCCCTCCGACCGGCATGAGGAGCATTGATGTACATCGGCCACACCGCCGCGATCGTCACCGGCGGGGCCTCCGGGCTCGGTGCCGCGACGGTGGAAGCGCTGGCCGCACGAGGTGTGACGGTCTTCGCCCTCGACCTCCCGGACAGCCTCGGGAACGCACCGGCGCGCGAGGGGGTCCACCACGTCCCCACCGATGTCACCGACCCCGCCCAGGTGCGGGCCGCCGTGGCCACCGCCGCCTCGTCGGGCGTCCCGCTGCGCACCGTCGTCAACTGCGCCGGAATCGCTCCCTCGATGAGGGTGCTCGGCAAACGCGGCCCGCACGACCTCGAGCTGTTCGCGAAGGTGGTCCAGGTCAACCTGGTCGGCACGTTCCACGTCCTCACGCTCGCCGCGCAGGCCATCGCGGAGACGGAGGCCGATGAACACGGCCAGCGCGGTGTCATCGTCAACACCGCGTCCATCGCGGCGTACGAGGGCCAGATCGGCCAGGCCGCATATGCCTCCTCCAAGGGAGGTGTGGTGGGCCTGACCCTGCCCGCCGCGCGTGACCTCGCGCAGTACGGCATCCGTGTGTGCGCCATCGCGCCGGGCATCGTGGAGACCCCCATGCTCGCCACCGTGTCCGAGGAGTTCCGCACCCAGCTCGCCGCCGGTGTGCCGTTCCCCCGTCGGCTGGCCAGACCGGACGAATACGCCCAGCTCGTGCTCTCCATCGTCGACCACGACTACCTGAACGGCGAGACCATCCGTATGGACGGGGCCCTCCGGATGTCCCCCCGCTGACCACCTCCGGGGGCCGCCGGGCCGCGGGTCTTCATGAGGCGACGGCGTGCACGATCAGGGACGCCAGCTCGGCATAGGCGTCCGCGTCGCCCAGTCCGGTGCGCGCGGTGACCTCTCCCCGCTGGATCGCCTCCATGGTGGCGGCGGCGACCTCACCGACGAACGCCGCGTGGACGTCGCGGAAGGCACCTGCGGCGACCCCCTCGGTGATCAGTTGCCGGATGCGTTCCGCGGCGTGACGGGTGTTGGCCTCGTACACCTCACGGGTGGTGTCGAAGTCGGCCATGTCGTCGAGGAACTGCCGGGACAGCGGGCGGAGCTGCTCCGCGACGGCGGTGAGGTACACCAGTACCCGTTCGGCCGGTGCGGAGGTGTCGGCCACCCGCTTCTCGACTGCTGCGGTCGCGTTCTTGAAGTAGTGCTTGACCGCTTCCCGCACCAGCCCCTGTTTGCTGCTGGCGAGCTGGTAGAGCGTGGTCTTCGAGCAGCGCAGCCGCTCCGCCAGCCCGTCGAGGGTGAACGAGGCGAACCCCTCCGCCACGATGAGCGCCACCAGCCGCTCCAGGAGATCGGTCTGGCGGGCGGTGCGACGGGTCGGTGGCATGAGCACAGAGTAGCGACTGGACGGCCGTGGGGCCCCGTACGCGGTGTGCGTTCGGGGCCCCACGGGTCTGTTCGGTGGGGGTCAGCCCTTGCGGGTCTTGACCTCTTCGGTGA
>NZ_JBWKKP010000011.1:0-35237 GCF_056431485.1 Streptomyces sp. NPDC045899
CCCGGTTACATTCCGAACCCGGAAGCTAAGCCTTTCAGCGCCGATGGTACTGCAGGGGGGACCCTGTGGGAGAGTAGGACGCCGCCGAACAATTTTTAGCCTCGGTCCCGGACATTCAGTGTCCGGGACCGAGGCATTTTTGCGTTCAGAACCGGTGCCGCACATTCAGGTTCCACTGGATCGGGTGTTCCACTGGATCGGGTGAAAAGGCTTGTGAGCTCTGGCGTGGCGAGCCTCGGGCCGCCCAGAGTGGATTCAAGGGGGCCCGTTGACCGGACGTCAGCGGGTCCGGCAGGCCCGGTCACCAGGGGCCGTAGGGGAGCGGGTCCAGTCGGCCGGAGGGGTGCCGGGCCGGACGGGAGAGGGGGCAGGCTCACGATGACAACGCATCACACCGCGTATGACGCGATGACATCGCTTCAGCCGTTGCCCCCTCCTCCGTCCTGTTCAGGGCCTTGGACCGGGCTTTCAGGGCGTCAGGCCGGCGTTCTGGCCGGAGTCCTGACCCTTCGTCTCGTAGCCGGGGACGCCGGCGGCGCGGGCGAGCTCGACATCGAGGGACTCGCGCCGGATGCGCTGGTCCATGTAGAGAAGGGCGGTCACACCGGCGCTGATCGGGAAGGTGATGGTCGAGCTGATCACCCCGCCGATGCCGATGACGATCAGGAAGGTCCAGCCGACCGAGACGGCCTCGCCGGACAGCCAGTCCATCGCGTTGTCGCCACCGATCGCCATGCCCGCCATGCTGGTCGGGATCTCGACGATGGCACCGACGATGAAGACCAGCACGATCGCCAGGAGCTGGATGCCGAAGATGCGCCACCACGCACCGCGCACCAGCTTTGCGGAGCGGCGCAGGGCCGCGATGATCCCCTGCTTCTCCAGCATCAGCGCGGGGGCCGCGAGGCTGAAGCGGACCCAGAGCCAGGTGGCGGCACCCGCTCCCGCGAGCCCGCCGAGGGCCGCGCCCTCGTTCTCCGCTCCCGCGAGGGTGAGCAGCACCCCGGGTGCCATGCCGGCAGCCATCACGCCCGCGGCGATGACGGGGATCAGGAAGAGCAGACCGCACAGCTGAAGGAGGTAGGGGCGAGCACCGCCCCATGCCTCGCCGGTGGAAACCGAGCGGCCCATCACGGCGCGTGCGGTGACCACGGTCAGCAGGGAGGTGGTCACGATCGTGCCGAGCACACCGATCAGCAGGGTGACCGCACTGCCCCCCATGGCGCTGCCGACCGCGCGCATCGCCTCATTCAGCGTCGCGTCCGGGTCCTCCAGGACATCGGTGCTGGTGGAGGCGGAGCGGAACCAGAGTCCGTTGGCGGTGGTGATCAAGCCCTGGGTGACGATCGAGACCGCGAGCGAGATGCCGAGCACCGTGCGCCAGTGGGCGCGCACAGTGGCGATCGCACCGTCGATGATCTCGCTGACGCCCAGGGGACGCAGCGGGATCACACCTGGGCGCGGAGCGGGCGGCGGTGTCCGCCAGCCGCTGTTCGCCCAGCGTCCGCCCTGGGGCGGGACGCCCCAGCCCCCACCGCCCTGGGGCCCTCCGGCCGGAGGCGGTGGCGGTGGCGGTGGGGTGGGGCTGCCACCGGCGGAGGCGTTCCAGCGTCCGGCGGGCGGCTGTCGCTGGGACCATCCGGCGCCCCAGACGGCCTGCTCGGGCGTCGGCTGCTCAGGCACGGGCCGGTCGGAGGGTTCGCCCTGCTGCCGAGTGCCGTGGTCCGGCTCGTCGGAAGGGGACGATCCGGGCGGGATCCGGCCCGGAGAGTCGTTCATCGTCGCTCCGTAGGTTGTTCGTCGGCCGGTCGCGGATGCGGCGACGGGCGGTTGTCAGCCATCGTGCCACGGTGCGTCACGGTGCGGACGGGCCGCTGTGAGTGGCTGAGCACTTCATTAGTCGGTGCCGCACAGGGCAGACTGGACGGATGGCTGATCAGCATCCGGTGTCCCCGGAAGGCTCTGCTTCCCCTGTCGCGTTCGCACTGCGCTGGGAGGAACCCCCGGAAGGGCCCGTTCTGGTGCTCCTGGACCAGACGAGGCTTCCCGCCGAGGAGGTGGATCTGGTCTGCGCCGATGTTCCGGCCCTGGTGGAGGCAATCCGGTCACTGGCCGTGCGCGGAGCTCCACTGCTCGGGATCGCTGGTGCGTATGGCATCGCGCTGGCGGCCGCGCGGGGCTTCGATGTGGCCGAGGCGGCCGAGTCCCTGGCCCATGCCCGTCCCACGGCCGTCAACCTCGGCTACGGCGTGCGCCGGGCGGCGGCCGCCTATCGCGAGGCGGTCCGGGGCGGTGCGGATGATGGGCGGGCAGCTGCGGCCGCCCTGGCGGAGGCCCGTTCCCTGCACCGCGAGGACGCCGAGGCCAGTGAGCGGATGGCGAAGCACGGCCAGGCGCTGCTGCATGAGCTGCTGCCCGCGGGCGGACTGCGGATCCTCACGCACTGCAACTCCGGTTCGCTGGTCTCCGGGGGTGAGGGGACCGCCCTGGGGGTGGTCAAGGCAGTGCACCGGTCCGGTCAGCTCCGGCGGCTCTGGGTGGACGAGACCCGTCCGCTGTTGCAGGGGGCGCGGTTGACGGCGTACGAGGCGGCTCGGGCGGGCATGGCGTACACGCTGCTCAGCGATAGCGCGGCGGGCTCGCTGTTCTCGGCGGGCGAGGTGGACGCGGTGGTGATCGGCGCGGACCGGATCGCCGCGGACGGCTCGGTGGCCAACAAGGTGGGCAGCTATCCACTGGCCGTCCTGGCCCGCTACCACCATGTGCCCTTTGTGGTGGTGGCCCCGACCACCACCGTTGACCTGGAGACTCCTGACGGCGCCGCGATCGAGGTCGAGCAGCGCCCCGGCTATGAGGTGACGGACATCACAATTCCCCATGTTCCGGGCGCGGGGTCCGGAGCGGGCACCGGAGTGCCGGTCGCACCGCTCGGTACACAGGCCCACAATCCGGCATTCGACGTCACGCCACCGGAGTTGGTGACGGCGATCGTCACCGAGGACGGCATCGTCTCACCGGTGACCGGGGACGGAATCGCAGAGCTGTGCGCCAGGTCACGATCGGGTAATGGGATGTTGTCAGGCTGACGCGTGATTTCGGCCCCTCCACCTGCGCTGATACGCGGGCAGAGGGGCCGTGACATCTCCGGCTGACATCAGTCGGGCTGTTCGTCGTCCTCGATCGTCACCGTCTGCAACCGATCCAGTCGATCCGGCTGCCGCAGCAACAGGTCAAGCTGTCCGATCGCCTCGATAACGTCCGGGTCCAGCGCTTCGGCGTAGATGTCCAAGGTGGTGGAGATGCGGCTGTGCCGCAGGACCGCCTTGACGATCCTCGGGTGTACCCGGAGGTGCACCAGCAGAGTGCCGCAGGACTTCCGAAGCCCCTTGGGATTCATCTTGCCGAGTCCAGCGCTCGCCGTGACCCGCTGGACGGTCTGATACAGACAGTCGGCCTGGAGCGGCTGCCCGGTGCGAGTGACGAACACGTGCCCCTCGGGGTCGTCTGTCCAGGGCCGACTGCTCGCCAGGGCCCGTTCCCGCAGCCAAGCCGTCCGCATGCGTTGCCACCGGAGTGGGGCGATGCACTGAGCGGGCAGAGGCAGCGGGGCTCTGGACGTTTCGGTCTTTGTCTCCACATCGATCGTGCCCGCGCTGGTGCGCTGTCGCTGCTGCTCGACCCACAGCACGCGTTTCTCCAGGTCGATGTTCTCCCAGCGAAGACCGCAGATCTCGGCGCGACGGAGGCCGAGCAGGGGGATCAGCAGCAGCGCCGGGTAGTAGACCGTCCGCCGACGTGCCTCGGCGAGGAAGCGGAGGCACTTCACCGCATCCCAGCTCTTGCCGCTGTCGGTGGACGCCCGTATCTGGACCAACTTGGCGACGTTCCGAGTCAGGCCGATGTCTTCGACCATGGCGGCCGTGAGCGACGCCTTGAGGACGCGGTGAGCGTGCCGAGCAGTCTTGGAGCCCTTGTCCTCGGCGAGTTTCGTCATGACGGCTCGCAGCTCCTTGACCCCGAGCTTGAGCATCACCTTGCGGCCGAGCCGCGGGCTCAGGTGCAGCCGAACTGCGCTCTCGTACGTCCGGTGGCTTCCGTCCGAGAGGCCGGGCTTCACGATGCACGCCAGCCAGTACTCGAACCACTCACCCATGGTCATGTCCTTGGTGGGTGTCGGAACGCCGTTCCGTGCCCGCTCGATGAGCTTGCGGCGCTTCTCGTCGCACTCGTCGTAGTCATTGCCGTACGCGAACTTGCGCTTGGTGGTGCCGTCAGGCTGCGGCACGTAGACCGCAGCCTGATACCGGCCATCACTGCGCTTGGTGATGGTGCCCGCACCGTTGGGGCGGCGGCGTGCCATCAGGCGGACTCCTTGAGCTTGTTCTTGAGGTACGCGCGGGCCGACTCGACCGGAATACGGCGGGCGCGTCCCTCGGTGTAGCTGGGCAAGGCGCCTGAGCGAATGAGTTCGTAGATCTTGTCTCGGCCAAGTCGTAGGAAAGCCGTGGCCTCACGCACGGTCATTACGGCGGGCTGGTCGAGAGGGATGGACGTGCTTTCGGCGTTCACCGGGTCCTCCTGCTGATGGTGTCGGGATGGGCGAACCGGGCGGCGGGCTGTCCTTGGCCGGGGCCGCTGCCCTGAAATCGGTGACAGAACTGACAGAACCTGGACCACGGTGCGCTGACCTGCGGTTTTGTGCTCTTCTTTGGTCGTGACAGAACTCGCGGAAACTCTGACAGAACCTCCTGGCAGGGGGTTCTGTCACAGCGGGCCCAGCCGAGCGGTTGGGGTTCTGTCAGAGTTTCCGGAGGTTTTGTCACAGCCGCCGATCTGTCCGTATCCGCAGGTCAGCAGCGGCTGGACCGGGTTCTGTCAGTTCTGTCGGTCCGGTGGGGGTTGTGTCAGGTGCCTCGAGTGAGGCGGGGGTGGGTGTCGTAGCGAGGGGAGGGCGGCCGGCCGCCACGTCCGGAGCGTGGGGGCTGGGGCTGTTGACGGAGCCAGCCGTGTTCCTCCAGGAGCGCCAGGGCGGGGTCGAGGTCGGCGATAGCGGGGAAGTCGCCTCGGGGCAGGCCGCGGAAGAGGTCGCGTTTGGTGAAGCCGGTGAGACGGCCGTCGGTGAGGTGGGAGAGGACCTGGTGGGCTGCTTCCTGGGCGGGGTCGGCGCCCATAGCGTCGAAGACGTGCTGTGCGTGGGCGGTGAAATAGTCCCCAAGGCGGGTCGCGGCGGCCAGCGTGGCGGCCTCGATGGGCCGGGTCCATCCGTGGTCGGGGTGGGTGGCCAGGTGGAGCAGTCCGGCGATGCGGGCGACGGCTCCGTCGCGCTTGCTGGCCCACTTCACGATGTCGGCCAGGGAGCCGCCTTTGCCGATCCTGGATTCGGTGACCTTCTGGTAGGCGAGCATCACCTGGTCTGCCTCGGGGGTGAGGGTCAGGAAGGCAGGGTCGGTCCATCCGGCCATGGCCAGGGCCAGGCCGCCGAGCCGCTGGGCATAGGCGTCAGCGACGTGGTCGGGGATGAGGTCGGGGGTGAGGTTGCGGCGGCCGACGAGGGATTCGGGCTGGGCGTACAGGAAGCGGGCGAGCAGTCCGCGGCCGTCGGCGCCTTTGATCTGGCCGATGGATTCCAGTACTTCGGGCTGGACGGCCAGGCCCATGGTGACGGCGGGGTGTTCGATGTGCTGGGCGTCGCGGCCCTGGCGGTTGACCCGCACCATGTCCCCGGCGTGGCCTTTGAGGAAGACCTCCATGTTGGGGGTGCCGCTGTAGCGTCCGGCGATGATGTCGAAGATGCCGCCCTCCGGCGAGAGGACCGAGATGCGGCCCTCCTGCTCGGTCAGGAGGGTGGCCAGGTTCTCCGGGGTGACGTCGTCGGCGACGAGCTGGGGCTTGCAGGGGACCTTGATGTCCTCGGCGGCCTGGGCGAGTTCGACGGCCTCGGCGGTGAGCCGGTCACGCATGCCCGGCTCGGCGTTCGCGGCTTTGGCGGCGGCCTTGTCGGCGGCGGCCTTGGCCAGGCGTGCGGTGGTCTCGGCCTCGGCGCGCGCCGGGCCGGAGAGCTCCACGAGCGTCTTCTCCGCGGCCATCAGGGGTTCGGTCATCAGGGAGAAGACGGCGGACTTGCGGTTGCCGGGGTCCAGGGCGACGGCGGTGTAGAGGTTGACCGGCTCGCGCCAGCGTCCCCGTACGCAGACTGTGGCCCGGCCGCCGGCCGCCGTGGCGATGGTGGACAGGGCCAGGCACCCGGCCAGGTCGGCCGGGGTCTGGGTCTCCTCCGCGACGGCGGTGACCATGTCGGCCAGCCAGTCGGGCAGGGCGTCCACGGGGAACGTCGGAAGGGTTCGGTGCGGCGTGAGGGGGACTGGTTCGTCCCAGACGGGTCCGGTGACGGCCTCGGCCGCCAGTGGGTCGAAGCCCGCCCACAGATCGGTGTCGGGTGTGGTCATGCGGCGTTCTTCTCTTCCATGGTGCTGCGGAGCGGGCAGGCGGTCTTGTGGGCTTCGTGGTAGGCGATCAGCGCGAGCACCTGGCGGCGGCCGACCGCGCTGCGGTCGCGTCCGCACGCGCATTTGGAGGTGGCTGTGGGCGTGGCCTGCCAGTCCGGCGGTGCGGTGATGTGGAGCCATGCGATGGGGTGCCGGCCGTCGTCCTGCTGTCCGTCAGAACCAGAGGCAGAAGGGACGCCCTGACGGGCGGCGCCCTCCAGGGCGCCTACAGCCGTCTCGGACTTGACTTGTACGGCGTCCTGGGGCTGCTTTCCGGGGGTGTGGGGGCGGGTGGTCACTCGGCCGCTCCTACGCCGTTGAGGCCGTTGGTGACGGCGCGTTCCGCGTACGCCTCAGGGACGCCGACCGAAACAGCAGCGGCGATGATCTGGCCCCCGATGACGTCCAGTCCGCACGGCCCGGGGCACTTCGCGTGCTGGGCTCCCAGGAACTGCGCCACACCGAACGCCTGAGATCCGGCCCCCGACTCCGTGCGAGAGCGCACCATGGCCAGGCCCCGTTCCAGACCGGTGTGGACGTACTGCTCGGTGTGCCTGCACCCGGTGGCCACGGTCCGGTCCCAGGTGGCGCGGGCGGGAGACGAAGAGACCACGGCTCCGCGCGCAGAGGTGGTCTCTTCCCTCTCCACCAGGGCGCGGACGGCCGACGGCAGGGTCGTCATGGTGCCGGTGCCTGGCCCGAGCCAGCGGGCATAGGCCATGCGCGACTTGATGTCCACGCCGGGCCGAACCTGGTTGGCCGAGGGCATCGCTCCTCGATAGATCCAGTGCTCACCGCGGGTGGTCGGCACGGTCCTGGTGGCCGGGAGGGTCTGGCGTGCCCAATCGACCGCGCGCGCGTTGTCGAGGTCCACGACGGTCAGCTCGGCGCCGGCGGGGTGGTAGGCGACGGCCACGGCCAGCCGCCAGGCCAGGCCCCATGCGTGGGAGGTGACCATGGCGGGGTCGGTTGTGGCGGCGGCCCAGCCGTGGCAGACGGTGGGGCACTGGCACGGGCCAGAGGTCTTCATGTTGGGACGCCCCCCGCAGGCGGGCGGGCGGCCTGCGCAGGTGCGGCAGTTCCCGAACGGCACCTTGCCCCGGCGGAGCGGCAGCACCGGCACACCGGCCTTGGCCAGTTCGAGCGCGGTTCGCAGGGGGCCCTGGGTGGGGTGGACTCGCAGGATGGGAGGGGGTTGGGCCATGCTTGGGGTTCTCCTGTTCCGTTGTGGATGGGCAGGGGAAGCCGGGGCGGCGGGCTGTCCTTGGTCGGAGGCCGCCGCCCCGGGCGCATCTAGAACGGGGGTTCGTCGCTGTAGCCGCCGTTGGTGGCCCACGGGTCGCTGTAGCCGGGTCGGTTGCGGCGGCGGTAGCGGGTGGTGTCGGCCCACTTCGGCAGCCACAGGGTGGCCAGGGGCAGGAACGGCGCGCAGTGGCAGTCGTCGAAGTCCGGCTCTTCGGGGTCAGTCGCGCTGCTGGTCATCACGGTGCCGTTGCCCTCGCAGGTGGGGCAGTTGGGGTCAGGCAGATGGTGCACGCCGAGCATGGGCCGGGGGCCGATGGGGCGTTTGCCGATCGGGTGGGAGAACCACGCGGCGTGGTAGCGGATCTCCAACCGGCGGCGCGCCAGGAAGCGGCGGATCATGGGCTTGACCTCCTATGACTTGTTTTTGGACTGGAAGAGCTTCAGAGACAGGCCGAGTCCGATCGGGCCAGTGGTGGAGCCGATGAAGGCGGCGGTGCGGGCGGCGTAGTCGAAGACCGCGACGGCGGCGGCGACCAGGCCGAGGACGCCGGCGGCTCCGGCGAGCCCGATGGCCAGCGGCACCACCCACTTCCGAGCGGAGTGGGCCGGGGCAGGGGGTTGGATGATGACGATGGGGCGCCCGTCCAACTGCTGGTAGAGGTCGGCGGGGATGTGCGGGGCGAGGTTCCCGGGGATGTTGGTGTTCGGGTCGTGCTGCTGCATAGCTGCCTCCGGGGCCGTTGGCGGTGCGGGAGGGGTAAGGCGTGTCAGCCGATGCGGCTCAGCGAGTCCGCGAGGGACTGAAGGGCGTCGTTGATCGTGGGGGCCGCGCCGGTGGAGGCGAGGCAGAAGCCGAAGAGCGCGGCGACGATCGCGCCGCCGGTACCGAGGACGCGGTTGCGGAGCATGAGGCCCAGGACGGAGCCGAGGACGAGCACGGTGGACAGGGAGACGATCACGGCAGCTCCTTTGTGAACGTGACAGAGCAGGCGAAGGCCCCAGAGGCTTTGCCTCTGGGGCCTTCGTTGCTGGGGTGGCGTGGGGTCAGTCGTCAGGGGTGATGTTGGTGGCGCCGCAGTTCCAGCAGTCCCATTCGCTGGGTAGTCGGTACTGCTCGGTCCAGAAGCCCGCTGGCTTGCCGTAGACGACGCAGTCTGCGCCGCAGTCCCAGCATTCGAACTCGAAGTCCATGCTGTCTCCTCCCTTGGAGACAGCATGGCGGGCGTCTACGACAGCGTCACCAGGCCGTCGTGCGGCGGCCCGAGTACGCCGTCTCGGCGAAGGTCGGAGATGCGTGTCCGGAGAGATCCGCGTTTGATCTGCTTGTGGCCGTCGGTGTTGACGGCCGCCAGGAGGTCGGCCTCGGTCATCGGGCCGCCGGACAGAGCGGCGGTGATCCGGTCGGCCAGCGTCATCGGCCCCGGCGGCACGGCCTCCGCCGCAGCCGGTACGGACGGCCGGTCCGGCGGTGCTGGAGCGCCCCCATCGGGCTCTGGCGTGTCGTCTAGGTCGAGGGGCTTGCCCGGGGGCGACCCGTCGCCGTACAGCGCGAGGATGACGGGGTCGCGGCCGCGACACGGGGCGATGGAGCCCATGAGGAAGAAGCGCGCCATGCTCGTCGGCCGCGACGAGGTCAGGTGGTAGCACATGCCCTGTGAGTTGGGCTCGTCCTCGTCCTCGTCGGCGGCTTCGTTCCACCGGCGGATGCGGCGGACCTGGCCGACGATTTTGGGGATCGGCTGGAGCGATTCGCCCCGGGGGAGCAGGCCGTCGGAGACGAGCTGGGCCATCATCGCGGACGACCAGCGCAGCAGGATCACCTCGCCTTCCTTGAGCATGCCGCGCAGCGTGTCGCTTCCGCCCATCTCCTCCAGGTGGCCGGCCTGCGCGGCCAGGACGATGCCGACTCCGACGCTGCGGCCGGTGCGGCCCAGCTCCTTGATGAGGCCGGCGGCCTCATCGCGGTACGGCGCCCCCTTCTCCAGCAGGCGGTTGGCCTCGTCGATGACGCCGTACATCAGCGGGTCGGGGTCGCTGAGGATGAAGCCTGACCGGCCCATCTCGCCGTACGCCTTCATGCGCCGCTCGGCTTCGCGGACGAGGCGGCGCAGAAGCCGGATGGCGCTCTTCTGGGTGGTGACCCTGGTGGCGACGTTCCCGGCTGCCTCGGGGACGCTCTGCCCTTCCTTGAGGTCCGCCAGGTGTACGACGATGCCGGAGCGCTTGCAAGCGGCCAGGACCGATTGCAGCGCCCGGGACTTCCCGGCCCCGGTGGTGCCGAAGATCGCCATTCGCTGGGCGTTGCCGGTCTTGGGGTCGTACAGACGGATCCGCAGGGGTGATCCGTCGTAGTAGGCGCCGACTGTGATCCGGCCGCGTGAGTCCATCACCAGGTCGGCGAGGGTCGCCGGGCGCATGTTCATCAGGGGGTTGGTAGGAAAGACCCTGACGACCGCTTCCCCTCGGGCCTGCTCGAAGATGACCCTAGAAGGGTCATCGATCTTGAGCAGGTCGCACAGTGCGTTGTGATCGATGTTCTTCACTCCCCCAGGGGGAGTCTTGAGCACGTATTCCTTGATGGCCGCCATCAGCGCAGTTCTTTCAGCTCGTACGTGTTCGCTTCCACCAGCTCCACGCCCGGCAGCGCGGAGCGGGCGATCTCGGTCCAGGTGTCGCCGGAGGCCTCGTGCTTCTTGCCGATCGTGAGCATGCGTAGGCCCGCGCCTCGGCCGGGGATCGGGTCAATCGAGATCAGCTCTTCAGGGATGTCCATCAGCGCGGACAGCCGCGTGATGCTGATCTCCGGTACGGGCTCGCCGTGTGTCGTCGCGGCGATGACCGCTGCACTGCGGTCCGCGTCGATCCGCTGGGTGGCGATCACCTGCGTGTCCGGTGCGATGCCACCTTCCCGGGCCACGTTCTCCGCCCACCAGCGGGCTGCCGGATCGGCGGGTGCCTGGACGGCGGCGGGCACCGTCTCGTGCAGCTGCTCGGCGGCGGGCCAGGGCTTGGCGATCCGCTTGGCCAGAGCTGCGGGGCGGATCCACCAGACACCGGTTGTCCAAGCGGCGATAGTGCCCGCCTCCACCAGGCGAGCAACACCACCGGAGGCGACCCGCTCAGCGACGAGGATCCCCGCCATGCCCGTGTGCGGCGAGGCGTAGACCATCATCGCGGCGAGTTTGACCTTCTCGTGTGCGGCCAACAGGCGGGGGGAGAAGCCCACTCCGAGCAGTGCCGCGCCGACGGCGGCCGTCAGGCCCGGCTGCGTCATCGCGTCCGTGAAGAGTCCCGCGGTGAGAGTGGCGGCCCCGGCCGCGGTGGCCACGCGGCCGACGCGGTCCCGTGCAGTGTCGAAGTAGGTGCGCGGCGGCATCATGACCTCCTGGCTATAGAGGGCGCGCGAAGGGACGGCCCGTTCGGCGGGCCGTCCCTGGTCGCCTGCGGTTATCGGTTGCTGTAGTAGGTCCGATCGGCCACGTCGGAGTCGCCGGTCTGCATGGCGGCGGCGACCGAGCCGTAATCGGCCTCGTGGCCGTCGGCAGCCTGGCGGAAGTCGCCGGACATCTCGGCGGCCTCGTTCGCCAGTTCCTCGGCCTCGGCCAATGCGGAGCGCATGACGGCTGCCGCGTCGCGGTGCGCGGCGATGACGTCGGCGTCCACGTGGAGCGAGGCGGCGGTGTCAGCCAGCCGGTCAACCGACTTGGCGCAGCCCTCGACGTAGTTGTAGGCGCCCCGCACGGCCCGGGACAGGGACAACATGGAGACGGACGCGGATGCGAGCCTCACGGTGACGATGGTGAAGGTCACCCCATCGCCGATCCCGTCCGCGATACGGCCGCCGCCTACCGGTTCGATCTCGCTCATGGCTACTCCTGGTGGTATTCGCGCTCGGCCGGAGCGACGTGTCCGGCGTCCTTGACCGCGTCGGCGCGGTGCTTGTCGGCGGCGGCTGCACGCTGGCCTGCGGCAGCGATGGCCTCGGAGGCCCGGGGGAGCGCTGCCGCCAGGCCCTCCGCCTTGCCCTGGACGAGTGCGGCCCGCTCGATCAGCCGGGCCGTCCAGCCGACGAGGATGCCGGGGACCTTCTTGCCGATCAGCTCAGCGCGCAGGGACTCCAGGGTGGAGGTCAGCTGCTCGCATCGGTCGGCGACGACCTTGGCGTGCTCGGCGCCTGCCAGGATCTCCTCGGCCATGTCCTCGTCGGAGTCGATGACGTCATAGACCGTCAGTTCGGCGTCCGTGAACTGCGTGGCCCGCACGGCCGGTGCTCCGCTCATGGGGCGTGCTCCCTTCTGTGGTGCTGCCGGACCGGTCGGCCCGAAGGTGGTACTTGCCGCAGATGCGGCCGAGGAGGTTCCGGCGGGCAGGCCAGGGCGGCCGCGGCCGATGGCCGCGGGCTGCGGTTTGGGCGTTTCGCGGTCTGTCCGCGTGATGACGGTGGAGTAGCCGACCTTCCAGCCGGGCGGAGGACGCAGCCACTCGCCATCAGCGCGGGGCGCATCATGCGGACGCGGGCCGCCACGTGCGCCGTTCTTACGGCTGTGGCCACCCGGGGCGCCGGGCTTGCCGGTTCGTGGAGCCTGACGCGCCTTGCGGTGCTTCTTTGTGCCCTGCTTTGTGCTGTTCGTCTTGGTTCGGCCTCTCCATGGCCTGCTGCCTGGCTTACCGCCGGGCGTGTGCGACGAGGACGGGCCCAGCTTCCTGGGGCCGTTCGACAGGTCGATCTTGGGCGGATCGCCCTTGCCCTTGTCGCCGCCCTTGGGCTTATTGGTGAGATCGGCCTTCGACGTGCCGTCATCCTTCCCGGCCTTGGCCGGCGAGCGCGGCACTCCCTTCTCTTGCGCCTTCGGGTCCTCCGGCTTGCCGCTCTTGCCCTTCAGGGCCTTGTCCTTAGCGGCCTTCCGGGCCCGCTTGGCGTCGGCGTCATTCGCGGTTTGCTTCCGGGCGCTGGCCCGATCGGCCTTACGGCGGTCGACGTCAGCTTTCCGGGCTGCCTTGGCGTCGTCGTTCTTCCGGCCCTGCCGCGCCAGTGCCATCTTCCCGAGGGTGCCCGGGACCTTCCTGACGCCCGCCGAGGAGGACGCCCCGGGTGGTTTCTTGTCGCCTGAGCGAGCGGCGGCGTCCTTCCGCGTTTCCCTCCGCGCGTCGGCGGCCCGCTTGACGTCGGGCGTCCTGCTCTTGGCCGCATCGGCCTTGGCGGGCGCTTTGGGGTGGGGCTTGGCAGGAAAGGTCGGCGCCGTACGGAACGACGAGGCACCCGGCTTCGCACTGCCCTTGGTGGCGCTGCGGCCGTACTCCGGGCCGCTTTGGATACGGGCCCTGCGGCGGGCCGCGTCGGCTTCCACCTTGGCCTTGTCCACGTCTGCGCGACCTTTGTCGGCTTCCTGCCGCGCCTTCTCCGCCACGGCCTGGTGGTGCTCGCGCCGGGCCTTGAGGTACGCGGCCACGCTCCAGGCCCCACGCAGGGCCGCCACGGCGATACCGGCCATGGCCACCATGGCCATGGAGGCGTTTCCCCGTGCAGGGGACCCGGCATCAGCCGCGTGCGCCACCATCCCCGGGACTGGGTCGTCCTCGTCCTGGTCGCCGCCCAGGTCGGGAGACGGAAGGCTGACGCGCCCCGGCGGCACAGCGGGAGGAGTGTCCGGCAGGGTAGGTAGCCCACCGTCCGGTGCCGGCGGGTCGTCCCCCGGCAGAGTCAGGTTGATGACGGGGAGTGTGATCACATTCCCCGGGTCGTCGTCGGCCATCGGCCGCCCCTCTCGACTACTTGACGTAGCGGCCCGCCTCGCGTACGCGCGCGTTACGCGCACGCATTATGCGCGCGAGGCCAGCCCGCCTCGTTGAACCGTTGTTGTTGAACGCGGAGCGTCACTGCTTGCTGTCCAGGTAGCGCGACAGCTCCGACGCCAGCGAGCGCCAGAGCGGGTCATCGTCGGCGAGCCTCGCGCGGGCCATGTCGAACAGGACGATGGCCCGCGACCGGGCGTCGGCGGCCTGGTTGACCCTCGGCGCCCACAGCTCAGCGCGGAGCCGCTTCGCGCGCGCCGGATCCTTGCCGGGCATCACGCGCCCTTCGTCAGGTGGTCGAAGAGACCACCCCCACTGGCCTGCTGGGCCTCGTCGTCCCGCTGCGGCTCAAGCTGCGGTGCGCCGCGGGACGCCTTCAGCTCCTTGACCCGCTGTTTGTCAGCCGCCTTCCTGGCCCGCTTCTCCGGCAGCTCCTCATACGACCGCTCGTAGCGGGCGCCGAACGCCACCAGGTGGGTGATAGCCGCCTCCAGTTCGTCAACGGCCTGGAACATCGGACGGCCGGTCGTCCAGGCGCGGGCCTTGGCCTGGAAGGGCAGGTCTCCCTCCAGTGCCCCGCGCTCCTTGAGGTCTGCGGCCACCTCGCGGGCCAGCCGTCGCAGGTCATCGATGATCGGTCCGAGCTGCGCCCGGCGCTGTGCGAGGTGGACCGCCCGGTCTTCCGGCGTCTTGAGCAGGTCAGGAGTCCATTTCTCCGGTGTCATTGGCTCCTCCGTGGGATGGTGTGTGTGCCCCGGGGCGCGCCAGTCGCTCCGGGTTCGACTGCTTCCGGCAGTCGCAGCAAAGGCCAGCCCACATGCCCTGGGCTGGCCTTCACTGGTGGTGCCGGACGACGGTTAGGTGTGGCTGGGGTGAGCGGCGGCGATCTCCTGCCACCGACGGTTCTCGACCGCGTCAGCGCGGGTCAGCCGGACGGTGAAGGTGCACCCGGGGACAACGCAGCGGTGGGTGACCGTGTAACGAGCCTGCGCGACCTGGTGCAAGGGCTCGCGGAAAGCGATGTACAGCGCCAGAGCACAGGCCACGACGAGGGCCAGCGGCACGTCGTAGGTGGTGAGCTGGTACCCCAGATAGCCAGCCATCGCTGCGGCGATGGCCTCGGCGAGCAGAGGGAAAAGATGTTGCTTCACGGTGCCTCCCATAGGCATGAACAGAGTTTCGGGAATCGGGTGGTTGCAGGTCAGGCGGCGAGACCGAGCGGGTAGGCGCAGGTCACGCACATGCCGAGCGAGGGCGGGATGATGTATCCGGCATCGCGTCGGCAGGCCGGGCAGGTGCGGCGGGCCGCGTTCGCCTTGGCCAGCGACGCCCACCGCGCCGGTGTCATCGGCCGGACCGGCTTGGCGAGGTCGATGCGGTACAGGTAGGCGACCAGCCGCCCGCGCTCGCGGCGGGGCCGCTGGAGCTCCGCGACGACGTCCTGGCCGCCGGGGCGCAGGTCCATCGCGCGGAGTTGTCGGCGTGTGGCCAGTCCGTCCGGTGCCAGGTGCCACCGGTAGACCGGCAGGGCGGTCATGAGCGGTCGGCGCCGTTGACGGCGGCCAGGGTGCGCGGCTGGTGCGCGGTGAGCTGCGCGGCGCGCGCGGCACGGAAGTCACGCAGCCAGTTCCGCGCGTTCCCCGGATCCACCGAGCACAGCTTCGCCAGGTCTGCGGCGCTCGGCTCGCTCCCGTGGCCGCAGGTGACGGAGTCGAGGTAAAGCTGCCATCCGGCCTGCTTGGCCTCAGACTTGAACACCGGGTCCGGATCGCTGCCCGCGTGCTCGGCCACGTCCCCAAGCAGCCGATCCCGCAGTGCGGCAACTTCCTCGACCTGGTCCCTGACCTGCTGCAACGCGGTCTGCGCGGCACCGTGTGCCTGCTGGAGCGCGTCCGCGTCGGCGGTCAGTTCGTCCAGCCGCTGCTGCTCGCCGTCCACGGTGGTGCGGATCTGCTCGGCCTCCTGCTGCGCGGCGTTGATCAGGTCCTCCGCGCGCTTCCGCGCGGCCTGCTCGGCCTGCCGCGCAGCCTCCACCGCACCGTCCACGCCCTCCCGCTGCTGAAGGAGCGCGGCGTGTTCCTCACGGACCGCTTCGAGGTCGCGCTGCGCGGTGCTGAGGGTGTCTTCCGCGCGCTTCCGCGCGGCCTCTGCCTCTTCCCGCGCGTCTTCCGCGCGCCGCTGGGCCGCTTCGGCTTCCTGCCGCGCGGCATCCGCGCGCTCAGCCAGCGCCGAGGACTCCAGCCGCTGCGCGGCCGGCGTGACCGCCAGGTCCTCGATCATCCCCAGGACTGCCGGGGCGTCCGCGAAGTTCAGGCGAGCCACCTCGTCCGCGCGGGTGAGTGCGGCCAGACGGCGCACCAGCGCCAGTGACTGGCCGGTGTCGGTGGCGACGTCGGCACGGTCCAGCGCCTTCTGCGCCCGGCCCCGCAGCCGCCGCAACCGGCGCTGCACTCGACGTGAGCTCCTGCCGGATGACCCGGCTTCCAGGGCCAGGCGGAGGCGGTAGACGCGGTGCGCGGCCCGCTGGGCGAGAGCGGCGCGGGCGACGGCGGAGGAGGAGGTGCGGGCGTCCAGTCCCAGCAGGGCGAAGAGTGCTGCCCATGCGTGCTGCCAGAGCAGTGCCACCAGCCGGGCCGGGCCCGGCCGGGCCGCATCGTCCTGGTCGGGCCGCTCGCGGTGCAGCTTGCTGCGCAGTTGCAGTTCGATCAGCCAGGCGGCCAGGCCGGGGATGGCGGCCAGGACCGGGCGGGCCCACCAGTTCGGGGCGTGGACGGCGTTCATGGCGGCGGAGAAGCTCACCAGGAGCCAGGCGGTGCGGTGCATCAGCCGCAGCTCCGGCGTCCACCCCTGCTTGGGGTCGGCCGTGCGGTACATCATCACCAGCAGGGTCATCTCGGCCGCGTCGAACACGGCGACGAACGCCACCGCCAACGGATCCGGAAGCCCGGCCGTGTCGGTGGCGAACCCCCACAGGCCGTGGACGGAGACCGCGACGCCGCCGAGGGCGACAACGGCCTGGGGGCCGATGCCGGACAGCCACACAGACTCCCGCAGCCGCCCCACTGTCCACACTGCCAGCGCGAGCGCCAGCACGGCACCGGCCAGCGGAGCGACCCAGGACAGCCAGCCAGGTGCGGCCGGAAGCAGGTCAAACAGCCAGGCCGTCACGACGCACCCCCATCGAGTTCGAGCTCGAAGTCGGTGCCGCGACGGCCGGCGCGGCGGCCGTTGACGGTGCGGTAGCTGGGGGTGAGCGTGTGCTTGATGCTCCAGCCACCGCCGGTCTGCTTAGCCCCGTACATGGCCTCATCCGCCGCCCGCAGCGCGCTCGACAGATCAGGAGCGGGGTCGTCGGAGGTGTGGGGGTAGGCGCCGATGGAGGCGCCCAGGGGCAGCGGCAGCTCGTTGTACGTGATGACGGAGCACAGCCACTGGTGCAGGTGGGTCAGCTCCCCGCGCAAGGTGTCGGCATCCGGGCAGTGGATCGTGGCGGCGAACTCGTCCCCGCCCAGCCGCGCGACGGTGCCCAGCGGCTCGGCCCACTGGGCCAGCCGCTGCCCCGTCTCGCGGATCGCGGTATCACCGGCCGCGTGCCCGTGAATGTCGTTGACCTGCTTGAAGCCGTCCAGGTCGATGACCAGCACCGCCACCATGCCCTGCTGGGTCTTGCGCAGCATGCGGGCGGCGCTCTTCTCGAACGCGGTACGGCGTGGCAGGCCGGTCAGGGCATCGCGCCCGGCGCGGTCGACCAGGTGCCGCTGCCACAGTCCGTGGACGGTCCACCCGACGGCCACAGGGGCGGCGGCGGACAGGGCGGCGAGGGTGTTGCTCATGCCGCCGCCTCCTGCACCGAGGAAGTGCGCTCGTGGGCGGCCGACTTCCGCAGGGGAACCGTCCCGCTCAGCTCCTTGGCGTAGCGGGCGTCCCAAGCGGCAATCTCGTCACCGTCGGCGGCGGCCTGGCGCAGGTCCCGCAGGACCTCCCGCGCGACAGCCAGCCGCGCCCGGCGGTCCTTGGCCGACTCCGGGCGCGGCGGACCGACGAACAGCTCATGGTCCAAACCGACAGGGCTCGTATCGAACCCGAAAGCCAGCTCCTCGAACTCGGAGACGCTGACGGCCTCCTGATCTCCTATGAATGTGCGCATGGCGAAAGCTCCGATGGATGGATGGGCAGGTGAGCCGGGGCGGCGAGCTGTCTCTGGCCGGAGGCCGCCGCCCCGGGGCGGGGGTGGGAGATGGTCAGGCGGCGGTGTGGCCGCTGACGCTGTGGACGCGGGGGTTGAGGTGCCGGGCGCCGGTGACGCGTACGTCGCCGGAGATGGACCGGGCGGTGATGAACCCGGTCGCCGTGGGGGTGGCGGTCAGGCGGATGTCGCCGCTGGTTGGTCGTGGCGTTGGCGGTGTCGCCCCGGTAGGAGAAGACCCGCACATCCCCGGAGACGCTCTGCGCGAGCAGTTCGCCGGTCACGGTCTCGACCTCGACGTCTCCGGAGGTGGTGTGAGCCTCCACGACGTGGGCGGTCATGGCGGTCACGTCGCCGGAGACCGAATGGACCGTGAGGCGGGCGAGCTTTCCACACACGGTGGTGTCGGCCGAGGTGGTGACGACCGACAGGCTCGACTGTGCGGGAAGCGTGACGATCGCCTCGATCGGCCGGATCACCGGCATGGTGCTGCCGCCGCTGACGAGCTGCCCGTTGATGAAGGTCAGCCCGGTGACCACCTGGCCGAAGGCGATGGTCCCGGCGGTCTGGGTGACGCGGCTGCCGCCTCCGCTCATCATCACGGAACCGGAGATCTCGAGGACCTGGACGGACATCTGCCGCCCGCTGGTCTGGCTGGTGGCCCGGCGCACCGCGTCGGCGCCGGGCCCCGAGGTGTCCTCGGTCCGCAGGATCACGCGGGCCCGCTCCACCTCGTGGTCCACCGTCACGGTGATCCGGCCCAGGGACAGCGCCAGGTTCAGGACCACGGCCCCGGTGTTGTCAGCGTTGAAGACGTGCTCAACCACTGTTCGTCTCTCCCTTGAGGATGAATCGATCAGAGAGCCGACAGGGCGGCCGCATCCCTGGTTCACGGGTGCGGCTGCCCTGTCGGCGGGGTGCGCGGTCGGTTAGTGGCTACGTCCCCAGGAGCCGCCCGCGGCGTTGCCGTCGGTGCGGGCCTGGCCGGACTGCTCACGGGCCGCTGCCTGCGTCTCGGGGCTGTTGTGCTGCTGGTAGTCCCGGCGGGCATCCGCCTGCATCTGTGCGACCGTGGGGGACTGTTCGCTGCTGCGGTGCATGGCGCTTCCCCTCTCAGCCGCGCTTGATCTTGGCGCTGGACTCGCTGCGCTGGTTCTGCTCGGCGTTCTTGCGAGCCAGGTCCTCCCACTCCGCCTCGGTGAGCTGGGTGGTGGCGCCGGGGATTCGGGCAGGCTGGTTCATCGGGAGCCTCCCGCCCGGACGCGCCGCAGGGCCTCGTCCATGTCCGGGTCGCTGTCGCCGGGGTTCGCGGCGAGGATGCCGCGTGTCATGCTGGTGATCACAGGTTCCTCCGATTCAGGTGCCTGTACGCGGTCCTCGGGGTGCCTCCCGGGGGCCGCATCTGTTTGACCTCTCTCACGAGTGGCCACAGCCACCCGGCACCCGTCGCAAGGTGCGCGGCTGTCGGGGACTGTGAGCACTGGTGCTCAGCCCGGGGTTCGTGCGCTCCGGGCAAAGGTTCTGCGGTCTCAGATCACGCAAGTGCCGGCACCGCCGTGAGGGGCGGAGCCGGGCAGGTCACCCGGCCCGACATGGGCGGTCGGGGTGGTGACACTGCACCCATCGACCACACGTGTTCATGCGGCTGGGTCGGCACTCTGTGGAGTTCTCAAGCAACGAGCGCTGCCTTCGGGCCCGTTTCACGGGGCCCTCCGGGCGCGTTTGTGCAGGTCAAGCACGAGCTGTCGGCCCTTGGGAGGCCGGGTGGCGTCGCAATTTCAGATTGACCTAGGTCAATCTGAATGTCAAGGCGCTTCGCCGGACCAGGGATTGACCTAGGACAGCTACGCTCGTGACATGGAGCTAAGCCCTGACGCGCCGAAGCCGACGGCCAAGGAGATTGCCGCGAAGTTCCGTGAGGACATCGCGAACGAGGTCTACGCGCCGGGCGACCGGTTGCCTGCGGCCCGTGGGCTCGCGAAGAAGCTCGGCGTCCAGCTCATGACCGTGCAGAGCGCCTACGGACAGCTCCGGTCCGAAGGGCTGGTCATCACTCAACAGGGGCGCGGGACGTTCGTCCGCGACCCCGCCGTGCCCCTCGGCACGGAATCTGGCAGTAGCCCAGCGTTCACCGCGCTGGCGTCGGAACTCAGCACGATTCACGAGACCCTCCGACAGCTCGGTGACCGACTCGATCGCCTGGAGCGGCTTGTCGAGGGCAACGGGACTCCGCCCGCTCAATGAGCGTGTCGGCGCGGCTCAGCAGGGTCTCTGCTGTCGCTCGCGCGGTACGCAGACTCGCTTTGATCAAGGCGAATTCGGCGGCAGTCATGCCCAGTTCAGTGGTGCGGTGCTCGTTGCTCCCTGACATGCCAATGAGCATGCAAGCGCAAACGGCAGAGGACCCGGACAGAATGTCCGGGTCCTCATGTCTGTGCAGGTCACAGGTGTTGACGACTTCTCAGGTAGCCACTTCGTTGGCTGCGTCGAGCACGGCCGCCCACGGCAGATCGCGGCCAGATGGTGCCTCACGCGGCTCGTACAGCGGCCAGATATCTGGCCCGTATACAAGCCGTACGTCCCCCGCCCGGAGCGTGGCGAGGTGCCCCGACCACGCGGGATGCCGCGCGTGCGCCGCGTTGACGCGGGGGAAGACCACGACCGGTAGGCCGATGGTGCCGATCGCTTCGCAGACCTGTGTCAGTGCCTGGTTGTCAGCGACGCCGGTCGCCAGCTTGGCGACGGTGTTCGCGCTCGCCGGGGCCACCACGTAACAGTCCACCTGGGGGTGCGGCCGTGCCTCACCCGGCAACCGCGGCGCGTCCCGCACGGGGAGCCCGGTCACCTTCTCCAGCCGCTCGACTTCGCCGATGGCACGCAGCCACTCACCTGCGGTCGGAGTCAACGTCACGGCTACCTGCCAGCCGCGCGCAAGCGCAGGTTCGACCAGCCCCGTACGCAGCGACTCCACCCCGCCGGCACCCGTGGCCACGACCCCGAGGACTCCGCGCGTCTTCGTACTCACTGCACCGCCTTGCATCGCTGGGCCATCGCGAACAGCTCGGACGAGCGAGCGCCCCCGGTGACCGGGGCCTGTTTGATCAGGTCTCGCAGCGTCTCCCGCACACGAGGATTGTTGCGCACGAGCTGCGGCGATGTGCCTTCGGCCGTCCGCAGCTCGGTGAAGGCATCGTCCCCCTTACCCGCCAGCGTGAGCGCGCGGGCGAAGTCGATGCGATGGGACACACCCCGTTCCGGCGGCATGTGGTCCACGTCGATGTCTCCGTGCTCCACGACGTACGAGACGTTCTCAAGGTCCAGCTCGGCCGACAGCTTGTGCAGCAGGACGTTCGTCGGTCCAAAGCTGGTCTGCCAGTGGTTCTCATCCGAGCCAAGCCGGTCCGCCAGGGTCTCGGCCCGGCCGAGCAGGTTCGTGGCGGTCGCTCGGTCCTGGTGGCGCGCCGCAGCGATGGCTGCCCGCAGGTGGATCATGCCCAGCAGACTCAGCGCGGCCGGGTCGTCCTCTTCTATACGGGACGACAGCCAGACCGCCGTGGTCTCGCCCAGCTCCATGGCGTCGTCGTATCGGCCGTTGGCCAAGAGGGCGTGCGTGCCTGAGCGGGCAGCCGAGGCCAGCACGAGGGGATCCCCCGATTCATCCGCGGCCCGCATGGCCCGCTCGGCGGCGAGCCACGAGATATCGGATTCGCCGATCTTCGCCAGCGTCGTTGCGGCCAGGTGGTGAGTGCGGGCTGAGACGGCCCAGCAGTCTCGCCGCTCCTCCGGTGAGCGCGCGGCCCGGTCCTCCAGTTCCTGGGCGGTCTGGAGGAGGCCGGGGAGTGCGGCCACCACCTTGCCCAGGCTGCCGGTCTGGTAGTCGCTCCAGCGCTGCTCAACGATGGGTGCCACCGGCCCCGGTACCGGTAGCTGCGCATCGGCTTCCGGGCCGAACAGCAGCCGGGAAAGTCGGCGCGGGCTCATGAGCGCGTCGCGCACGGCCGGGACGTCGTCTTGCTGCTTCTCGTCCTCCAATAGGGACGGCTGCCCGATGAGGTCTCCGAGCGGCACTCGGAGGACGCGGGCGAGTTCGGCGAGCTTGTCGATGCGGGGCGGCTTGCGGCGGCCCCGTTCGACCTTGGCCAGCCAGTCGGTGCTGTGGCCCACGAGCCCGGCCAAGACCTCTTGGGTGTAGCCCCGCCGGTTGCGGTAGAAGGCGATTCGTTCCCCGATGCTCAGGTGATCCCCAAGACCACGCATTGCGTGCTGCCTCCTCGGGCGACTGTGGCTTTCATCACGTTACCGATCCACCCACAAGGCGGACAGGTCTCCTCGTCCGTTCCCTGGTGTGGGGCCAGGATGAGCGCTACAACAGGGCAGCGACCCGGACAGACTGCCCGGGTCGCTGCGGTCATACGTATCGGGTTCGCCCGACTGTTTCCGACGCAGTGCGGCAACAATGGTGTGAGCTGCCCGCTCCACCGGCGGGACCGCGCTGACATCCACGACTGACATCAACAGCGACAGGACCCCACCGACAGTGACCGACACCAGCCGACAGCACTCCCTGGGCAGTGATCCAGGACATCCTGCTCTATTGACCAGATGCGAAAATGGGATGATGTCGATATGAAGGGACGCGTCCTTGTCGTCGACGACGACACCGCACTGGCAGAGATGCTCGGCATCGTGCTGCGTGGCGAAGGCTTTGAACCGTCGTTCGTGTCGGACGGCGACAAGGCCCTAGCCGCCTTCCGCGAGGCCAAGCCTGATCTGGTGCTGCTTGATCTGATGCTGCCCGGCAGGGACGGCATCGAGGTGTGTCGGCTGATCCGGGCCGAGTCCGGGGTGCCGATCGTCATGCTCACGGCCAAGAGCGACACCGTCGATGTGGTGGTCGGGCTGGAGTCCGGCGCCGATGACTACATCGTCAAGCCGTTCAAGCCGAAGGAGCTGGTGGCCCGGATCCGGGCGCGGCTGCGGCGCTCCGAGGAGCCCGCGCCCGAGCAGCTGGCCATCGGCGATCTGGTGATCGATGTGGCCGGGCACTCGGTGAAGCGCGACGGCCAGTCGATAGCGCTGACACCGCTTGAGTTCGATCTTCTGGTGGCCCTGGCCCGTAAGCCGTGGCAGGTGTTCACCCGTGAGGTACTGCTGGAGCAGGTGTGGGGCTATCGGCATGCCGCCGATACCCGCCTGGTGAATGTGCATGTGCAGCGGCTGCGCTCCAAGGTCGAGAAGGACCCGGAGCGGCCGGAGATCGTCGTGACCGTGCGCGGTGTCGGATACAAGGCCGGGCCCAGCTGAGATGTCACGTGGTGGTACGGCTCCGCAGTCCGGTGGACCGGGGGGCGGGGTTCCGGAGGGCGCCCGTACGGGGCGTCCTGACCCGGCGGGTGAGATACCGCTGCTCCGAAGGTTGTGGAGCGGCGGGCATCTGCTGCCCGACGGGGCGTCCGGAGGGCCGGCCCATCCGTTGATCCGGTTGTTCGGACGGTGGGTGCACCGTCCGCTGCTTCCCGCCGCCCGGCTGTGGCGGCGGAACATCCAGCTGCGCGTGGTCGCCACCACCCTGCTGATGTCGCTGGGCGTGGTGATCCTGCTGGGCCTGGTGGTCATCGGCCAGGTGCGCAACGGTCTGCTGGATGCCAAGCGGCATGCCGCGCAGGGCCAGGCCGCCGGTGGGTTCGAGGTGGCCGAGCAGATGGCCGACCGCTCAAGTGACAGCCGGGGCCAGGACGGCGCGAGTGCCTCCGGCCGTGGTGCGCAGGATTCCGGCGCCTGGCTGAACGCGCTGGTGGAGCAGCTTGCCAGTGGTGGCAAGGGGGCGTACTCCGTGATGGCGCTCAGTTCGGACTCGGGTGAGACGACCTATGTCTCCAGCCGTGGTCCGCGCGCCTCCGGTGATGTCCGGCCCGACAGCGTTCCCGCCGATCTGCGCAAGCAGGTGGACGAGGGGACGGCACCGTTCGAGCGGTACGGCAGGATCGTGCACGCCGCGTCCGGCGGGGCCGAGCCCTCGCTGATCATCGGCAAGCGGCTGGACGACAACCGTGGTGACGCGTACCAGCTGTACTACCTCTTCCCGTTCACCCAGGAGGAGAAGTCGCTCAGCCTGGTGAAGGGCACGCTGGCCACGGCCGGGGTGTTCGTGGTGGTGCTGCTCGGCGCCATCGCCTGGGTGGTGGTCCGGCAGGTGGTCACACCGGTGCGGATGGCCGCCGGGATCTCCGAGCGGCTGGCGGCCGGGCTGCTCCAGGAACGGATGAAGGTCACCGGCGAGGACGACATCGCCCGGCTCGGTGAGTCGTTCAACAAGATGGCGCAGAACCTCCAGCTCAAGATCCAGCAGCTGGAGGAGCTGTCCCGGATGCAGCGCCGCTTCGTCTCGGATGTCTCCCATGAGCTGCGCACCCCGCTGACCACGGTGCGGATGGCCGCCGATGTGATCCACGAGGCGCGTGAGGACTTCGATCCGGTGACCGCGCGTTCGGCGGAGCTGCTGTGGGGCCAGCTGGACCGGTTCGAATCGCTGCTCGCCGATCTGCTGGAGATCAGCCGTTTCGACGCGGGTGCGGCGGCCCTGGAGGCCGAGCCCATCGATCTGCGCGATGTGGTGAACCGGGTGGTCGACGGGGCCGAGCCGCTGGCCGAGGCCAAGGGCACCCGGATCGTGGTGCGCGGCGCGGAGGCCCCGGTCATCGCCGAGGCGGACGCCCGCCGCGTGGAGCGGGTGCTGCGGAACCTGGTGGTCAACGCCGTGGAGCACGGTGAGGGCCGCGATGTGGTGGTACGGCTGGCGACGGCGGGCGGCGCGGTCGCGGTCGCCGTGCGGGACTACGGCGTCGGGCTCAAGCCCGGCGAGGCGACCCGGGTGTTCAACCGCTTCTGGCGGGCCGACCCGGCCCGTGCCCGTACTACTGGCGGCACCGGTCTGGGGCTGTCGATCGCGGTGGAGGACGCCCGGCTGCACGGCGGCTGGCTCCAGGCGTGGGGCGAGCCGGGCGGCGGTTCGCAGTTCCGGCTGACGCTGCCGCGTACCACCAGCGACACCCTGCGTGGTTCCCCGATCCCGCTGGAGCCCGAGGACTCGCGGCGCAACCGCCGTCCGGACGATGCGGCTCCGGCGCGGCCCGCGGCGGAGCGGCTGGCCTCGGTGCCTGCCCAGCCCCGTTCCGGGCTGCCCGCCGGTGAGCTGCTGCCGCCTGCCGAGGCCCCTGCGCCGTCCGCCGATCCGACCGCGCTGCCGGGGAGCGGCGCCCGGGTGGTGCGCGGTGCGCAGGAGGCGTCGCAGGGCTCGTCGGCCGTCCGGCCGGCGCCACAGAACGAAGGGGAGGGCCGCCCTCGTGGGCGATGACCGTGCCGATCACCATCTCTTCCGTCGACGCTGGGGCGTGAGCACGGCTGCCCTGGCCTCCTGTGGAGTGCTGCTGCTGACCGGCTGCGCCTCCATGCCGGACAGCGGGGATGTGCGGCGGGTCGATTCCTCGCCGCGCTCCGACGTCGATTCGCAGGTGCGGGTGTACGGGGTGAGCCCGGGCAAGGGGGAGCAGCCCGCCGAGCTGGTCTCGGGCTTCCTGGAGGCCACCACGAGTGATGAGGCGAACTTCGCCACGGCGAAGGAGTACCTCACCAAGGGCGCGGCGGAGAGCTGGGACCCGTTCGCGCGCACCACGGTGCTGGCCCAGGCGCCGGAGGTGCGGGTGGAGACCGATCCGGGCGACCGGGACGGCGGCGGGAAGACGGTGGTGCTGTCCGGCAAGCGGATCGCCAGTGTGGACGCCGCGCACGCCTACCAGCCCGATGAGGCGCGGTACGAGGAGCGCATCCACCTCACGCTGAGCGGTTCGGAGTGGCGGATCGACGGACCGCCGCCGGGGCTGGTGCTCGGCGAGTCCGACTTCGAGCGCATCTACCGCTCGGTCAACAAGTACTACTTCGCCAAGCTGGGCCCGGACGCCGAGGACTCCCGGGTGGGGGACAACGTCCTGGTGGCCGATCCGGTCTATCTGCGGCGCCGTATCGATCCGCTGACCTCGACGGTGAGTGCGCTGCTGGACGGTCCGACGGGCTGGCTGGACGGGGTGGTCAGCACCTCGTTCCCGACCGGTACGGCTCTTGGCCGGCGTGGCGAGAAGCTGTCGCTGGACGATTCGAACTCGCTGCGGGTCCGGCTCAACGACCGGGCGGCGAACATCAGCCGGAGCCGCTGTGTGCGGATGGCGGCGCAGACGCTGTTCACGGTGCAGAACCTGGGCGAGGGATCGTCCGAGGTCAGCTCGGTGAAGCTGGACCGGCAGAACGGGTCGGAGCTCTGCTCGCTGTCGAGCGACGCGGCGCGCGCGTATGCGCCGGACTTCGTCAACGGCCAGCCCCGCCATCAGTACTTCGTGGACTCCGAGCACCGGATGGTGCGGCTGTCCGACGACGAGGACCGGCCGCGGCCGGTGCCGGGTCCGTTCGGCGCCGACGGCGCGGGGCTGGGTGCGGTGGCGGTCTCGCGCGATGAGCGGGACGCCGCGGGCGTCACGTCGGACGGCCGGTCGCTGTACGTGACCGGGCTGACGCCCGGTGCCGAGCGCGGCCGGGCCCTGCTGCACAGCCAGGGCGGCAGCGCCGAGCACGGGCTGACCACGCCGAGCTGGGACGGTCTGGGCGGTCTGTGGGTGGCCGACCGCGATCCGGAGCGGCCGAGGCTGCTGCGGCTGCGCGGTGGCACCGGTCAGGCGGACGAGGTCCGGCTGCCGAAGCTGGGCGGTGGCCGGATCACCGCGCTGCGGGTGTCCGCCGACGGCACCCGGATCGCCATGCTGGTCAAACACGCGGGCCACACCACGCTGCGGCTGGGCCGGATCGAGCGGAAGGGCACCGCGGAGGAGCCGAAGCTGTCGGTCCAGGGGGTGCACACGGTGGCGCCCAAGCTGGAGAACGTGGACACGGTCTCCTGGGCGGGGGACAGCCGCCTGGTGGTCGCGGGCCGGGAGTCGGCCGGTGTGCAGCAGCTCCAGTACGTGGAGACGGACGGTTCTCCGGCGGACGTGCCGGAGGTGCCGGGGCCGAACGGGGTGGAGGCGATCACCGCCTCCGAGGACCAGACCCGGCCGCTCCTCGCGCAGACCAGGGAGAACGGCATCGTGCGGCTGCTGCCGGACACCGACTGGAAGACCGTGGACGAGGAGGGTACGGCCCCGGTCTACCCGGGCTAGCGGGCGGCTGGGCCCCTCGTGGGCCGCGCGGGGGCCGTCATCTCCCGTGGCCAGGCCCGCGCCACGGGGGCCACTGGGCCGCGGATCGCCGGGACCTGCGCGCAGGGGACGCCGGTTGTCCACATGTGCGCGGATATCCACAGGGGGTGGCGCACCGGCCCGGCCGCCGGGACAGTGGAGCCATGCGGGGCTGGTGGCAGGAGATGACCGACCTGGTGCTGCCGGCGGACTGCGCGGGTTGCGGTCGGCCTGGTGGCACCTTGTGTGACCGATGCGGGGATGTACTGCGGGGATGCGGGCCGCGACGGGTGGAGCCGAGTCCGGTGCCGCCGGGGCTGCCGGTGGTCCATGCGGCGGCCGAGTACGCGGATGAGGTCCGGGCGGTGCTGCTGGCGCACAAGGAGCGTGGTGTGCTGCGGCTGGCGGGGCCGCTGGGCGAGGCGCTGGCGGGCGCGGTGCGGACGGTGTGCTCCCGGCCGGGCAGACCTCGTCCGGACCGTCCGGGCGGGCCGGTGACCGGACCAGGGCCCGGCAGCCCCGGTAGACCGGTGCGGAGCGGGCCGGGGCGGCTCAGACCGGCGTGGGGGCCCGAGGGGCCGCTGCTGCTGGTACCGGTGCCCTCGGCGCGGCGGGCGGTGGGAGCCCGGGGCCATGATCCGGCGCGGCGGATCGCGCTCGCGGCGGCAGGTGTGCTGCGCGGCGCGGGGTGTCCGGTGCGGGTTCCCCCGGTGCTGCGGCAGGCGCGCAGGGTACGCGATCAGTCGGGTCTTGGCGCGCGGGACCGGCTGGTGAACGTATCGGGTGCGCTGGGGGTGGTTCCCGGCGGTGGGCGGCTGCTGTCCACGGGCCCGGCCGTGCTGGTGGACGACCTGATGACGACCGGTGCTTCGCTCGCCGAGGCGGCGCGGGCGGTGTCGGCGGCGGATGGCCTGGTCGTCGGGGCGGCGGTGGTGGCCGCGCCCCCCGATTGCCTCATCCGGAACTGAATACGAAGTCGCATCGTTGCAGGTGGTGAGGGCAGCAAAGCACCTGTTCGGAGGTACGTGCCGGTAGGGGGTGCCGACATCCGTCCAGGCGAGCTATGTTCGGTTGTGAGGAATGGCTAGTGCTATGACTCACAAATCCGCTTGGCGTGTTTTGCCTGCATTCTCGTGAGCCGTGCATCAAGTGGGGTGGAGTCGTCCCCCGTGGGAAGGAGGAGTCGAAACCGCCAAGTCGGTGGCTCCGGAAGACGCCGGGGCCTAGTGCACAAGGGATGAAGCTCCGGCCGAGCCGGAGTCACCCGGGAACGGAGTTCTGCGTGGACATCGTCGTCAAGGGCCGGAAAACAGATGTGCCCGAGCGGTTCCGGAAGCACGTGGCCGAGAAGCTGAAGCTGGACAAGATCCAGAAGCTCGACGGCAAGGTCATCAGCCTCGACGTCGAGGTGTCCAAAGAGCACAACCCGCGGCAGGCCGACCGCTCGGACCGAGTGGAGATCACCCTCCGCTCCCGTGGTCCGGTGATCCGGGCAGAGGCCGCGGCAGCCGATCCGTACGCAGCGCTGGACCTCGCGGCCGGCAAGCTGGAGGCACGGATGCGCAAGCAGCACGACAAGCGCCACACCCGACGTGGCAACGGTCGCATCCCGGCCAGTGATGTGGCCGTGACCGTCCCCAACGCGGCGCGCATCAACGGGCATGGCGAGATCGCCGCCCAGCGCACGGCCGTGGACACCGTCCCCACCACTCGGATGGGCCCCCTCGAGGTGCAGGGTGAAGGCCCGCTGGTGGTCCGGGAGAAGACCCACGCCGCCGCCCCGATGACGCTCGACCAGGCCCTCTACGAGATGGAGCTGGTCGGGCACGATTTCTATCTGTTCGTCGACTCCGACACCAACCGGCCGAGCGTCGTCTACCGGCGGCACGGCTATGACTACGGGGTGATTCATCTTCAGCCGGAGGCGTTCGTGGGCGAGGAGCCCGGCGGCGCGGGAGGTGCCCTCGGCGGCTGACCCGTCCGGGGCGTAGACATCAGCAGGCGGGATCGCGCGGCCGGGTGCCGCGCGATCCCGCACGACCGACCAGGGTGTGCGACCGAGCACACTGGACCGCCGGATCTGAGTGCAACAGCCCAGTGCGTACGTACTCCTGGCTGTGCACACGCAACGGATCCGGTCATGGATGCATACGGGGGTGGACGATGTGATGCCCCGGAGCGCCCATGCGCCCCCCGGGGCTTCTCCGTGCGACCACGGCGGGACCATTCCGCCGCCCGGGCATGAAATCATGGCCCCTCGAACGGCCAACCGGCGCAGCGAGAGGACTGGTTGATGCCGTACCGCACCGAGCACCACAGTGTGCAGACCGCAAGGGCCATGGCCTTCAGGGGGAGGAACGATGGCGGACAGCTTCGGGCCCGTCTCCGGCCACAGCGATGATCATGTCATCGCCTCGGACCGGGACGAGTCGCGCGGTGAGCCGCGCAAGGAGCCGATTCGGGTCCTCGTGGTGGACGACCACGCCCTCTTCCGGCGTGGGTTGGAGATCGTCCTCGCCCAGGAGGAGGACATCCAGGTCGTCGGCGAGGCCGGGGACGGCGCCGAGGCCGTGGACAAGGCGGCGGATCTGCTCCCCGACATCGTCCTGATGGACGTGCGGATGCCCAAGCGGGGCGGGATCGAGGCGTGTACCTCCATCAAGGAGGTGGCACCCAGCGCCAAGATCATCATGCTGACGATCAGCGATGAGGAAGCCGACCTCTATGACGCGATCAAGGCCGGGGCCACGGGCTATCTGCTGAAGGAGATCTCCACCGACGAGGTCTCCACCGCGATCAGGGCGGTTGCCGACGGTCAGTCGCAGATCAGCCCGTCGATGGCGGCCAAGCTGCTGACCGAGTTCAAGTCGATGATCCAGCGCACCGATGAGCGGCGGCTGGTGCCCGCGCCCCGGCTCACCGACCGTGAGTTGGAGGTGCTCAAGCTGGTGGCCACCGGGATGAACAACCGGGACATCGCCAAGGAGCTGTTCATCAGCGAGAACACCGTGAAGAACCATGTCCGCAACATCCTGGAGAAGTTGCAGTTGCACTCCAGGATGGAGGCCGTGGTCTACGCGATGCGGGAGAAGATCCTCGAGATCCGGTGAGCCGGACCGCCCCCGGCGGGGCGGTCAGCCGACCGCCGCCGCAAGGGGCGCCGCCAGCTGCGGGCGGTCGACGCGCTCGATCCGCACCGCGTCACAGCCGACCCAGCCGGCCGCCTCCCGCAGCGCCTCGGCCATCGGGGCCACCGCCTTCGCCGACTCCAGCGACACCTGCCGGGCCACCAGCGTCCGGCCCTCGCGCGCCGGGTCCACCCGGCCCAGCAGCCGACCGCCGGACAGCAGCGGCATGGCGAAATAGCCGTGGATCCGCTGGGGCTTGGGCACATACGCCTCCAGCCGGTGGGCGAAGCCGAAGATCCGCTCGGTGCGGGCCCGGTCCCATATGAGCGAGTCGAAGGGCGACAGCAGCGTGGTGCGGTGCCGTCCGCGCGGGGTGGTCGCCAGCGCCTCCGGATCGGCCCAGGCCGCCTTGTCCCAGCCCGCGACCTCCACCGGCACCAGACCGGAGTCCGCGATCACCGCGTCCACCTGCTCACCCTTGAGCCGGTGGTAGTCGGCGATGTCCGCCCGCGTCCCCACTCCCAGGGACTGCCCGGCCAGCCGGACCAGCCGCCGCAGACACTCCGCGTCGTCCAGGTCGTCATGGAGCAGGGTGTCCGGCACCGCGCGCTCGGCCAGGTCGTACACCCGCTTCCAGCCGCGCCGCTCGACACACACCACCTCGCCGAACATCAGCGCCCGCTCCACCGCGACCTTGGCGGCCGACCAGTCCCACCACGGGCCGCCGTTCTTGGCGCCGCCCAGCTCGGTCGCGGTCAGCGGGCCGTCCGCGCGCAGCCGCTCGATGACCGTCCCGTACGCCCCGTCCGGCAGGTCGTGGTTCCAGTGCGGACGGGTGCGGTAGGCGCGGCGGCGGAACGCGAAGTGCGGCCACTCCTCGATCGGCAGCACACAGGCCGCATGCGACCAGTACTCGAAGGCGCCGGTGCCGGTCCAGTACGCCGACTCGACCGCCGGACGGCCGACCGCGCCCAGCCGTGCGTAGGGGATCAGCTCGTGCGAGCGGGCCAGCACCGAGATCGTGTCCAGCTGCACCGCGCCCAGATGACGCAGGACGCCGCGCACCCCGCCGCGCCGGTCGGGGGCGCCCAGCAGGCCCTGGGCGCGCAGCGCGATCCGGCGCGCCTCATCGGCGGAGAGGGTGTACTCGGGCTTGCGGTCCGCTCCGGACCCGGGCGCGGGATTCGTCATGCGCGCCACCGTAACCGGCCCCACTGACAACGCCCGCCGGCGCCGTTCGTACCGCCCCCGGAGCCCCCTGCGGCGCGCCCGCCGTCAACGGCTCTGTCGACGGCCCCGTCAACGCCCGCCGTCAACGGCCCCGGGCGTGAGCCCCCTCAGACCGCCGTCGGCTCGTCCGACCGGTCCACCGGAGCATGGGGGTGGGGGAGATAGGGGGTGGCCGACGGCAGCCGCCAGTCCGAGGGCAGCAGCGCGCCCCGCCAGGCGTCCCGCCGGGTCCCCCGGTGGACGATCCGCGCCCGGTCCGTCCCCTCCATCCGGAAGCCCGCCGCGAGCGCGACCGCGCGCGAGCCCTCGTTCCCCGCCTCGCAGCACCACTCCAGGCGCTCCACCCCCAGCGTGGTGAACGCCCACTCGATCACCGCCCGCGCGGCCTCACCGGTGTAGCCGCGCCGCCGGTGTCCGGGCACCGTCCAGTAGCCGAGCTCGGCCTGGTGCTCCGGTCCGTACAGCCGCTCCAGCCGGACCAGCGCCATGGCACCCACCAGCACCTCGTCACCCTTGGTGAGCACCGCGAAGTCGTACGCGGCGTCGTCGCGCCAGTTGTCCGGCACGGTGCGCCCGGTGAATTCCTCCGCGTGCCCGCGCTCGTACGGGGACGGCACCGGGGTCCAGCGCTGGATGTCGGGGTCCTGACATGCGGCGAAGACCGCGCCCGCGTCGGAGGACCGGAAGGGGCGCAGGACGAGGCGCTCGGTGGTGAGGGTGACGGGCTCCATCCAGCCGAGTCTGCGTTCCTCCGGTCACTCACCGCGAGCGGTTTTCCGGAATCGGGGCACCTGGAGCCCGTCTCGGGCGTTGAAGGGGTGAGGTGACACCTGGTCCTCGTGGTGACGGACCTCCCGGCGTGGCGGGGTCTGTCTTACGATGGCCGTTGCGGCGGGGCCTGTGCCCCTTGACAATGCCGCGCCAGCGCACCCGACCGCCAGGCCCGACCGGCAAGGAGCCAGCCTACGTGTCCGTTCTCAACAAGCTCATGCGTGCAGGCGAAGGAAAGATCCTGCGCAAGCTGCACCGCATCGCGGACCAGGTCAATTCCATCGAAGAGGACTTCCTGTCCCTCTCCGACGCCGAGCTGCGCGCCCTCACCGACGAGTACAAGCAGCGGTACGCGGACGGCGAGAGCCTGGACGACCTGATGCCGGAGGCGTTCGCCACGGTGCGCGAGGCCGCCAAGCGGGTGCTCGGCCAGCGCCACTACGACGTCCAGCTGATGGGTGGTGCCGCCCTTCACCTCGGCTATGTCGCGGAGATGCGCACCGGTGAGGGCAAGACCCTGGTCGGCACCCTCCCGGCGTATCTGAACGCGCTGTCCGACAAGGGCGTCCACCTGATCACGGTCAATGACTACCTGGCCGAGCGTGACTCCGAGTGGATGGGCCGGGTGCACAAGTTCCTCGGCCTCGAGGTCGGCTGCATCCTCGCCAACATGACCCCGGCGCAGCGCCGCGAGCAGTACAACTGCGACATCACCTACGGCACCAACAACGAGTTCGGCTTCGACTACCTGCGCGACAACATGGCGTGGTCGCAGGACGAGCTGGTGCAGCGCGGCCACAACTTCGCGATCGTCGACGAGGTCGACTCCATCCTGGTGGACGAGGCCCGTACGCCGCTGATCATCTCCGGTCCGGCCGACCAGGCCACCAAGTGGTACGGCGACTTCGCCAAGCTGGTCACCCGGCTGACCAAGGGTGAGGCGGCCAACCTGCAGAAGGGCCAGGAGGAGACCGGCGACTACGAGGTCGACGAGAAGAAGCGCACCGTCGGCATCCACGAGTCGGGCGTCACCAAGGTCGAGGACTGGCTGGGCATCGACAACCTCTACGAGTCCGTCAACACCCCGCTGGTCGGCTACCTCAACAACGCCATCAAGGCCAAGGAACTCTTCAAGAAGGACAAGGACTACGTCGTCATGGACGGCGAAGTCATGATCGTTGACGAGCACACCGGCCGTATCCTCGCGGGCCGCCGCTACAACGAGGGCATGCACCAGGCGATCGAGGCGAAGGAAGGGGTGGACATCAAGGACGAGAACCAGACCCTCGCCACGATCACCCTGCAGAACTTCTTCCGCCTCTACGGCAAGCTCTCCGGAATGACCGGTACGGCCATGACCGAGGCCGCCGAGTTCCACCAGATCTACAAGCTGGGCGTGGTGCCGATCCCGACCCACCGCGATGTGGCCCGGATCGACCAGTCCGACCTCATCTACCGCACCGAGGTGGCGAAGTTCGACGCGGTCGTCGACGACATCGTCGAGAAGCACGAGAAGGGCCAGCCGGTCCTGGTCGGCACCACCTCGGTGGAGAAGTCCGAGTACCTCTCGCAGCAGCTCGCCAAGCGGGGTGTGCCGCACGAGGTGCTCAACGCCAAGCAGCACGACCGGGAGGCGACGATCGTCGCCCAGGCGGGCCGCAAGGGCGCCGTCACCGTCGCCACCAACATGGCGGGCCGCGGTACCGACATCAAGCTCGGCGGAAACCCCGACGACCTCGCCGAGGCCGATCTGCGCCAGCAGGGCCTGGACCCGGTGGAGCACTCCGAGGAGTGGGCGGCCGCGCTGCCCGCCGCCCTGGAGAAGGCCGAGGCCGCGGTCAAGGCCGAGTTCGAGGAGGTCAAGGAGCTCGGCGGGCTGTATGTGCTGGGCACCGAGCGCCATGAGTCGCGCCGGATCGACAACCAGCTGCGCGGTCGTTCCGGCCGTCAGGGCGACCCCGGTGAGTCCCGCTTCTACCTCTCGCTCGGCGATGACCTGATGCGGCTGTTCAAGGCGCAGATGGTCGAGCGCGTCATGGCGATGGCCAATGTGCCGGACGATGTGCCGATCGAGAACAAGATGGTCACCCGCGCCATCGCCTCCGCCCAGTCCCAGGTCGAGCAGCAGAACTTCGAGACCCGTAAGAACGTCCTGAAGTACGACGAGGTCCTGAACCGGCAGCGCGAGGTCATCTACGGCGAGCGCCGCCGGGTCCTGGAGGGCGAGGACCTCCAGGAGCAGGTCGGCCACTTCATGGACGACACCATCGACGCCTACATCCAGGCGGAGACCGTCGAGGGCTTCGCCGAGGAGTGGGACCTCGACCGGCTGTGGAGCGCGTTCAAGCAGCTCTATCCGGTGAAGGTGACCGTGGAGGAGCTGGAGGACGAGGCGGGCGACCGTGCCGGGATCACCGCCGAGTTCATCGGCGACTCCATCAAGGACGACATCCACGAGCAGTACGCGGCCCGCGAGGAGCAGCTCGGCTCCGAGATCATGCGGGAGCTGGAGCGGCGGGTCGTGCTGTCGGTCCTGGACCGCAAGTGGCGTGAGCACCTCTACGAGATGGACTACCTCCAGGAGGGCATCGGGCTGCGCGCGATGGCCCAGAAGGACCCGCTGGTCGAGTACCAGCGCGAGGGCTTCGACATGTTCCAGGCCATGATGGACGGGATCAAGGAGGAGTCGGTCGGCTATCTGTTCAACCTGGAGGTCCAGGTCGAGCAGCAGGTCGAGGAGGTTCCGGTCGAGGACGGCGCGGAGCGGGCCGAGGCCGCCGACGTCCAGGACGCGGTTCCGGCGGGCGCGCCCGCCGGCGCGGCCCCGGCGCGGCCCGAGATCCGCGCGAAGGGCCTGGAGGCCCCGCAGCGGCCGGACCGGCTGCACTTCTCCGCCCCGACGGTGGACGGCGAGGGCGGCGTCGTGGAGGGCGACTTCACCAACGGTGAGACGGCTCCGGCGCCGCGTTCCGAGGCCGACGGACTGACCCGGGCCGAGCGCCGCAAGGCCAACAAGGGCGGCCGCCGCCGCAAGAAGTGACACGCGGGCGGATCTGAGCAAGCACGGCCGGGGGGGGGGGGGGGGGGGGCCCCCAGCCCCCACACGTCCCGGCCCCAGACCTCTTCACTCCACCCACACCCCCCCACACCCCCTGACGCGCCCCCAGCCTCCTCAACC